>CAIYIS010000010.1 GCA_903926385.1 uncultured Bacteroidota bacterium
GGAGTTGGATTAACTGGTTCTACTGGTGCTAATGGCGCCACTGGATCAACAGGGGTAGGATTGACAGGTTCTACCGGAGCTAATGGGGCAACTGGCGCGCCTGGAGTTGGAGTGACAGGTTCTACCGGAGCTAATGGAGCAACGGGAGCGACTGGAGTAGGATTGACAGGTTCTACCGGAGCTAATGGCGCCACTGGAGCAACAGGGGTAGGATTGACAGGTTCTACCGGAGCTAATGGAGCAACGGGAGCAACTGGAGTTGGATTGACAGGTTCTACCGGAGCTAATGGAGCAACGGGAGCAACTGGAGTTGGATTGACAGGTTCTACTGGTGTAAATGGCGCCACTGGCGCGACTGGAGTTGGATTGACAGGTTCAACCGGAGCTAATGGAGCCACTGGAGCAACAGGGGTAGGATTGACAGGTTCTACTGGAGCTAATGGGGCAACTGGCGCGACTGGAGTTGGATTGACAGGTTCTACCGGAGCTAATGGAGCAACGGGAGCAACTGGAGTTGGATTAACTGGTTCTACTGGTGCTAATGGCGCCACTGGATCAACTGGAGTTGGATTGACAGGTTCTACCGGAGCTAATGGGGCAACTGGCGCGACTGGAGTAGGATTGACAGGTTCTACCGGAGCTAATGGCGCCACTGGAGCAACTGGAGTTGGATTGACAGGTTCTACTGGTGTAAATGGCGCCACTGGCGCGACTGGAGTTGGATTGACAGGTTCTACCGGAGCTAATGGAGCCACCGGAGCAACCGGTACTATGGCAGCAGGTACTGCAGCAGGTAATACAACCTATTGGAATGGTTCTTCATGGGTATTAAACAGTAGTAATATATTTAATAACGGAGGTAATGTTGGAATCGGAACTACAACGCCAGGAGCCAAACTACATGTAAACGCGGGTGGTAGATTTGATGGTAGTGTTTGGGTGGATGGAGCCAACACAAATATAGGTAATACGGTTTCCTCTTTGCAGTTTGGTGACCAAGCTTCTACTGGAGAAGCCATCTTCTCTAAACGAACCACCGGAGGTAACCAAAACGGGTTAGATTTTGTTACTAATACTATAAGTAGAATGTCTATAACAAATGCGGGTAATGTGGGAATTGGTACAAGTAATCCGAATGTGATGGGAACTTCGAGAGCTCTTACCATTTCATCAACCGAATCGTATGCCAATGCTACTCCGGTAGGGTTAGAGTTAAAAGGTTCCACTCAGTCGGGTGATGCCAAAATTGCTCAAGTGAGTGTACTTTCTGCTTTTGACAATTCGGAAGCAACTCGTATTGAGACAAGGTCGAGTGCCACGCACACTACTTCTGGACAATTGGCATTTTATACTCGCAATGCTGGTGTATCTACAGTTGTATCTGAACGAATGCGAATAGATGATGTTGGTAATGTGGGTATAGGGATATCTTATCCAACTACTACATTACATGTGGCAGGAAGTGCAAGAATAACAGGTTTGGTTGGCCCCGGAACTGTTACTGCTGATGCACTTGGAAACTTAAGTGTTTCAACTATTACCTTAGCATCTGCTTGGAACGTGACTGGAAATACTGGAAATGTGGACGGGACTAATTTTATTGGAAATATTGATGATGTACCGTTTAATATAAGAGTAAACAATCAAAGAGCAGGTAGAATTGAAAATAGTACGCAAAACACCTTTTTAGGATATCAGGCAGGAAATGCTAACACAGGTGGCCAAACTAACACCTTTATTGGTTTCATAGCAGGGGTTAGTAATAATGCTGACGGTAACACTGCAATAGGTTCAGGTGCTTTTGTTGGAAACACTTCCGGATCGAACAATACTGCTACCGGACTTTGGGCCTTAAGGAATAACACATCCAGCTTTAATACCGCTAATGGTGCTTTTGCTATGCAACTTAATACTGCTGGTACAGAAAATGCAGCTTTTGGTATTCAGGCTTTAATGTTTAATACAACTGGTTCAGACAATACAGCGTTGGGTGCTTATTCGCTTCGTAGTAGTACTGGAAATTACAATACAGCGTTGGGTGCTTATTCACTTTATAGTAATACTGGAGCTAATAATACATCCGTTGGTTATAACACACTTTCATCGAATACCACAGGAAGCAATAACACAGCAATTGGTTATGGGGCTAACGTTGCAGTTGGTAACTTGAACAACGCAACTGCTATCGGTTACAATGCTGTGGCGGGAGCCAGCAACACTATGGTGTTGGGTGGCACTGGTGCAAGTGCTGTTAAGGTGGGTATTGGTACTTCTACTCCTGCATCTCCATTGCATGTGACAGGAGCTGCTCGATTAGGATTAGCATCTTCAACCAATGGAACTTTGATATTCAATAATTCTACTAATGCGAATACGGTTACTATTCAATCGGGTGTAACCAATGCTCAATCGGGAGGAAGTTATACATTGACTTTACCATTATCGAATCCTCCGGCAGCTAATTCCTCTTTAATAGCTACTGATGCTACCGGAACTTTAGATTGGGCAACGCCAGGAACTACTGGTGCTGGGTTACCTGCAGGAAGTTTTGGACAAACTCTTTATAATAGTGGATCGTCATGGGCTGTTACTAGCAATCTATACAGTGATAATTCAAAAGTGAATATAGGCTCACCTGCTTGGTCAGGAGATTTGTTAAATGTAGGTGGTACCACATTATTCGAGAATACAGGAGCATCTTCGGGAACTGATTTTACTGTATTTGAAATACGCAGATATAATATGCATAGGTGGGCACTTTCAGAAGGAGCCAACTCTGGTTTACAATTTAAACAAATATACAATGATGTAGGTACCGCAGTTAACTCCATCAGATTAGAAATAGGTGATAATGGAAATGTGGGTATAGGAACTTCGGGTACTATTAACAATAAACTAGAAGTGGAAGGGAATGCTACTATTGGTGCCACTTATTCTGGTTCATCAACTGCTCCATCCAATGGTTTGTTAATTGAAGGACAAACAGGAATTGGGTTTAGTTCAGCGGCAAGTATGTCGGCTAAATTAGATGTTAATAACTCAGCACTGACATATCTTACCTACGCAAACGCAATACAGGGAGTTGTCAATGGTTCTTCTTCTATTGCAGCATCTTCCATTAGAGGAACAATGGGTGTGGCGTTTGGAGCCTCCAATAATAATTATGGAATAGGTTTGTATGGCGCTTCGCAAGGGCCAGCCATTAATAATTTTGCTGTGTATGGCGATGCTTCTGGCGGAACAAACAATTATGCGGGTTATTTTAATGGTGGAAATGTATATATAGCAAATAACTTAGGTATTGGTGTTACATCACCGGGTTATCCGCTTCACGTTTCTGGTAATACAGTAAATTATCTTGCCTACTTGGACAACAATACTACTGCGACTGGATATGGTCTCCGTTCTGAAGTTGTTACAACAGCTACAGGGGCAGGAAACAGATATGGAGTTTATGCGGCTTCTTGGTACGGACAGTCTCAAAGTTATGGGGTTTATGGTTATGGTTATGGCGGTTCGGGTTCTTATGGTGTATACGGAAACGCTGGAGGTGCAACTGTAAATTATGCCGGCTATTTTGCAGGTGATGTTCACGTGTCAGGTACTTTATCTAAAGCAGCGGGCTCGTTTAAAATTGATGACCCACGCGACCCTGAAAACAAATACCTTTCTCATAGTTTTGTCGAAAGTCCGGATATGATGAATGTGTATAACGGCAACATTACAACAGATGAAAACGGAACTGCAACGGTTACTCTTCCTTCCTATTTCTCGATGCTGAATAAGGATTTCAAATATCAGCTTACTGTAATGGGTGAAAACTTTGCTCAGGCTATCGTTTATAAGAAAATTGAAGATGGTATATTTATAATTAAAACCAATATTCCAAATATTGAAGTGAGCTGGCAGGTAACAGGGGTTAGAAAAGACCCTTATGCAATTAAACATCCTATCATTGTGGAACAGGATAAACCAGATGTTGAAAAAGGTACTTATTTGAACCCGGATGTGTTCGGTCAGCCAAAATCAAAAAGCGTAGGTTATGATAAAGACAATGACCCTGAAAACAAAGAGAGGAAATCAGCTAAAGGCGAAAAGTCTGAGGGGCCTGATGGTAAAAAAGTAATGATGGATAATAAAGTGAAACATTAGAAAAGAATAACCATTAGATTATATTTAATTGTTTCTCGAAAAAACAACTCGAAGAACAAAGAATATTAATTGACAAATTGATTAAAAAGTAAAATGCAGTTTGTGGAAAGTCTGAGAAGTTTCTTAGACTTTCCATGAAAGTTCTTAGAAAATTCCAGAAGATTCTTACATAGTATAAGAAGCTTCGTAGAAAGTTTAAAAACCTTCTTAAGAAATTGTAGAAGGCTCTTAGGAAGTTTAAGAAGGTTATTAGAAACCCTATGAAAGGGTAAAAATGATAGTAAAAAGAGTATGAATAGTAAAAAACACATCTGTATTGTCTTGATATTGGCATTCGTGTCAGGAGTTTACGCTCAGGTTCAAACCAACCCTCCGATGAGGCAGGTTTTGGGCACTACGGGTGGAAGCGGATTGTTTCCGTCAGGTAGTTTAGATTTTACCGTTGGCGAACCGATGATAGAAACATTTACTCCCGGTAGTCCTTTTACCATAAAAAGCCTTACACAGGGTTTTCAACAACCGTATAATAATTCGTTAAACATTAATTTGGTGAGTACACAGTCAACTTGTATTGGTGGAAATAACGGCTCAGCTTCTATATCTATGCTTACAAGCACTGGGCCATTGCATTATTATTGGTATTCGCCTTTGGCGGATAGCACTAATATTGTGTCGCATCTGGCTCCCGGTGTGTATCATTATATGGTTACGGATGGACATTTTACAATAAATGATTCGGTAATAATAACAGAAGAACAGGTGGCTTGTATTCAGGAACTGGAGTTTTATACTGGTATTACTCCTAATGGAGACGGAAACAATGATACCTGGTTTATAGAGCACATAACGGATTATCCCGAAAATACGGTTTCGATTTTTAACCGATGGGGAAATTTGATTTGGAAAAAATCGGGTTATGATAATGTAAATGTGGTTTGGGATGGAACCAACACACATGGAGTGGCGATGCCCGATGCTACCTATTTTTATGTGGTAGAAATTATGAATAAAACACTAAAAGGCTGGGTTCAGTTAACGCATTAATAGCCCCCGTTCATTTTCCCGAAGGGAGAAAAACGGAAGGCACAAATAAAAATTAAATGAAAAAAAGAATACTGATTATTACGTTTATCTTCTTCCTGTTTTTCGGAGCGGGCAGAGGAGGGCGTGCTATTGCGCAGCAGGACCCGCAATACAGCCAGTATATGTTTAATCAGTTGGCCATAAATCCGGCTTATGCCGGAAGTAAAGAGGCCATTAGTGCTGCATCTTTCCTACGCACTCAATGGACAGGAATATCAGGAGCTCCCAAAACCGAAACATTTACAGTTCATGGTCCGTTTGCTCGAAAAAAAGTTGGACTGGGATTGGCTATTATTGCCGATCAGGTGGGACCTACTAAAAGCGTTGGAGCAATGGGTTCGTATGCATATCGTATAAAAATAAAAAACGGAAAATTATCGTTTGGTTTACGAGCAGGAGTTTATAATTATACGTATAACTGGGATGCGATAACCTATAAAGATCAAGGCGATTTATACAATACTCATAATTCTACTTCTCAGTTGGTGCCTACGGCAGATGCAGGAATTTATTATTATACACGAACAGAATATATTGGTTTTAGTGCCACACACCTTTATAATGGGCGGTTAACAACGGTTTCTTCCTTCAATGGAGATGATGTTCGTTTTTCGAGACATTATTTTCTGACTGCCGGGAAAGCCTGGGCATTGTCGGATAATTTTATTTTCAATCCTTCTGTTTGTGTAAAAGGAGCCAAAGGCGCACCTTATACAGTGGATGCTAATTTGAGTTTTAATATTGATAAAAGATTATGGGTAGGTGTTTCGGGACGTTCTACCAAAGATATGGTGGTGTATGCTGAAATAAGCATTACCGAGAAGTTTAAATTTGGATATGCCTTCGATTTCGGATTTGGCCAATTGGCTAAAATTGGAGGAGGTACACATGAGTTGGTGTTGAGCTATGATTTTAATTTAATAAAATCAAAAATTCTTTCACCACGACATTTATATTTTTAATAAGAAAAATTGATTCATCCGTTTGGTATGATTAAAATAAAATCAGTTTGTTTACTTTTATTATTCGTAATTTCTTCATCACTACAAGCACAGTTAAAACGTGCGAATAAGTATTACGAACATTATCAGTACAACAGGGCGATAGGTCTGTACAAAAAATTACTAAAAAGGGGAGAAGATACAGAAGTGCTCGAAAAAATTTCGAACTCACTTCGCATTACTCGTAATTATTCTGAAGCCGAAAAATATTATTCACGACTGGTAACACTACCAGGTATTAACCCTGTCGATTATTTTTTTTACGGAGAAGTTCTGAAAAATAATAATAAAATAGACGAAGCAAAAGTTCAGTATCAGCGCACATTAAATGCATTTCCGAATGACGAAGGCGTGGTGGAAGCCATCAAATCTTGCGACAATGTGAAATTGTGGGTAAAAAAAACACAGCGATTTGAAATTACACCGGCAGATGCACTCAATACAGTGCATTCGGAATTCAGTCCGGTATTTTTTAAAAACAAATTACTCTTTACTTCCGACCGTACTCAAGACCTACTGGATAACAACGGGGATACCCGCAATAAACAACCCTATTTGGATGTTTACTCAATTGAGATAGTTGAGAAGATGGACACTGTTTTGCAACTTGGCAAAAGTGCAGAACTGCTCGGATGGCCCATAAATACCGATTTTCATGATGGCCCTTTATGTTTTGATGAAAAAAACTCCACCATGTATATCACCCGTGTGGATAATGTTTTCAGAAAACGTGATTTGAGTTTTGTGAATCGCCCTCAGTTGTATTCGGCAGTGTTGGTGGGCAACAAATGGGAGTCGTTCAAATCGTTTAAATATAATAACCCTTCTTATTCATTGGCATATCCTAGCATATCGGCTGACGGGCAATGGTTATATTTTGCATCGGATATGCCGGGCGGAAAAGGTGGACTAGATATATACAGATGCCATAAAGAAGAGGATGGTTGGGGACCTCCGCAAAATATGGGAGATGAGGTGAACTCTAAATATGATGAGGCGTTTCCGTATATTCGTAAAGATGGAATGCTTTATTTTTCATCCGATCGCCATTCCGGATTCGGGGGACTTGATATTTATTCGGCAACTAAGGTGAATGATAAATATACCGAAGTAACCAATCTGGGAGCTCCGCTTAATTCGTCAACTGACGATTTTGGAATACTGTATTTGGATGATTTTACACGAGGATATTTTTCGTCTGATAGAGCTTCTGGAAAAGGGGCAGACGATATTTATACGTTTAAAGCACTTAATAAGTTTGTGGAAATTGAAGGGAAATTATTACTCAGCCAGAACATAAACGATCCGTTGAGGAATATGAAAATAAAATTGATGACCGAAGAAGGTAAGCTGATTGAGACCGCTGTTACCGAACAAAACGGACATTTTAAATTTGCAAAACTTGATCCGGATATAAAATATATGGTTCAAATTGATGAATCAAATCCTGTATTGGTTAATATTGAAAAGGTTTATATGGCCAATAATGACAACAAGATTGTTCGTGTAATTGTAATTAACGAAAAAGGAGGTTCATTTGTGTTTATGCGCTTACCTCTCGACCCGAACGAAATGGAGTTGGCTCAGGAAGCTGATAACACTACTTTTGCCGGAAATTTATTTTCGGGAGAAGATGCTTCGCAACCATTAGCTGATACCAAAATAAATTTGCTCAATGATAAAGGTGAGGTAATTGCTACAGGAACAACAAATGGTAGAGGTGCTTTTGTTTTTAGTCATTTGCCAGCCGATCAAACATTCTTAGTTCAGGTGGACGAGACAGATTCGAAATTGACACCTAACACCAAAATTACAATTACCAATAAAAACGGTACTGAAATACAAACCACCAGAACAAAAGATAAAGGGAAATTTGATTTCACTTTCCTTGCATCTGATAAGCACTCCTTGGAGCAAATGACCGTGGAGGACAAGGATCTTCGTTTTGATTTTAAAGGAAAAATAGCAAATCAAAATAAAGTGCCATTAGCAAACTCAGTTGTAAATATTGTGAACGAGAAGGGCGAAATAGTTGCAACTACTCACACCAACGCCAAGGGAGGTTTTCAGTTTACTAATTTGCCTACAGATAAAAGTATTTTATTTGCAATAGACGAGAATGATATTAAAATGGATGACGGTTTGAAATATTATTTAACCGATGCAAAGGGTAATGTTATCAAGGAATTTGGAAGAAATAAGAAAGGGAAATTTGATTTCACCATTTTGCCGAGTGACATTAAAAAGCTTGGAGAACTTTATGTGGATGACACGAAGCTCTCATTTAGTCGTCCAAATTCAAAAGCAAAGCCTGCTGAATTGCCGACAGCTTTCAAGTATGAATTGAAGGTGAATGATACATTGAGTGGAATTGAAAATCTATACTACGATTTTAATGAACATTTGATTATGCCTCAATCCATCAAAACTCTCTTTCAGATTTCTTATATCTTGGAAAATAATCCAAATTATAATATTGTGCTTCGTTCGTTTTCCGACTCGCGAGGAACATCGGAGTATAATTTGAAATTGTCTCAGTTGAGAGCAAAGTCGGCAAAAGAATTCTTAATTGTGGAAGGTATAGAGGCTCAGAGAATATTTGCAAAAGGTTATGGCGAATCGCAATTGCTTAATAAATGTAGCGAAGGGGTTTACTGTGATGACGAAGAACATGCCAAAAACCGAAGAACCGAAATTAGGATTTACAGAAAAAAATAAATAGAAAGTATAGCTTTCCTTTATTGTCTCATCTAAATTTACCTGCAACTTTTCTTAACTCTTACGCATTGCTTTTAGAATAATGTATCAAAGTGATGTTACACAAATGAGGTGAAAGATTTATCTTTATTGGCCAAAGATTTATCTTTATGAACCAAAGATGCATCTATAGTGACCAAAGATTTATCTTTATGAGCAAAAGATTTATCTTTATTGACTAAAGATTTATCTTTAATGACTAAAGATTTATCTTTATGAGGCAAAGATTTATCTTTATTGACCAAAGATAAATCTTTAGCCTATTTTTACCTTAGTTGCGAGCCAAATGTGATGAAGAATAGGGATTAATTGTTGAAAATGTAGCCACTTTTGGATTATTTATGCTGCCTGGTTCAGTATCTCCATCCAATTTAACAAACCAACTTGTCTTAATTAATTCACTAATCACTCCATTTTTTACAACCATCAAAGGGGTGAAATAAAAAAAATCCTGTTTCGACTTTACTCGGAACAGGATTTCTTTTTGCGACTCAATTTAGTTATTTGTCGAGGTCTTCAAAGCTTATATTTGTAAAACTATCGGTAGATAAATCGGATGAAGATACGGGTTTCGATTCGTTCGGATAGAAATCTTTCTTCGGTTCACGAGTCTCGCGAGGCTCCTGACTTCGAGGTTCCTGATCAGGTGAGTTTTTTTTAACATAACCAACTACCTCATTCAAGTATTCAACAAAATCTTCGAAATCTTCTCTGTATAAAAATATTTTATGTTTGTCGTAAACGAATCGTCCATCATCATCTATTCTTTTTTTGCTCTCTGTAATGGTTAAATAGAGTTCTTCATTTCTGGTGTTTTTTACATCAAAAAAGTAAGTTCTTTTTCCTGCCTTTAATACTTTCGAAAAAATTTCTTCTCTATCAGAACCTTTTCTTCCTTTTCCTTCTTCCATCGTTTTATTTTAAAAGTTTATCGTCTTGTTTAATACGGTCGACAAATGTTTGTATAATTATCAGTATTCGCAAGGTTTGTTAATAACTTTTTTATGTAAAATTCGTTTATTGCTAATCATACCTTCATTTTGATTAATCCGTTAACCTGAATTATTCAGAGATAATTTGATAATTTGATAATGCGGTGCCTGTTTTGGTAAGTATCATCAGTTCACTTCTTCTTCCAGGAGCTGCATTTTGTACAAATCAAAATATACACCTTGTTTATCCATTAGTTCCTGATGTTTCCCTTCTTCCACTATTTGCCCTTGGTCGAGCACAATAATATTATCTGCATTTTTTACGGAAGAAACTCGGTGGCTAATAATAACCGAAGTTTTGTTTTTCATAACTTCTTTGAGGTTATTTAAAATTTCTTCTTCAGTTTCTGTGTCCACAGCCGACAAGCAATCGTCAAATATCAGCAGTTGGGGTTTTTTTATGAGCGCTCGAGCAATGGAGATACGTTGTTTCTGACCTCCGGAAAGGGTAATGCCTCTCTCGCCAACCATCGTTTCAAATTTTTCAGGAAATTCAATAATATTCGAATAAATGGCTGCATTTTTTGCGGCTTTTTCTATCGCTTCCTTTCGAATTCGCTTCGCCTCTTCTGATTCTTTCGCACTTGAAATGGCAGGAGGGGGCACAGAAAAACCAATGTTGTTGGCAATGCTTTCTGAAAAAAGAAATACCTCCTGCGGAGCATAACCAATTTGATTGCGAAGCGAAAATAAATTATGCTGTTTAATGTTTTTTGAGTCAATCAAAATTTCGCCTTTATCCACATCATATAACCTGCATAGCAAATTGGCAATGGTCGATTTTCCTGATGCTGTGCGGCCTATAATCGCTAAAGATGTATTATGTTTGATAACAAATGAAATAGTGTTGAGTGCCATAATTCCTGTATCGGGATAAGCGAACGAAACATTTTTGAATTCAATATCTCCTTTGATTAAGGTTTCCTGATTTACAGAGTTCACTATTTGCGGTTCGGTGAGTAAGAATTCATTAATTCTGGTTTGTGATGCAGCTGCTCTTTGAATAAGAGAGGTTACCCATCCCAGTGAGGCGATAGGCCAGGTAAGTCTGTTAACGTAAACAATAAATTCGGCAATGTTACCGTAAGATATTTTTCCGGAAATGGCTTGCATCCCTCCTATATATATAGTAAAAATGGTACTCAGCCCGATGAGTAGAATCATGGCCGGTTGAAAAAGCGATTCTGTTTTAACCAGTCCCAGTGTTCGTTTCAGGTATTCATTACTTTGTTTTTCAAACTCACCTGCCGAGTGCTTTTCTCGTCCGTAAGCCTTCAATACACGAATTCCTGAAAACGATTCTTGTGCCTGAGTAGTAATATTTGAAAGCTGTTCCTGAACTTCTGTACTTTTTTTATTAATAATGCTACTTACAAAATAGATTGAAATTGCAAGAAAAGGTAATGGCAGCAATACATACATCGTAAGTTTTAAATCTACGTGAATCATAACAGAGATGGTAAGTGCAAAAGTGATAATTGTGTTAACAATATACATTATTGCCGGACCAATATACATACGAACGCGACTCACATCCTCACTGATGCGGTTCATCAAATCTCCTGTATTGTTGCGTTTGTAAAAGCCAATATCCAGTTTCTGATATTGATTAAATATTTCATTTTTTAGATCTTTCTCAATAAGTCTCGACATCACAATTATAGATTGACGCATCAGAAAGAGAAAAAAACCGCTGATTAAAGCAAGCCCAAGAATCATTCCTGCATACAACCAAAGTTGTTTGTAAGGTTCATCCCCGATTGCCGGATGGGCCTGAATCTCTTTGAGGTAATCGAATGCCGTTCGTACAAAAGTGACCGAATAAACTGCAAAAATGTTTGATACAGCTGTAAAAACAATACCCAGCAGCAATCTCCATTTGTATTTAATAAAGTACTTATTTATGTGTTTTAATGATTTCAATTTCTTTCGTTTTGGTTAGAAAATTTTTTTTGTTTGATCTTTACCTTTAATTTACCAATCAACTTTTGGGCTTTTATAGCTTCGTTTTCACACTTCATCCATGCGGTTTTAAAAAAAGGGAAAAATCATAATTAATTTACCAAAAATAAGCGGTTTTATAAGCGATTTTGGCTTACTTTTGTCGGCCTTATAAAAAATAAATATATTTTTGCGAAAAAAAATATTCCTCTTTTTAAAAGGTTGCAAAATTACTTATAAAATAAAGATTCAAACAATAAATTCTTAAAACTTAAAATTATGATAGAAGTAGGAGACATCAAGAAATCGTCATTGGCAGAAAATCCAGTAATCGCTCAGATGAGTTTGCACAATCATGAGCAGATTTTATTCTGTAACGACAACGATACCGGTTTAAAAGCAATTATCGCTATTCACAATACCGTTCTTGGACCAAGTTTAGGGGGCACACGTATGTGGGCATACAACAACGAAATGGAAGCGTTGACTGATGCATTGCGTCTTTCTCGTGGTATGACATACAAGTCGGCTGCTGCAGGTTTGAATTTGGGTGGCGGTAAAGCTGTGATAATTGGTGATGCTAAAACTCAGAAAAATGAAACATTGATGCGTAGATTCGGAAAGTTTGTAAATAGCCTTTCAGGAAAATACATTACAGCCGAAGATGTGGGTGTAAACACAAAAGACATGGAGTACATTAAAATGGAAACAGATTATGTGAGCGGTTTGCCATTGAATATGGGAGGAAGTGGCGATCCATCACCGGTTACCGCCTATGGTGTTTATCTTTCAATGAAAGCTTCTGCTAAGGAAAAATGGGGAGATGATGGTTTGTCAGGGAAAAAAGTAGTTGTGCAGGGAATAGGTAATGTAGGGGAACATTTAGTTAAACATTTGGTAAAGGAAGGAGCGAAAGTTTCTATTTACGATATAAACGAAGAAAGACTAAAAATAGTTGCTAAAGAAACCGGAGCTACAGTGATTACTGATGCGAACGGATTGTTTGATTTAGATATGGATATTTATGCTCCTTGTGCACTTGGAGCAACGCTAAATACTGATTCATTAAACAGATTGAAATGCTCTATAGTTTGCGGAGCTGCAAACAATCAGTTGGCAGATGAAACAATACACGGAAAAATGGTGATAGAAAAAGGAATATTATATGCACCAGATTTTGTTGTTAATGCAGGTGGAATTATTAATGTGTTTTATGAATTAGAAGGCTATAATCGCGAAAGAGCGATGGCACATGCTGAGAAAATTTATCAAACTACACTTTCCATATTTAAAATGTCGAAAGAGCAGAATATACCAACGTATATGGCAGCAAATAGACTTGCAGAGAAACGCATTGCTGACATAGGTAAAGTGAAATTAACTTTTTAGTAATTTCTTTGTAATAGTTTTGGTAATGAAGATTCAGTTCTTGATATACTAGGTTAATAGTTTTATTTATTTGTAATGTTAAACAGAAGGTATATTAGAATAATTGTGATGAGAGCTTTGTACGGATTTTTTCAATCCGATTCAAAAGATCTTGCAAAAGGTGAGCGTGATTTAATCAATGGAATTGATAAAATATATGACTTGTATATTTATCAGTTAGCTTTGCTTTTAGAGTTACGTCATGTTGCCTCCGTTATTATGGAAGATGCAAAGACTAAGCATTTGCCCACAAAGGAAAATTTGAATCCCAATTTAAAATTCATTGAAAATAAATTCATACAGCAATTGAGTGAAAACATTCACCTAAAGCGCGAAATGAATAACCGAAGAATTAATTGGAATAATGAATTTGAATTGGTAAAGAAGATTTTCAAAAACATTAAAGATTCGGAATACTACAAACAGTACATGTCAGATGCGGATGATTCATATAATGTACATAAGAAATTAATTCTTGACGTTTTTACAGAAAATATAGCTGATTACGATTTAGTGAATTTTGGTTATGAAGAAAAAGACTTGAATTGGGGAGATGATATTTATGTGGTGAATCCGATAATAGTAAAAACTATCGAGTCAATGACAGAGGAATCTGCTCCTGATTTTAATTTGATGCCATTGTATAAAGATAAAGAAGAGGATCAGCAATTTGTTAAAGATTTGTTTATGCAAACAATTCTGCGAAATGAAGAGATTGAAAAAATGATTGGCGAAAAAACTAAAAACTGGGAAGTGGATAGAATTGCCATGATGGATGTTTTATTAATGAAGATGGCGATAGCAGAAATCCTTTGTTTCCCTAACATCCCTGTGAAAGTATCGTTGAACGAATACATTGAAATTTCGAAAACTTACAGTACTCCTAAAAGTAAATTGTTTATTAATGGAATTTTAGATAAGTTGGTTTCTGATTTTAATAGAGAGGATAAACTAAATAAAATAGGTCGAGGGTTAATGGAGTAAGTTCATCAATAATTATCAGTAAAAAGCAAAGTAAACATATAAAACAAAAATGAAATTAAGTATCAAGTTCGGGATAATAGTAATGATGGCAATTCCCGTTGCATGTAAACAGGAGGTTAAGACAGAGGACGCAAATAGTATCTCTACAGATGTGATTAATGTGCCTGCAACCGCTTCAGGTAAGCCAGCCGTTCCGGGTTCGGCACCTGTAATGGCCTTCACTGAAGAAAAGCACAATTTCGGAAAAATTACGCAGGGAGAAAAAGTATCATACTCTTTTGTATTTAAAAATACAGGAGGATCTGATTTAATTATTTCTTCTGCTCAGGGTAGTTGTGGTTGTACTGTTCCTACTTTCCCAAAAGGGCCTGTTAAACCAGGACAAGAATCGAAAATAGATGTTGTTTTCAATAGCGAAGGGAAATCAGGAGTAGTGGAGAAAACAGTAACTTTGGTTACTAATTGCAATCCAAGTACCAAAATTTTGACCATCACATCTACAATTAATGTACCTGAAGAATAGTAAATTTAAATCAACAATAAATAATAATTAAACAAAAACAAAAATGACAAACACACTATTAATGGCTGGTGGAACTACAGGAGGAAACCCTATCGGACAATTTATTCCTTTGATTTTAATCATCGTGGTATTTTATTTTTTTATGATTCGTCCTCAATTGAAAAAAACAAAGGAGCAAAAGAAATTTCGTGAGAATATTGCAAAAGGTGATAAAATCGTTACCATTGGAGGCATTCATGCTAAGATAATCGAAGTCCAGGAAAAAACTTTTATTATCGAGGTTGAAGGTGGTCACAAATTAAAAATCGAAAAAAGTGCTGTGTCTATGGACTCTTCAACTTTAATTGGTGCTGATCCTAAATAATAAATTAGCTTTTTTATAAATAGCGTTGGGTGAATTAAATTGCTCAACGCTATTTTTTTGTTAATCTCTTTCTTAATTTTGTATCCTGTAAATATGCATGAACTGTGGTAGGCAAGAAGAATAAAATTTCGATTGATAATAGTATTCGTTTAAACAGAAGAGTAATAACTTTTTTGTTTTGTGTTGCTATTTCTGTCTTTTTCTGGTTGCTGATGACGCTTTCCCGGCAGTACACCATTACAGTTAACTTTCCGGTAAATTATATTAACCTGCCTTTTGATAAAGTTGTCTCCAATCGTTTGCCCGAGAGTATCGATATTCAAATAGAGTCTTCAGGCTTCAATTTATTATGGTATAAAATAAAACACCAAAGGGAGGTAATCTCAATAGATTTGAAAGATGTGGCACCACTTGCTGTCAAGAACCATTATTATTTATTAAGCAATTCACGAATAGATAAAATTACAGCACAGTTTAGTAATGAAATTAAAATTGTTCGCGTTATTCCGGATACAGTGTTTCTGAATTTCAATAAAAAAACATCCAAACGAGTACCTGTTAAACCTAGTGTAACAATAAATTTTCAAAATCAGTTCCAGCAAAAAGACAGCATAATTCTAACACCTGCATTTGTCGACATTTCGGGTGCCGCAGACATCGTGGATAAAATCAACTTCGTAGAAACAATACCGGTGACCCTAAAGAATGTTACCAATTCTGTTTCTGTTAAGTTATCTTTGAAAAAAACTCCATTGATGAAATATGTTGATTTGTCTCAGCCTACCGTAATGGCCACTCTCAATGTTACCAGGTATACTGAAGCCAATATCGAATTGCCAATAGAGGTAGAAAATCTTCCATTAGGATTAGGATTAAAAACGTTTCCAGATAAGGTTTCGGTAAAATATAACGTGGCTTTTACTAATTATGAAAAGATTAATTCTTCACAATTTCGAGCGGTGGTTGATTACAAAAAAATAGAAACCGGAAACAATAAATTAAAAGTGCTTCTTGTTACATCACCATCAGAAATCAAGGCTGTAAAACTAAATCCTGAAAAGGTCGAGTTTATTATTAAAAAATAGATATGAAAAAAGTAGGAATAACAGGAGGAATAGGAAGTGGGAAGACTACCGTTTGTAAGGTTTTCGAATTGCTTGGCGCACCTGTTTTTTACGCAGATGATGAGTCGAAGAAATTGCTTTTCAATGATGCCGATATTAAAAGAAAAATCCTCGAAGCGTTTGGTGATGCCGTTTTATCTGCTTCAGGTTTTGTTGATAGAATGCTACTCTCTTCCGTTGTTTTTAATAATAAAGAAAAGCTGGAACAATTAAATGCCATTCTACACCCTGCAGTTGGGCATCGTTTTGAGCAATGGGTTGAAGAAAAAAAACAGCATCCTTACATTTTAAAAGAAGCAGCTATTCTGTTTGAGAGTGGGGCATATAAACAAGTGGATATGGTTATTACAGTTACAGCGCCTGTTTCTTTAAAAATTCAACGAGCCATGAAAAGAGATAATATAACAATGGAGCAAGTAGAACAACGTATCCTTAATCAGATGAGTGATGAAGATAAGATGGCAAGGTCGCAATTTGTTGTTCATAATGATGAACAACATTTACTCATTCCTCAAATTTTGAAAATTCATTCTGAACTTATTTCTTAACATTATTTTGCCTGTAAATTTATTCTTTCTATTTTCGAAAAAAATTTAAATCAATAACGATGGAGAATCAAACCAATTTTAATCAGCAAAACATTAACCAACAATTCCAACAACAGTTGTCTCAACCCTTCGGTCAGCAGCAATTACCAAATGCTACAGCTGTTTTGGTGTTGGGTATTATTTCTATTGTAGGTTGCTTTTGTTACGGAATTATCGGAATTGTTTTGGGAATTATAGCCTTAGTGTTATCAAGTAAGGCACACAAAATTTACAACGAAAATCCCGGATTGTATAATGAGGTTTCGTATAAAAATATGAAAGCTGGTCGTGTTTGTGCAATTATCGGCACTTGTTTATCATCGTTATATTTAGTGATTATCATTATTTATGTTGCAATGATAGGCGCCTTTATTTCAGGAATGCCGTGGGAAATGTTGGGAAGACATTAAGTAATTTGAAATGACTTTTCAAGAGGACGCTTGCGTCCTCTTTTTATTTATATCCGCATGATTCTATTTGTTCATTGGCTCGAAAACCATCTTCTCACTTGTCCTTACAAAGCAATGACCGGAATAGACTGTCCAGGTTGCGGAATGCAGCGAGCCGTAATTGAATTGTTAAAGGGAAATCTTTCAGAAAGCTTGTATTTGTATCCTGCACTTATTCCCATTATTTTTACTTTAAGTTTTACTTGCTTACATTTGTATTTTAAATTTAAATACGGGGCAATGGTTGTGAAGTATGCTTTTATTATCTCTTCTCTAATCATCTTTGTTGCTTACATACTAAAATTACTGCGATGAAAATATTTTCGGTTGACCAGATTCGTGAAGCGGATAAATTCACAATAAAGAATGAACCCATAACTTCCATTGCTTTGATGGAGAGAGCTGCTTTGGCATGTTACGAATGGATACAAAAAAGCACAAACTTAAGTTCTGAAGTTATTGTTTTCTGTGGAAATGGAAACAATGGGGCTGATGGCTTGGCCATTGCTCGAATACTTAAGGAAGAAGGTCAAGTAGTGAAGGTGGTAGTACTAAATCATTCGGACAGGAGAAGTGATAATTTCAATATCAATTATGCACGAATAAAAGACCGAATCGAGATAGCAGAAATAAATACAATTGACGATCTCAAGCTTGTAAAATTTGATAATGAAAATACGAATGTTATTGTTGATGCAATTCTTGGTTCAGGCATTAATAAACCTACAGCAGGCTTGCTTGCAGATTGCATTAAATATATAAATAATTTACCTTGCGAAAAAATATCTATTGATCTCCCTTCAGGGTTGTTTTGTGATGGTCTTAATTCGAAAAATGATCCTATCTTAAATGCTGATTATACATTAAGTTTTCAGTTCCCGAAATTGTCTTTTATGTTTTCAGAGAATGAGAAGTTTGTTGGGAAGTTCACTATTCTAGATATTGAACTGAGCCAGGAATTTATTTCGAATACAAAAGCAAATTATTACTTATTAACTAAGGAAGATGTCCGAGCTATACTTAAAAAGCGAAACAGTCTTGCTCACAAAGGCAATTTCGGCCACGCTTTAATTGTATCCGGTAGTAAAGGTAAAATGGGAGCTGCTGTGCTTTCGTCCAAGGCTTGTATCCGAAGTGGAACAGGTTTGGTTACCGTCAGAGTTCCGGCTTGTGGTTACCAAATAATTCAAATAACCAACCCAGAAGCTATGGCGGATGTAGATTCATCTGCCGATTTTATTACGGACAATATCCAACTTGAAAATTATAACGCTATTGGTGTTGGCCCCGGAATAGGTATGGATAAACAAACTCAAAATGTTTTGAAATTACTAATACAAAATTCTGTTGTGCCGATTGTCTTTGATGCGGATGCTATTAATATATTAGCTGAAAATAAAACATGGCTTTCATTCATACCTCCTGATTGTATTTTTACACCGCATATTAAAGAATTCGAACGTCTGGTAGGAAAGGTTTCCGGTTCTGATGAGAGACTCTTACAACAAATAGAGTTTTCAAGAAAATATAGGGCATACGTTGTTTTGAAAGGGGCTCATACTTCCATCTCATCTCCTTCTGGCGAGGTGTTTTTTAATTCAACGGGTAACCCAGGAATGGCAACTGGAGGAAGTGGTGATGTATTAACAGGAGTTATTACATCTCTGATAGCTCAAAAGTATTCTTCCCTTCAGGCTTGTTTGCAGGGAGTTTACTTGCATGGCCTTGCAGGAGATTTTGCATCCACAAAAAAAACACAGGAAACAATGGTTGCGTCAGATATTATAAGGGGCCTGAGCGATGCAATTAAATTTATTCGGGCCTGATTTTAATAAGAATGCGCTTCCGTAATTTTTTGTTTTTTGTTTGTTTTCTTTTTTCATCAACTCTTTTTTCACAGGTAACTTCTAGTTATCCTGTTTATCTGATAGGCGATTCAGGTGAAGATACTGTTTCCGGAAAAGCCTTATTGATGTTGCAAGATGAATTGATAGCCCATCCAAATAGTGCTGTTGTTTTTTTAGGCGATAATGTGTACCCTTCGGGATTGAGTGCGGATGCAGTTTCTGCTTCACATTTGAAATCACAATTAAATATATTAAACAACTACAAAGGTCAGGTTTATTTTATTCCCGGTAATCATGATTGGGATGCACAGGCTGCCGGAGGCTTAAAGAAAATTAATTATCAGGAAAAATACATTAACCAATATTTGCACAACCATTCTGAGTTGGCAAATAGGGACGCAGCGGTGTTTCTTCCTTCTGGAGGATTACCTGGCCCTGCTTCGGTGATGCTTAATGATAAGTTACGTCTTATCATTATCGACACACAATGGTTCTTGCATCGTTACAAAAAGAATAAAATGGGGACAGTAAAAAACACTAAGAAAATATTTTTCGCTCGGTTAGATAGTTTGCTTAAAGTTGCACAAACTAACAACGAACAGGTTGTTATTGCTGGCCATCACCCAGTGTTTACCAATGGGCAACATTCTAAAAGTCGGCAGCCTGTTCGGTTTTTGATCAACAATACACCATTTTGTGTGTTTGGTTTTGCTGGTCTGTTTAGGTTGTATTCTCAAGATTTGGCTCAGCCGAATTATAAAAAGATGCGAAACAAAATGATCACAATATTTAATCATTACAACAACATCGTATATGCATCCGGTCACGACCACAATATACAATGCTTGATACGCGGCAGGAACAGGTATGTGGTGAGTGGAAGTGGAAGTAAGTTGTCGAAACTACGAAGCAATAAAAAATTTGATTCCCTCTTTCAGGACGATAAATCTACAGGTTTTGTTAAAGTTGTTTTTGACTCGGAAGGAACACACCTCACCATTGTTTACAGGGTAGGGCAGGAACCAAAAACTATTGAAGGTTTTTAAATTATATTAGAAATTATTTCACTTCCGATTTGCAATATTTCTGCAATAACTCGTATGCCTTTGGATGGTTTAGTACATCGGCTTTTCGCAAATCTGCGCATCCGCCTTTTCTATCTTTATTCATGTATTTCACCATAGCTCTATTGATGTATGCGGGGGAGTAGTCTCCTTTTATTTTAATCGACAAATCCAAATCTTCCAACGCTCCATTATAATTTTTTAATTGCCCTTTAGCTAGACCTCGATTGGCAAGTGCAATAAAATTTTTAGGTTCTAACTTTATGATGTCATCAAAATCCCGGATTGCATTCGAGTAATCATCATAATTTAACCGTGCCGCACCACGCATTATCAGAGCTTCCACACTATTCGAATCTATTTGCAAAAATCTACTCAGTTCGGCATTGGCCGATTTGTAATCAGTTCCCAAATAATATGCTTTTCCTTTCCAGAAATAAGCAATATAATAGGAAGAATCCAGCTCCGTTACTTTATTAAAGTCTCCAACAGCCAAAATATAATCTTGTTTCACGTTAGCATATAACATCCCTCTTCTGAAAAGCACATCCGGATAATTGGGTTTTAAATCCAATGCGGCTTCATAATCTTCGAAGCAAGGTTGTTTGTCTTTTCCTCTCTCAGCAAGCTTCCCTCGGTTGTAAAGAGTTACTGGGTCGTTAGGGTTTAAACTTAAGGCGATATTAAAATCTTTTTTTGCTTCATCAAATTTTGATAACTCAACCTCTGCAATTCCTCGGTCTCTGAATGCATCATCATGGGTTGAGTCTATGATTATAGCTTTCGTATAATTGGTTATGGCTTCCTGATAATCCTTTGTTTTGAATTGTACTTTGGCTATATAATAATAAGGAGCAAACATCTCCTTATCTTTTTTGATAAGCTTTTTGTATTCTTTTATCGCGTCTGCATATAGTCGATTAGCCCCTTTACTATCCTTTCTTTTTTCATGAGCCATGGCGCTATCCACTTTCACATTGCCGGCTTTAATAACAATGGTATTTGCATCTAGGGTGTCCACTTTTGCTTTGTCTTCATCTTGAGCAATGGCGGACATGCACCATAAACCTAGCACTAACAATATAATTATGCGTAAGTGATATTTCATATTACGGTTTTAGTTTGATAACCCAAAAATCGTAATTGCCTTTATTTTCGGCACAGTCACCATCTGAGGATTCGCTGAAAGCAGAAATAATGTAACCTCCGTCATTAGTTTGATGCACTGTTTTCGATTGTTCGTTTTTTGTTCCTCCTAAACTTTTTTGCCATTGCAGATTGCCTTTATTATCCAATTTCACAATCCATACATCGGTTCCTCCATGATTACCTGTAACATCTCCATCCACAGAATTACTGCTGCCTGAAAAAATATAACCACCGTCTTTAGTTTGTTCGACAAAATAAGCTACATCATTATTTTTCCCTCCGTAACATTTTTGCCAATCTATCTTTCCAGCACTATCCGTTTTAATAATCCACGCATCAGAACCACCATGATTACCCTGCACATCCCCGTTAGTCGATTCGGTGGCACCTGCAATAATAAAACCTTTGTCTTTGGTCAGTCTAATACTGTAGGCATAATCTAAACCACTGCCTCCAATACTTTTTCGCCATTCTTTAATGCCACCGGTATCCACTTTCACCAACCAGCAATCGGTGGAACCGTGATTATTTGTTACATTAAAATTATTTGAACTCGAATATCCGGCAGCTATATAACCTCTGTCAGCAGCTTCAACGACACCTGACGCATTATCCATTCCGCTTCCTCCCAAACTGTTTTGCCATACTATTCCTCCTTGTTTATTCAACTTCATTAACCAGAAATCGGTTCCTCCTAAACTTCGTCTAATAATATTATTTCCGTTCAGGCCTCCCCAGCCTGCTACTATATATCCTCCATCGGTGGTTTGTTGAATTGATTTTGCTACATCATCAGATTTTCCTCCATACACGCGCGACCATTGCATATTGTCGTACACATTCAACTTGGTTATCCAGTAATCGTCATTGCCATGTTCGCCTGTATAATTGCCGCCTTTCAGCATTGTGCTTCCTGCAAGCACTATGCAGCGGTCTTTTGTTTCCACCATATCATTGGCCTGATGAGCCGTTTCGCCTCCCACACATTTTTTCCAATCTAGGGTGCCGGTGTTTTTCAGTTTGATCAACCAGCAATTAAGTTTTACTTTGTTATCTGTTACGTCTCCATCCACCGACTCTGTGCTGCCAGTAACCAAATATCCTCCATCCAGCGTTTGTATGGCAGCCATCGCCTTGTCGGCAGCCGAACCTCCAAAACTTTTTTGCCACTCTATTTCCGGCCCTTGAGCCATAGCCGACCAAACACCATCCAAGCCGAAGAATAGTATCAGATATTTAATTAAAGTTATTTTCATTTTCTTCTTGCTTCAAAAATTAAACCAAAGGTAGTCATTAACTATTTAAATCTATCAAGGCCTTTTAATTTTCAGTATTTAAATTAATAATTACATTTTTGTTTTCGGTTTATGATTTATTATTCTAGGAAGAAATTAAACTTGCAATTGTATACTCGGGGCCTACTTAATTTCGCCTCTTTTCGTACTGTGGCTTTTCCCGCTTTTGAGTCCATTTTTACTTTCAAAGGCAATTCTGTAAATTGTCACAAAAGTGATATGTGTTGTAAACGAATTAAATACCGTTTAGGGTATATTATTTTTTCTAACTTACTCACCTTTTCTCCATTTCAAGTTTTCTGCTTTTCTTTTAAAGAAATCTCGAAATGCCGATTTCGGGTCTTTTCGGCTTCAAAAAACATCCTTCTTTTGCAGAAAAAATTAAAGATTGGAAACAATGAATAAAAAACTACCCATAGATATGAATTTATCATTTTCCTGACAAAATTACCGTTGCAAAAATTTAAGTCCGTAAATAACTACTTTCACTTTAGTTGCAGCCTATTAGGAGGAGGAAAAAGTGACAAACATAACTTGTTATTAAAAAAAAATAAAAGGGGAAATAGAACGGACAATTAAATTATCTTTGCGTTTCTAAAAAAAGTAAAAAAGAAAAAGAATGATATCAGTTTCAAATGTTTCGTTACGATACGGAAAGCGAGTGTTGTTTGATGAAGCAAGTATTAAGTTTACCCCCGGCAATTGCTATGGGGTTATAGGGGCCAATGGTGCAGGCAAGTCAACATTTTTGAAAATACTTTCGGGCGAAATAGAACCTACCACAGGGCAGGTAATAATGGATGCCGGAGACAGGATGAGTGTGTTGAGTCAAAACCACTTTGCTTTCGATGCTTTTCCGGTTTTACAAACCGTGATGATGGGTAACAAAAAGTTGTGGAAACTGATGGAAGAAAAGGATGCTATTTATGCCAAGCCCGATTTTACTGATGCTGACGGGGTAAAAGCCGCAGAGCTCGAACATCTGTTTGCCGAAATGAATGGATGGAATGCCGAAAGCGATGCTGCCAACTTACTGAGCGAACTGGGAGTGAAAGAATGGTATCACGATAAATTGATGGGTGACCTTAATGGTAAAGAAAAAGTGCGAGTTCTCTTGGCTCAAGCTATTTTTGGCAATCCGGATATATTACTGCTGGATGAGCCTACCAACGATTTGGATGTGGAAACAATTGGATGGCTGGAAAATTTCCTGGCCGATTTTCAAAATACGGTTATTGTTGTGTCTCACGACCGACATTTTCTGGATGCCGTGTGTACTCATATAGCGGATATTGATTTTAATAAAATATCTGTATTTACAGGCAATTACACCTTTTGGTACGAATCAAGTCAGTTGGCATTGCGTCAGCGCAGCGACCAGAATAAAAAAGTGGAAGATAAACGCAAGGAGTTGCAGGAGTTTGTGGAACGTTTTAGTGCCAATGCTTCCAAATCGCGACAAGCTACAAGTCGTAAAAAATTGCTCGAAAAGCTGGTGATTGACGATATTAAAGCAAGCACACGAAAATATCCGGGTATTATTTTTAAAGCTGACCGTGATTGCGGAGATCAAATTCTATCGGTAGAAAATTTAAGCAAACTCTCGGCAGAAGGAGATGTGCTGTTTAAGGACATTACTTTTACCATGACCAAAGGCGACAAGGTGGTTATATTATCAAAAGAACACATAGCTATCACTTCGTTTTTCGAAATACTGACGGATGAATTGAAAGCTGATAAAGGAGAATTTGCCTGGGGAAGCACTATTACTAAATCGTATCTGCCCAACGAGAATTCAAAATATTTTGAAGGAGATGATAATCTGATAGATTGGTTGAGGCAATTTTCGAAAGACAAAGACGAAACGTATGTCAGAGGCTTTCTTGGAAAAATGTTGTTTACCGGTGAAGAAACATTTAAAAAATCAAATGTTCTTTCTGGAGGCGAAAAGGTGAGATGCATGGTTTCGCGAATGATGCTAACCAATGCCAACTGCCTTATACTTGACGAACCAACAAACCACCTCGATTTGGAATCGATTACGGCATTTAACAATGCGTTGAAAGACTGGAAACATGTGGCATTGTTTACCTCGCATGACCACGAATTTGTGCAAACAGTGGCTAACCGCATTATTGAACTTACACCAAACGGTATCATCGATAAAAGAATGACCTATGATGAATACCTGAATGATGAAGGGGTGAAGGCTCTGAAAGAAAAGATGTATGCAAGCCCTAAAGGGAAATAACTAAAAACTTAGCGCATTCTTTTTTCGAAAAGATTTAAAGCAAACAAAAAGTAAGCATGGCAAATAAAAAACCGGCTGATGAACAGTAATAATTTAAGAGCATTAACAATAGTGGCCAGTGTTGCGCTGGCCGGACTGGTGGCGATACAAGCCTACTGGGTGAACAATGCTATAAACATAGGCAAAGAGCGGTTTGACGAAAATGTGGTAACCTCATTGAATAATGTGGTGGCGCTGATGGAAAAAAAATTGACCGCTGCCAACATGAGCAAGAAAATAAATTTCCGAAAACAGGGTATACGCTGGTACACTCCTCAGGATTCGGTGAAACAAAATTCGAAACTGGTAAGGAGAAACATGTCGGACAAGCGCGGATTTTCTTTACAAAAAGACCGTGTGAATGTTAAAATTTATGAGGAGTACTCGGCCGACAGCAGTGGTTTTATGGTTACCAAAACGAGACTAAAAAGTTATTCCAGCGATTCCATTTCACGAAATCTGGATTCAAGAATAGATAATGATGGCCCTCTTTATATACCAAAACTAGATTCCGGGGAGTTTCGCAATAAATGGTTTGCTCATAAAAAAGAAATGGTAAACGATATTTTTGATGAGCTGGTGAGTGTTAATATATACAACGATAATAACCGTAAGGTGGATACATTACTCTTGGATTCGCTGTTGGATATTCAGCTCAAGGAAAAAGGAATTTCTGCAAAGTTTATATACGGAATAACAGCATCTAAAACCATTCCTATTGATTCGGCCAAGTTAACAGAGACGGACAGATTGTTATACGGTTCCAAGTATAAAATAAACCTTTCTCCGGAAAATGTTTTTATAAAACCACAATACCTTTCGGTTTATTTTCCAAATCAAAATAAGTATATCATCAGTTCGATGTGGTTCATTCTGCTGGTGTCGGTAGGGTTTATGGTGATACTCATTTTTTCCTTTTATTACACCATTGCAACTATTTTAAGGCAGAAAAAACTATCGGAAATAAAGAACGACTTTATCAGCAACATGACCCATGAATTCAAAACACCAATCTCCACCATCTCTCTGGCATGCGAAGTGTTGGCGGATGCTTCTGTAGAAAAGTCGCAGGAAAGAACGAACAAATACATGAAGATGATAAAGGACGAAAACAAGCGATTGAGTTTGCTTGTAGAAAACATCCTTCAAACAGCCATACTGGACAAAGGAGAATTTAAGCTAAAAGTGCAAAGCACCGATATTCACAACTTAATTGACCAAACTATTTCGAACATAAAACTTCAAGTGGAAAACAAACAAGGCGAAATAACCACCGATTTAAAAGCAGAGAATCATATTATCAATGCCGACAAAGTACATATCACTAATATCGTTTTTAATTTGATTGATAATGCACTTAAATATTCTAAAGAAAAGCCGTTGATAAGCATCACCACACGGTCGCATAAAGAGGGAATTATCATTTCCGTTAAAGATAACGGAATTGGGATAAGTAAAGAAAATCAACATCGCATATTCGACACCATGTACCGGGTACATACCGGAAATGTTCATAACGTTAAAGGTTTCGGGCTGGGATTGAGCTATGTAAAAGCAGTAGTAGAAAAACACGGTGGTTCAATAAAAGTGGAAAGTGAACTGAATAAAGGAAGTACTTTCATCGTATATTTGCCAACAAATCCGACAGAGTAATTAAATTTAAAATAATAAAGTAAACCTATGGAAAAAGTAAGAATTTTGTTAGCAGAAGACGACACTAATCTTGGAAGTCTGTTAAAAGAATATCTGGATGCAAAAGGCTATTCAACCACCTGGGCAAAGGATGGGATGGAAGCGTATGATGTTTTTGCAAAAGGGAAATTTGCTATTTGTCTTCTCGATGTGATGATGCCTTTGAAAGACGGATATACGTTGGCAAAAGATATCAGAGTGATTGAAAACGATATTCCTATTGTTTTTCTCACCGCCAAGTCGATGAAAGAAGATGCTATTGATGGATTCAATGCTGGAGCTGACGACTACATCACAAAACCTTTCAGCATGGAGGAATTATTGCTTAGAATAAAAGCAATACTTCGCAGAACTGATAATAAAATGGTGAAGAATACCGAGCAGAAAGAATTTGAAATAGGCAAGTTTAAATTCGACTACCCTCGTCAAACTTTGGAGATAAAAGGCGTTCAGCAAAAACTAACCACTAAAGAAGCCGAATTATTGAAATTACTTTGCCTGAACAGAGAAACTTTTCTGGACAGAAATTTTGCTTTAAAAACAATTTGGAGTGACGACAATTATTTCAACGGACGTAGTATGGACGTATACATTGCCAAGCTGCGCAAATACCTTAAAGCTGACGATTCGATTGAGCTAATCAATATTCATGGAAAAGGATTCAAGATATTGAATAAAAAATAAAAAGTTACACAGGCATCGTAGTTCAATGGATAGAATAGAAGTTTCCTAAACTTTAGATACAGGTTCGATTCCTGTCGAAGCCACTAAAAAATAATATTTAAAGACTGATAGTGATTAATTCAGCAAAACATTAAGAATGGAAACACATCTTCATCACCATAAAGAGCAACATCTCACCAGTTCGGAAACCCTAATGGATATCGTTATCGGTATGTCGGATGGATTAACTGTACCATTCGCATTGGCAGCAGGACTAAGCGGTGCGGTAAAAGATGTTCACCTTATCGTGATAGCCGGAATAGCCGAAATAGCTGCCGGCTCTATCGCTATGGGATTGGGAGGTTACTTGGCCGGAAAAACGGAGCAAGACCACTATAACAGCGAACTTAAAAGAGAATATCAGGAAATAAAAGATTTGCCTCATGTAGAAAAACAAGAAGTAAAAGATTTTTTTGCAGAACTTGGTCTGAGTGAAGAAGTGCAAGAAAAAGCTACACGCGAGATAATAAAAGATGACGACCGCTGGGTTACTTTTATGATGAAGCACGAACTGGGATTGGACAAACCCGATCCGAAACGCGCAGGTAAGTCGGCATTCAACATTGGAGCCTCTTATATAGTTGGAGGCTTTGTACCTTTGCTTCCATACTTTTTTGTTGATGATGGAATAACAGGGTTGAAGTATTCGGCATTATTTGCCATCATCAGTTTACTTATTTTCGGATATTTTAAATCCAAAATGACCGGAATGAATCCGATAACAGGAGCCTTAAAAGTTGCTGTAATAGGGGCATTGGCTGCAGGATGTGCATTCGCCATTGCAAGACTAATTCAGGCATAAAATAAATTACAATCAAACATGAGCGATACGGTAAAACAATTTGATGAGTATAGGGCCAGAATGAATGAAAAAATTCTGGGACAAGATAACCTTGTGCTGAAACGATTGTTTAGCCTTGACACCGCTACTTATGCCGAAGGGGCACTTTCCTCTTCTACAAAAGAAATGCTGGGACTGGTAGCTTCTATGGTACTTCGCTGCGATGATTGTGTAAAATATCATCTAAAGAAATGTTTTGAACTTGGTGTTACCACACCGGAGATGTTCGAGATTTTTGCTGTTGCTAATATTGTTGGCGGAACTATTGTTATTCCTCATACACGAAGGGCCGTAGAATTTTGGGAGGAACTACATCACTAATTTATTAATAACAAAATTCATCTCCTTCATTCTCGGAATAAGAATTGAAGTTAGGTGACAAACGGAATGAGTAAACTAAATTATAAACGAAATTATATCGCTGCTTACTTTTCCGAAAAGGGAAGATACAGTTCTATTCTGTTTCTTCTGTTTGCTTCATTTTCACTTCTCAATTCCCGCTCACAGGCACAAACTACCAAAATTACTGGTAAAGTGGTGGATGCTGTTACACGCGAACCATTACCTTTTGTAAATATTATTTTTAAAGGAACCACTGTGGGTGTTACCACAGATGTAGAAGGCTTGTATTCTATCTCTACTCCACTTAAAGTTGATTCGCTGATGGTATCATATATTGGTTATAATGCTGTGACCCGAGCCGTGAAACGCGGAGTAACTCAGGAAATGAACATTCCACTTACACAAGGTGTGGAATTGCAAACGGTGGTGGTTAAAGCCGGAGAGAATCCTGCATGGAGAATTTTGAGAAAAATAATTGCCAACAAAGAAAAGAACGACCGAAAAAAACTGGAAGCATACGAATATGAAGTGTACAATAAAGTGGAGTTCGATTTGAACAACATTAATAAAGCAACCAAACAAATTCTGAAACCATTCTCGTTTATATTTAATGAAATTGATAGCAGCAATACTAAGGAAAAACCTTACCTGCCTGTATTCATGACAGAAGCTTTGTCTGATTTTTATTATCGCAAAAGTCCACAGGTAAAAAACGAAACTGTTAAAGCCAGTAAGGTGGCAGGCGTTCAGAATGCTTCTGTGTCGCAGTTTATGGGCGACATGTATCAAAACGTAAATGTATACGACAACTTTATTCTTGTTTTTGGTAAAAACTTTGTGTCGCCAATTGCCGACAATGCATTATTGTTTTATAAATTTTATTTGATAGACAGCATGTCCATTGACGGGCATAAATGTTATCAGTTGCAGTTTAAACCCAAACGAAAAGGAGATCTTACTTTCTCCGGAAATTTGTTTACAGCTGATACCACTTTTGGCATAAAACGAATTGAGATGAGTTTGGCTGAGGATGCTAATATCAATTTTATCAATACCACTAATGTTATTCAGGAGTACACCTATGTGTACAGTACATGGATGATGAAAAAAGAACGCTTGGTAATCGACTTTAATCCCTTTCCGGTGAATGATAAAAAGAAGTCGATGATGGGTGTGTACGGGCGAAAGACGGCCTCGTATAATAATTTTGTGATTAATAAACCTCGAGAAAATAAGTTCTATTCGCTAACGGAAGATTTGAAAGTAGCCGATGATGCATTCAATAAATCACCCGAATACTGGAAACAACATCGATTAGATTCGCTATCGAAAGACGAGAAACAGATTTACCACATGGTGGATACTTTGCAAACACTACCGGTTTATAAAACATGGATTGACATTATTCAAATGTTTGCTACCGGTTATAAAGTGAGTGGTAACTTTGAGTACGGACCGTATTACAATATGTTTAGCTATAATGCCATCGAAGGAAACCGTTTCAGATTTGGAGGAAGAACCAGTAATAAGTTTAGCAAATGGTACGAACTAAGCGGATATACTGCCTTCGGGACCAAAGACGAGAAATTTAAATATGGATTAGGTGTTCGTGCTTTTATTACCAAAAAACCTCGTTTGATGGTGGGTATGTATTACAAAAACGATAACGAAATATTGGGCCAAAGTCAGAACGGATATACAACGGATAATATTCTTTCATCGGTATTAGCTATTACACCACTTAATAATCTAACCAATGTTAAGCAAACGTATGCTTACATCGACAGAGAGTGGTTTACGGGCTTCAATACAAGTATCAGTATTTACAACCGAAAGATGACACCGCTTGCTGATTTTCATTATGAATATCAGAAAAACTCCAATACTACAGCTTATCTCGAAAACATTACCACTACCGAACTTCGCGTGTTCACTCGCTTTGCCTATCACGAAAAGTTTATTGAAGGGGTGTTTACCAGAGCAAGCCTTGGTACCAAATGGCCTATTATCTCTGCGCAATACACCTTGGGGATGAAGAATGTTTTCGGAGGTAATTATAATTATAATAAAATGGTAATTAACTGGGATCACTTTATTCGTACCCGAGCGCTTGGATACTTTAATTATGTTATAGAATATGGTAAAACATTTAATCCATTGCCGTATCCATTGCTTACACTGCACGGAGGAAATGAAACCTACACATACGATCCGTATGCATTTAACGCAATGAACTATTATGAATTTGTGAGCGATGAATACGCATTCTTTAAAGGAGAACATCACTTCGATGGTTTCTTCTTCAATAAAATTCCCTTACTCAGAAAACTGAAATGGAGAGAAGTAATAGGAGGCAATGCCCTTATCGGGCGAGTTAACGATGAAAACAGAAGTTTACTTAATTTTCCTGATCACTTGTACGACTTAAGTCGAGGGCCTTATCTGGAGGCAAATGCAGGGGTAGAAAACATATTTAAGATATTCCGTTTTGACGGGGTGTGGAGACTTTCGTATCTCGACAATCCTCGTGTAACACCGTTCAGTATTCGCTTTTCGTTGAACCTGGCGTTCTAATATTTATACTACCTCGGCTACTGTAAACGTACTGCCGCCAATAAAAATCAAATCATCTTTACCGGCTTTTTCCTGAGCAGAAGTCAAAGCATCTTTAACCGAACCATAAATGTTTCCGTTCAGATTATGCTCTTTGGCCTGAGTCGAGAGCTGGTCGGCATCTAATGCCCGAGGAATATTTGCTTTGCAAAAATAGTATGTAGCTTCTTTAGGAAGTAAAGCCAGTATGGCCGAAATATCTTTGTCGTTAACCATACCCAATACAAAATGCAATTGTTTGTGGGGTGTTTGGCCGAGCTGAGCCACCACTTCTTTAATGCCGGCTTCGTTATGACCTGTGTCGGCAATGGTGAGGGGATCAGAACAAAGTATCTGCCATCGGCCCGAAAGTCCGGTGTTGGTCATCACTTTTTTTATCCCGGTGCGCACATTGGTATCGGTAATAAAATAGTCCAGCTTCTTTAAAATATCAATGGCACAAAGAACGGCAGGAATGTTTTTTTGCTGATAGAATCCGGGCAACTCGCATTCCAAATCTCTCATCACCACATTACCTTTTCGAATAATATCGGTGTGCAATGTAAGTTTTCCGTTCTGAACATGTCTTGTGTTGCCGGCCTTGTAAACATCGTCAGCAAAGAGAAGTGGAGCATTTTTATCGATTGCCTGTTTTATAAATACATGTTTGGTTTCTTCCTGTTTTTCTCCGATGATAACAGGAATATTTTCTTTAATAATGCCGGCCTTTTCGCCTGCAATGGCCTCCAGGGTGTCGCCCAATAAAGCTTTGTGGTCGAAACTAATATTGGTAATGATGCTCAGTTCGGGGCGGATAACATTAGTAGAATCGAGGCGGCCACCCAAACCAACTTCGATAATGGCAATGTCTACATTTTCGCTGGCGAAATAATTAAACGCCATGCCAACGGTCATTTCGAAGAAAGAGAGTTCGGGTTTTTCGACATCCGACTGAATATAATTTTCAATAAAAGAAGTAACAAACTCTTCCGGAATTTTGATGCCGTTAATTTTTATTCGCTCTCTGAAATCGGTAAGGTGAGGCGAGGTGTAAAGCCCTGTTTTGTAACCTGCACATTGCAGAATAGAAGCTAGCATGTGTGAGGTAGAACCTTTGCCATTGGTACCGGCCACATGTATGGTTTTAAAATTTCGTTCGGGATTGTTGAGCAAGCTGCACAGAGCAATGGTATTGTTCAGGTCGGCTTTATAAGCAGCGCTGCCAATGCGTTGAAACATCGGCAAACGCGAAAACATATAATCAAGTGTTTGCTGGTAATTCATAAAAAAACTCTTCAGTAAAGTTTTTTATTTTATGCTGTGAAATTACAAATTTATTCGAGAGTAAACACAAAAGTCCATGTTCCTCTTTGTTCTTTGGCTCCGTCCGGACTCGGGTTGAATTTAGCTTGTCGTACCGCCTGACGTGCTTTTGCAAACAGTTTGGCAGATGTGGTAGTAGAACCCCGCTGACCCGGAGTAGCTTTAATTACTTTTCCATTCTCGTCCACTATAATTTCTACCACCACTATTCCTTCTTCTTCCGAGTCGGTAAGTTTATCAGGTCTCACCATCAGTTGTCGGCCTTTTAAATCATAGCCACCTTTACCGTTAAATCCGGGAGTACCATTTCCATGCCCTGTTCCATCACCATCGCCAACTCCCTGCTGAGAGCCGTTTCCGGAGCCTCCTGTGCCTTTATTACCTTCGCCTTTACCTTTGTGTTGCTTTTTAAGTTTAAGTGCAGCCAAAGCTTTAGCCAGTTCCGAACTTGGCTTTTCTTCTGGCACTACTGATGCTTCGGCTTTGTTTTCCTTTTTGCTTTTCGGATTCTTTTTTACAGCCACAGCTGTTTCTGTTTCGTCAGTAACCACATTGGCAGCACTGTTTTCAACCTTCGGACTTTTTACTTTTTCGGGCGAAGTGGCAATATCTTTGTCCTTTTGTCCGCTACCACCTGCATCTGTATTACCAAGCCCTTCGGGCCCCAACCCTATTTCTATTTCGGGCACAGGTTTAATTTCGAAAGGAGGAATGGGGGTGATAAATACAATCAGAATAAACAGCAAAATGAGCAACGCATGAATAACCAGCGTTAGCAGTAATGCTATGTACTTGTTTTTATTTTCGGCTAACGCTTCCATTTTATTTATTTTGTAGTGGCCTTGGTGGCTAATACCATTTTTACTCCCAGACTATATCCTATCTGCATCACATCAGCCAAGTCTTGTATGGATAAAGTATTGTCGAGTTTCAGAATAATAGTAGGCGATTTGGTTCGGGCCAGTTCTATTTTTAATCCGTTTTCTAAGTCACCAAAAGCAATTGGTGTTTTGTTGAGTATGTATTGATGATTAGCATCCACTTCCACAGTTACCTGCTGTTTGGCTATCTGCTCAGCAGTTTTCGAACTCGGGAGCGTTAGTTTGAGCACCGAAGGATTGGCCAATGTGGAAATAATTAAAAAGAATAAGAGGAGGAAGAACATGATATCGTTCAACGATTCTGTGCTCACTTCGGCTCCTTCCCGGTGTCTTCGCTTTAGTTTCATTTTAAATTAGTGATTTCGTTAATTACGTATTGTTCAATAACTGGTTTATTTCCCCGGTTCGTAAAGGATATCAATAAACTCTATGGATGCTGTTTCCATTTTATTAATGGTTTTGTCGAGCATGGCATTGAGTATGTAATATCCTATAAACGCTGCCAACCCCACCAAGAGGCCTGATGCAGAAGTAATCATTTTTTGATACAGTCCTGTAGAGATAACTCCTATACTGATATTGTCGGTTAACGATATGTCGTAAAATATTTTGATAACCCCCGCAATGGTTCCGATAAAGCCGAAAATAGGCCCTATTCTACCTATCAAACTCAGCACCGATAGATTTTTTTCCATACGATTTATCTCCAGCTTGCCTGCACCCTCCATGGCTTCTTCTATTTCTTTAATAGGTTTGCCTATGCGGGAAATGCCTTTCTCTATCATACGTGCAGCGGGTGCCGAAGAATTTCTGCACAATGATTTGGCTGCTTCCATATTGCCATTGTGGATATAATCTTTAATATTATTCATAAAGTTTTTATCCATTTTGCCTGCCTTTTTGATGGTCAGAAAACGCTCAATAAAAAAGTAAATGGTCAATACAGAAAGGATTCCCATGGGTATCATGATGGGCCCGCCTTTCAGAATTAAATCCATCAGCGAAAGCGAATCGTGTTTGGGAGCTGCTGCCGGAACCGCTGCCAACGCACTCTTTGCGGTATCTGTGGCCTGGGCGGCATTGGTTATAACTTGCAATAAAACCGTTTGAAACATATTGTTTGTTTTTTAGTTTGATTAATAAAATAATTAATGAACGCTAAATTAATTGTAAGCAGAAGGCAAATGGTTTTGATGTTGTATAACTTATAAACACTCCATTGTTTATTAGCCTCGTGCTTTCGTTTCTATTCTTATTTCCTTCCTCTGTGGTTCTTTGTGTCTCCTCCTTTTTGGCTCTGTGTAATTAAAAAATATTTTTCTTACACAGAGTTTCACCGAGAATACACAGAGCACCACAGCGTTTTTCAATTGTGTTTATTAGAGAAAACTATTCTACTTAACGCTCTCCAAGAACCATTTGTTAAGGCTGCTTATTTGTTCTTTATTGCCTCACCCCTGTATGCTCCTTTAGGCAAAGCAAGAGGAGATACAGGGGCGGGCCTACACTATTAACGAGAAATATTTCATTTTATTGCGCAGATTGAAATATTTTTTTTCAATCGCCATCGGTTCGTCACTCTCCTCTGAGCACCTCACCCCTTTATCCCCTCTCCAAAGGAGAGGGGGCTAAGTGTAGTGAATTGTAAATTTTGCTTGTATCTATTCACCCCTCTCCTTCGGAGAGGGGCCGGGGGTGAGGTATTTTGCTTTCTGAAAATCATCTTAGGTATTAGTAACTTATTTCTACCCCTCCCTTTCGAAGCAAATGCCTATGCTTTTTAGTTTCGTAATCTGAACTTGATGGGCAGATTAAACTGCACCCTAACAGGCTCTCCATGGTTTTTGCCGGGTTTCCATTTAGGCATACCCTTTACCACTCGTATGGCTTCTTCGGTGCATCCATCGGCCAAAGGGCGCAATGTTTTTACATCTCCTATCGAACCATCTTTTTCGACCACAAAGGTGAGAAACACTTGCCCCTGTGTATAATTTTCGACTGCCATACGGGGATATTTAATATTATCGGCCAGGTATTGAAACAAGTTGCCTTTAAACTCGGGCATTTCACCGGGTACCAACACAGGGGGTAATTCCACATCCGGTTTTTTAGTAACCACATCGGGAATAATATCTGTAGGCGGAACAGAATCTTTACCATCCAGAGTGCCATGTTTGGTTATGGTTACCAAATCATTTGGTTTTATGTCAGTATCCGTTTTTTTATCTGTAGCCGTAAAATTGCGGTCGTCCGAATGAGGTTTGGGCTCTTCTATCTTTTTTTTCGCCTCGGTGGGTTTAGGCATCTCGTGGGGCAACTCAATAAGAATAGAAACCATAGAATCTTTGTTTACCACAAAATCTTTTTTGGTAAGCGGGGGTACATTGTTTCGGGTAAAAGCAAGGGCAGCAAGGGCTATAAAGCCAAAAAACAACACAGCCAGCAGAAGCGAAAAACTCATACTGTTCTGATAACCCCTGCGGATAAGGTAGGCTCCGTAAGCCTTGTTTCTGTTTTCGAAAACCATTTCATTAAAGTTTTCTACCATTTCATTTTGCGTGTTCATTGTATTTTGTTTTAATGATTACCCCGTTTTTTTTGTCTTCACATTTGCAACCCTCACGAGGTTTTAGTAGGTTTGTAAATGTGGCTCTTTTACTATAAGATGCAGAAACCGAAAAATTCCATAAAATAAATTGTTAAATTTTTTTTTGGGAAACATGACCCAGGCCCGTGAAGTATTCTGTAGCCTCCGGCAGTCGGTGTTAAGTAAGCCCGTTTTTTTTCTGCCCCTGCATCATTTCTGTTTATCTCTTTTTCATTTCTCCTTCATCAGTATTAACCCTTATTGTATTTATTAATATTGTATATTTGTGAGAGGAAAAATAATGTGTTGTGGAGAGATGATATTGAATTGGAAATATTAGCAGACAACTAAAACATAAACGAAATGAAAAAACTTTACACTACAATGGTAATTGCTTTAATAAGCATTAATTCTTTTGCACAAACACCAAATTGGGCTTGGGCAAAAAGTATGGGAGCAAGTGGTTATGAATATGGAAATTCGGTTGCTACTGATGCAACAGGTAATATATATGTAACAGGAGGTTTTACAAGTCCAACTATTGTTTTTGGCACTACTACTTTAACTAATTCAGGGGGCGTAGGGAGCAACGATATGTATCTTGTAAAATACGATGCAACAGGAGCTGTGCTTTGGGCAATAAGTGCAGGTGGAAGTTATAATGATTGGGGATATTCTGTTACTACCGATGCTACGGGTGACATATATGTGTCAGGATATTTTAGTAGCCCAACTCTTGTTTTTGGCACTACTACTCTAATTCATACAGCACTCGCTGATATGTTTCTTGTAAAATACGATGCGACAGGTACAGTGCTTTGGGCAAAAAGCGCAGGTGGTAGTAATGATGATAATGGAATTTCGGTTGCTACCAATGCAACGGGTGATGTGTATGTAACAGGTTTTTTTACAAGTCCAACTCTTGTTTTTGGAACTACTACTTTGACCAATGCAGGGAATAGGGATATGTTTCTTGTAAAATACGATGCGACAGGTACAGTGCTTTGGGCAAAAAGCACAGGAGGAAGTGGTGATGACTTTGTTTGGTCAGTTGCTACCGATGCAGGAGGTGATGTATATGTAGTAGGGGAATTTGCTAGTCCAACTATTGTTTTTGGCACTACTACGTTAACTAATACAGCGACTTCTGATATGTTTCTAGTAAAATACGATGCTACAGGTCTAGTGCTTTGGGCAAAAAGTGCAGGAGGAAGTAATTATGATGAGGGTATTTCAGTTGCTACCGATGCAGCGGGTGATATATATGTTACAGGGGATTTTGCCAGTCCAACCCTTGTTTTTGACACTACTACTTTGACTAATACAGGAGGGTTTGATATGTTTCTTGTAAAATACGATGCAACAGGAACGGTTCTTTGGGCAAAAAATACAGGTGGAAGTGGTAATGATTATGGAGTGTCTGTCGCTACCGAGGCAGCGGGTGATGTATATGTTACAGGATCTTTTGCCAGTCCAACCCTTGTTTTTGGCACTACTACTTTGACTAATGCAGGGAGCGATGATATATTTCTTGTAAAATACGATGCAACAGGTCAAGTGCTTTGGGCAAAAAGTGCAGGAGGAAGTGGTTCTGATCAGGGTATTTCTGTTGCTACTGATGCAGCGGGTGATTTATATGTGACAGGGGCATTTTATAGTCCAACTATTGTTTTTGGCGGTACTACTTTGACTAATTCAGGAAGCGATGACATGTATCTTGCCAAAATAAATGCAACAACAGGAATTCAGGAACAACAATTGGTTTCAGGTTTTTCCATTTCCCCCAACCCCTTCACCTCCCATACAACAATTACCTTTAGCGAAGCCCAAAAGAACACAACAATAAGAATAACTGATATGCTCGGACAAGAAATAAAAACAATAAACTTTACAGGCAAACAACTGACAATAGACAAAGGCGAAATGAAAGCAGGTATTTATTTTGTGCAGACAACAGACGAAAAGAAAAACGTAACGAACAAGAAAATAATAATACAGTAAACTCGCAGCTCACCTCTCCCCTTTATCCCCTCTCCACAAGAGAGGGGGGATGCGTGACGGTTGGGGTAGGATTTTATTTAATACATATATATATATGTATATTTGTGAGGGGAATTTAAGCGGGTACGGTTTGCAGGTGGAAAAACACCTGCAAAGGCATCGTGTCTGCAAAATTAAAAGAGTAAGTATGCAACACCAACAGGGGCGAAAAATGATGTGTTGTGGAGGGAAGATGTAGGTTATAACTAACGAATACTTAACAAATGGATTATACAGAAGCTTACAGAATTGTGGACAAAAGACGAGATAAATTTGCGGAAATCATTGAAAAACATTTCCCAAACTTATTTGAAGCAAAAGAGAGAGAGAGTTATAGCGGTGGAATGTTAACTGCTGAACTTTCAGAAAGTAATGAACCGTTTAAAAATACTCCATATTTTTTTAATGAAGAAATGTCTTTCGTACATTGGACTTCAATAGAAAACCTTTTATCAATAATCAATTATAGAGAAATTAGACTTTATAATCTTAATAGTTCTAAAGACCCTTTAGAATTGGAATATTCAGCCAAAATATTTAAGGTAGAAGAACAAGATATTGCCAATTTAAAATATCATAACTTTACTTTTTCTTTTTGTAAGTCATCTGACTTAAAGAATCCTTATTTATGGAAACATTATGGCAACGATTTTAAAGGTGTTGCAATTAAATTCTCGATTGTAAACGACCCATTGAAATGGCAAAAGTATATACTTTCGAAAATTTATTATGACATTCCAGAGGCTTTCGACAAATTTCTTAAGGAAGTTGAAGAATTTGAAAAGCAAGAAGGAACAGGTGTTATAGCCAGGCTTAAGTTAGATAAGCTTTATGGGTTTCATAAACAAAAATCTTATGAAGGAGAAAATGAAATAAGATTATCAATTCTACATCCTTTTGATTTTACTCAAGAATATCAGAAACATTCAAAAATGGATTGGAGAATTGATGGGCAAAGAAATAGAATAACAAAATATATATCCCTTCCTCTATGGGTTGACAATGATAAAGTGGCAAAGGATAGAGAAAAACCTGAACTTGACTTAATATCACCTTTTGACGACAGCCATTTTATTGACAAACCAAAGCTCAAAATTGAAAACATTTATTTTGGAAAAAATTGTGGGCTTGGCATAGAAGAGTTTGGTGTCTTCACAAATGAACTTAAGGAATTAATAGATTTATCATTTGGTTATAGACTTGACGACTTGGGACCGAATTTATATGACACAGCAGAATAAACAACGAACGGCTAACAACAATACGCTATGAACTGGAAAGCATTACTATATTATTTCATTACAGTTATAATTCTACAAATAATTATTAGCAGATTTACTACATTCACAAATGCGCAAGTAATTATTGGCACATCAATATTTTTAGCGATGACTTTTTATGGATATTTTTCTTTAAAAAAGAATATATCAATTATTCGAACAGTGAGTGTTTACGAGGACATTCCTCAAAATTTAGTAATTAGTGGAATAACAATCCCGTTATCTGTTAGGACAATTGCTTGGTTAAAAATTACTTTTTGGGCTATTTTTTATATTTGCATATTTGCTGGCGTTAACGAACTATGGGAAAATTATAGAAACCATCATCAATGAAAATCCCACCCCCAACCATTTCATCCCCCCCATTCCCGGGCATACCTCTCCCGTTATCGCTTGCCAAAACATATTAAATGATGTGCTGAATAGGTTTAAAAAAGCAATGTATAGCATGCAGCAGGGTAGCGCATGGCTAATAATAAGGCGAGGCTAATGCCCTTGTAGGCCTTATTTTTTGCTTTGTTTGCTGTATTGCCAGTTCAAAAGCATATAAACCACATTAAGCCCGGCTTGGCCTTCTGCGGTTAGTTTATACTCCCATTTGGTCTGCTTTTCGTTAAGCGCCTTTTTGGTGATGAGATTATGCATCTCCATTATTTCAAACGATTTTTTGAGTTCCGATTGATGGAGATGAAGAAATTGGTTGATTTCTGCATTTAACAGCGCGCCCTTTTCTAAGATTAATAGAATTTTTAATTCGCGCGATTTGCAGAACGATTGATGGGCTGCTTCTAGTGCATCCAACATTTCCTGAAGGGGTCGTTCCCCGATAAGTTTTTTAAAATCTGTCATAGTTTTTAGGTTTTAAGATTTCGACATCAAAATTAGTAATATTTTAAATAATCCACAAAAAAATTGGTAGGAAAAAACCTACCATTTAACAGAGGGTACTTTTTTTTTCATCATCATTGTATCAGCAAATCAAAATCATCGTTCTCTGACATTGTTTTTTTTCTTCCTTAACAGCCATTTTTTGCTTGGGAAATAGAGCCAAAACCTCCATTTTCGAAAAACATTTAATGTTTTGCGCTTTACATTATTTAAATTTCGTTTTTCTAATAATAAAAAATGAAAAACATTATTAAAAAAACATTTTTCTAATAATAAAAAACGGAAAACATTATTAAAAAAATGTTTTACAAATAATAAAAAATGGAAAACATTATTAAAAAAACGTTTTTCTAATAATAAAAAGTAGAAATGGAAGAATAGTAAGGAAGTAAGAAAAAAAGCAAATCTGAAATCAGTAAATGATTGATTGAGTGCAAATAAAGTTTTTGACAAAACAAAACAAACGGCTTGAAAGAGTAAAAAACCGCTTGGGAGCGGAAAAAATAAAGCCAGAAAAGCAAGATAAAAAAGACACTATATAGAGAGTAAAAGAGTAAAAATAAGTTAAACAATAAACAATTAATAATAAACCAAAACCTTAAAAAAATGAATACACTTAGTTTCAAAATCATGAGGTATAACTTTTTTGTGAATGCCTTTATTCCGTTTGTAACCACTGCTGCCAGCATAGCCCGCTACGGGCTTTCGGCTTCGCAAGTAGCATCGCTTACTGCATTTCTAACCGACTGGAACACCAAATTTGCTGCCTATGTAGACCCGTTAACCAACGGACATGTAACAGTAAATGCTGTTAACGGTGCTTATCAAGACGGGTACACACTTACTCAAAGCGTAAGGATGACCATTAAAAGTGATATTACCATTACCTTGTCGAGTGCAGAAATGGCCATCTGTAACCTGAAAAGACCCGACACCACGTATACGGCAGCCGGAATTCCGAAAAGCAAACCTGCCATTACCTGTGTGTTGCAGGTGCCCATGCACATGACATTTGCTGCTCCTGCTTCCGAAAATCCGTTTAAAAGAGCCAAACCTCCGGGAGTACATGCCATTGGTATTAAAATAGCCATAGTAGGCACAGGCGCTGCGCCTCCTGCTGCTACCGATTATGTGCGTCAGGAAGACGAAACCACATCAGAGTTTGAAATGCTGTTTACAGCAGGACAAGCCGGAAAAGTGCTTTATCTTATTGCTTTTTACATCAACTCTCGTGGCGAAGCAGGGCCCGATAGCATTCCTTACATTATTACTATTATTTAAAAAGCTGTTTGCTTTCATAAAAAATCCCGCTCAGTTAAGAGCGGGATTTTTTTTGGATGAATACTTATATATGTAGTATATTTGTGGGAGGAAAAATTTAGGGGGGGGGGATGATAAGGAATAGGAAATATTTACAGAAACTAAAACTGAAACAAATGAAAAAAACAATTCTAATTTCAATCCTTTTTTTGAATTTTATTTATGCGAAAGGACAAAGTTATCTTGCGTTACCCGATTCTAATGCAAGTTGGATTACTTGTTACTATGATGGTTTTGGTTGGTTTATGGAACATTTACAAGAATTACCTCACAATAAATTAGACACAATTATTAACCTGAAAACATATACAATATTTCCTACAATAGGTTATTATCGAAATGATTCTCTTGGCAGAACTTATTTAATTCCTCAGGATTCTACAAACGAATATATTCTTCAGGATTTGAGCAAAAATGCAGGAGATTCAGTTTATAATGTAATCTGCCATCTCTCGTGGCCAACTTATATTGGAAGCTATAATTTTTATGTTGATTCGGTTAATTATGTTAATGTTGGGCCGTATCATTTAAAAAGAATGTATTTAACAAATGGAAGTAGTCAATTGTATTGTTCCTCTTGGGCTCAAATCATTTGGGTTGAAAAAATTGGTTGCCTATCAGGAGGTTTTTTAAATATAGAACCTTGTTACCTTGGTGGACCTGATGGAGAGTGGCTGGGATGCATGAGTTTTAACGACACAACCTACTATGAGAATTTTCCTAACTATTCTATTAATTATCCCTACCATTACGGAAGTTGCAGTTGGATAGTTGGCACAAAAGAATTTAATCAGTTGGAAAGTGGAATAACATTATCTCCAAACCCAATAGAAGACGAAGGTATGATTACGCTTAACGATAGAGATGATTTAATAATTGAAATGGAAATTTATAATTCGCAAGGACAAAAAGTAAAAGACAAATTGAATTTAAAGAATACAAAACAAGTACTAAAACGAAACGAATTTAATTCAGGAATTTATTTTGCGAAAATAAGAACACAAAAAGCGAAACAATATTCTCTGAAATTTATTGTAGTACAGAAATGACCGCCCCCTTCAATTCTTACCCAACTAAAACCCTTCGAACACACCTAATCCAAATAAAGCAAAGTCGTATTTTACGGGGTCGGTAGCCGAAAATTGTTTTAACGAAAGGGTAAGTTCGCTTACTGCCTTCCAGTCGTTTTGAGAGCGAGTTAACAGCCCCAGCTTACGGGCCACATTGCCCGAATGCACATCCAGAGGGCACATCAGGTGAGAGGCATTTAGTTTTTCGGATTGCCAAATACCAAAGTCAACCCCGCGCTTGTCGTTTCTTACCATCCAGCGCAAATACATACACAACCGTTTAGCTGCCGAATTATTGCCCGGGTCGGAAACATGCTTACCCGTTCGGTTGGGGTAAGGGATAGAAAAAAATACTTTTCTGAAACCGGATATAGCTTGTAAACAGGCTTCGTCAGCAGCACTACCCGTACTTTTTGAGGCAAACACATTTTCCAAACCTCCCTGCTTACGGTATATATTCTGCAACGAAAGCATAAAAAACTGTGCATCTTCGGCATTAAATGTTCGGTGTACAAAGCCCTCGAACCTTGCCATATCTCGCTTTGTGGCATTCATCACAAAATCAAAAGGAGAGTTATTCATCAATTGCATCAATCGGTTGGCATTATTAATTATGGTGGTGCGCTGTCCCCAGGCTATGGTGGCTGCCATAAAGCCTGCTATTTCGATGTCCTCCTTAAGTGTAAACCGATGAGGAATGCTTATCGGATCCGAATCAATAAAATCGGGCCTGTTGTATTGATTGTATTTTTCTTCTAAAAACTCTTTTAGTTCTTGCTTATTCAATTTCACTTTTCTGATTTTATTTTGAAACAATAAAGGTAGAAATATTTAACCCAATGCTTGAGTATTGTAAAATTTTAATTACTAATTTTACAATTCAATTTAAGTTTTCAGGGAATGTACACTTGGTCATCCATACCGCTTGTTCGATTGCTGTTGCCCTTTATTGCTGGCATACTCACCTCTGTTTATTTGCCCTATAGCAACCCGTTTGCAGTGCTTGTTCTGGTATTACTCTTTTTACTTATAGCAGTGCAGATACTAATTCCTAAATTCAATTTATCGTACAGAAACGAGTGGGTAATAGGAGTTGTGTTTACTCTGTCCTTTTTTCTTTTCGGATATCAGTTTACTGCTCTTAAAACCGAAAAGAATTATCCTAACCATTTTTCGTATTACTGCAAAGATACCGCACAATTGGTTTATGCACGTGTTATAGACCCTCCGGTAGAAAAACAGAAATCAGTAAAAATGGTAATGGAAATACTGAGTGTAAAACAAAATAAAGAATGGAAACCTACCGAAGGAAGAGCAATGGTGGCGCTTGCAAAAGATAAGTACACTCCAAATTTAAAGTATGGAGACGAGCTTATTATGAATACCGGTTTTCGTGAAATTCCGAAACCGCAAAATCCGGGTGAGTTTAATTACAAGGGGTTTCTGGCGTTTCATAATATAAGTCAGCAAGCCTTTGTTAAATCGGGCAATTGGAAATGCACCGGGAAAAACAGTGGAAATATATTTTATGTGTATGCCAATTCTCTTCAGCATTACTTGATGAATATTCTTGTTCAAAATAAGATGGAAGGAAATGAACTTGCAGTAGGAGAGGCCCTGTTGCTGGGTTATGTAAATAATCTGGATGCAGATATTATTCAAGCTTATGCCAGCACAGGTGCTCTGCATGTGCTTTCGGTATCGGGTCTTCACCTTACCATTATTTATGTAGCGCTGATAGGAGTTCTTTTTTTTATAGATAAAATAAAATATGGCAGTATTCTTAAAGCAATTATACTTCTTCTTTTTATCTGGTTTTATGCCATGCTCACGGGCTTATCGCCTGCGGTATTGCGCTCTGCTGCCATGTTAAGTTTTATAATAATAGCCAAGGCAACGGGTAGAAACACCAATGTATATAATACAATAGCGGCTTCTGTTTTTCTGCTGTTGCTTTTCAATCCTTACTTAATAATGGATGTTGGGTTTCAACTTTCGTACATTGCTGTTATCGGAATAGTTTTTCTCCAACCCAAAATTCATGAATGGAATAATTTTGAAAAATACAATTGGTTGGTCAGGAAATGGTGGGAACTAACTGCTGTTTCGATAGCGGCTCAGATAGCTACTTTCCCTCTTGGGCTGCATTACTTCCATCAATTTCCCGTTTACTTTATGTTGTCTAATTATGTGGTTATCCCTATTTCATTTTGTATAATGTTTATGGGAATTGCCGTTTTTGTTTGTTCCAAAATTCCATTTTTTGCTAAGGTGCTGGTTATATTATTTAATTACTCTATACTACTCTTAAACTCCTCTATCAAGCTAATCGAGCATTTCCCGCATTCTATCATTCAAGGTATTTCTATTTCTGTATTCGAAACATGGTTAATCTATGGCTTAATTTTTCTGTTTGTTTATTATTTTATGATTCGAAAATATAAATACCTCTTGCTTGCACTTAGTGTGGCTCTCTTGTTGTGCGCTTCATTTACCATTGAACAATTTCATGAATATGGACAACGGAAATTAATAGTGTATAATATTCCGAAGACTACTGCCATTGATTTTATATGTGCTCAATCTAATGTGTTGCTTACCGATTCTGCTCTTGCTCATAACGAGAGTAAATTATTATTTCACATAAAACACAACTGGTGGGAATTGGGAATTAGTCACACTAATATTATTACCGACACAATTAAAACGAATACATTGCTTATTAAAAACAACATTGCTCTTTATTACAACAAACGTATTGCTTTAATAAGTAAAAAAGATAATTTTAAAAACGTGAATAAACTTTCGGTGAGTCCGCTTAAGACGGATTACATAATTATATCCGGTAATCCTTCGATAAAGATGAAAGATGTTATTAAACTCTATCGAGCAGAAAATGTAATTTTCGACTCATCTAATAGTTTGTATCATTTAAATAAATGGAAAACGGAATGCGCTGAATTGCATCAAAAGTATTATTCAGTGGCCGATTCGGGTGCTTTTAGTATTAACCTATAATTTATTTAAAGATATCATCCATCACTTTTCCTTTAGAATAGGGCAAATCTATTTTCATCAATTCGCCTATGGTGTTGGTGATGTCTATTTGCTGATAAGGTTTAGTACAAATATAATTTTGTTTAAAATCAGGCCCCAACGCAAAAAACTCAACATGTCGGCAGCCGTCACACCCGTCACAATGGGAAACAAAGCCATCTAAATGGCCGGCAGTGTGCCTTCCATGATCGTTAGTAACTATTAATGTAGTCCGGTTTTTATAAAAATCATCACTTTGAATTAAGTTCCACAGTTGGGAAATATAATAGTCCGTATCGCTAATTCCCTTTAGGTAAGCCAAAGAATCACCGGAGTGACCGGCTGCGTCTGGTTGTTTAAAGTTAACTAACATTAATCTGGGATGATGAGTAACTAAAACACTTTTTACTTTTTTAAATGTTGTACTGTCTTCGCGATAACCTGTTCCCAAGCCATTTATTCCGCAATCTGTCTGTGGTCTGTAAGTTCCCTTCCATTCGGTATTGGAACAGTCAGACAACACTTCTAGTTTATCCTTTGTGGTAATTATCCATGCTTCATTTTTATCACGTTGGTATGTTTTCAACCACTGCTGAAACAAAGAGGGATACAAAGGATACTCCGCTCCCGCATTGTTTATATCCTGATAATATCCCGTACAAATTGCCGTGTGACCGGGATTTGTAAAAGTAATGCCATTATTGTGAAAGTTATTGCAAAGAACACCTTGTTGCAAAAACGCAGAGCGAAATGGAATGAACCTATGAGAAGGTTCTCCCCAGGTTTCGGAATAACGTGCTCCATCCACAACAACTAGAATAACATTTTTTGTTAGTCGGTTATTTACCGGATAGTCCTTTACACATCCCCAGTATATCAACAAAGTTGACGCAGAAAGTAAATAGAGGTATATTTTATTTGTTATTTTCATGAAAGCAAAAATAAGAACATATAATTAAATGCTTTACTTTTGAGACATGAATTTTAAAAAAGGGGATAAGGTTAGATTTCTGAATGAAAAAGGGGAGGGCGTAGTATGCGGAATAGTGAACAACACAACTATTAAAGTATCGGTAGATGGGTTTGAGATACCTTTTCAGAATACGGAACTTATTTTAATTACAGACGAAAAGGTAAGTCCGGTAAGCACGAAAGAGGAAAAGGTTGAACAGAAACATCACATATCGAGACAACCGGAGGTATTGAAAACTGAACCAAAGGAAGGAATTTATATTGCTATTTCGCCCGAGCGGGAAGATGATATTCAAAATACGGGTATGAATGTTTGGTTAATAAACAATACGGAGTATGAAACTTTATTTAGTTTTTCCCTGCTTAGAAGTGAAAAGGCTATAACTATTCACACAGGAAAAACAGAGGCATGGGAATCGGTATTGATTGAAACTATTGCAAAAGGAGATATCGATAAACTATCGAACTTTAAAGTAGATATTTTGTTTTTCGATTTGAAGGAACATGTTCATCGATTTCCGATGAGTGAAATAAAGAAACTTAAAATCGTAAAATTGTACAAGAAAGATGCCTTTGAGTACAATGATTTGATTGATGCGATTGCTTATGTTATTCCTGTTTCAGACACCACGGATTATGGCGAGCAGTTGGAAGCTACCTTGGCCTCTACTAATTTTTCGGCCGTGCTTACTCAGAAACGAGGAGTTGAGGCTTCACAAAAGATGTCGAAACCTCATGCAAACAATAATCCGGAGAATGAAATGGAAATAGATATTCACATAGAGGAATTGTTAGAAAATTACAGTAATTTATCGAATGGGGAAATATTAAAAATTCAACTCAATCATTTTCAAAGTGCCTTGGATAATGCTATATACGAACGATACAGAAAATTGATTGTAATACATGGAGTGGGAAAACTCTTGTTGAAACAAGAAGTTAGAAAGATATTATCTACCTACAATAATGTGAAGGTATATGATGCATCGTATGCCAAATATGGTTTTGGTGCAACGGAAATTATTATTAATCATTAAATATTTCACAGGCCTTTCTTATTTTTTAAAGTATTAATAATTGAACTAATTAATTACCTTTACACCGCAAGCCGTTCTATCGCTGCCTTTCTGATTACTGAAAGGGAGAGGAAAGTCCGGGCAACACAGAGCATCCCACTTCCTAACAGGAAGGATTCGTAGCAATATGAAGACAGCAAGTGCCACAGAAAATTACAGCTTTGCAGTAATGCGGAGTGATGGTGAAAATGTGAGGTAAGAGCTCACGGAAATGATTGGTGACAATTGTTTCGGGTAAACCTTGGGAGTTGAAAGACCAAATAAACCGAAGCTTAAGAGCTGCTCGCTCAATTTCGGAGGGTAGGTTGCTTGAGTTGATTGGTGACAGTTAACCTAGATAAATGATGGAAACCTTTATGCTTGCATAAAGGCACAGAACCCGGCTTACAGGCTTGCTTTTTTAGTTTTTCTTTCCGAGAAAATTAATCAGTATTTTGTTAAACAACTTAGGGTTTTCGAGTGCAGGCATGTGTGCGCAGTTGGGCATAACTTCCAGTCTGGCTGTTGTTCCGATATGCTGTTGCAATTCTTTTCCGATGTGCAATGGAATTAATTTATCGGCTTCTCCCCAAACCAATAATACCGGAATGTGGAAGAAATAATTTTGATTGGCATAAAGGTCTCTTGTGCTGTTTAGGGATTTTAGTAGTTCTTTCTTATCCTCAACTTGCAAATTATACATGCTGTAAAACATTTCCTTTAAAATAAAGTTGGGTACAAATGGAGGTTTATGATAAGCTACCGCTAACAGTTTTTTTAATCCTTTATATTGATTTGGTATTAACAGTTCCTCTAGTGAACTAACGTTGAATTCGCTTTTAGCTATTGTCTCATCTTTGTCAGAAAAATATTTTACGGGACTATCAACAAGAACCAGTTTTTCTAATCTTCCTGAGTTTTGTAAGCCTAACTCGGCTGCAACAAGTCCTCCGTAAGAAACACCGCAAGCATTGAATTTATCAACATGAAGCGTATCGAGTAATAATTGTAACGCTTCTACCTGATTCTTTATGGCATATACTTTAGGATTTGAATTGCTTTTGCCAAAGTAAAGAAGGTTAGGAAGAATCAAACGATAATTTACTGACAATTCCTGCACTTGTTGATACCATTGAAATTCTGTACTTGCCCCAAAGCCATGAATCAGTATTAGTACAGGTTTATTTTCCTCCGAATCCCAATAGTTAATTTTATAACCCGCTAGTTCAATTTCCTTTTGCTTTAATCCACTTTTAGAGAATTGACGAAAAATATATTTATTTAAGCTTTTTGGCACACTGCATGAATTAAACAAAATAAGAATTAAAAAAAGAATGAAAGTTGCTTTAATGTAGTTATACACAGTTGTGTGACAATTCGTTTTTGTAAAATTAGTGTATTTTTTATTAAGTATTCGAATTGGACAATTTGAAAAGCTAAATGTGATATTTAAGTATAAAAAGAACTATCTTCTTTTAAAATATTCCCTCTCCGTTACACCGTGCTCCTTGTCATTTGTAAAGACAGATTATTTGTGTTACCGTTTTTTTAAGTAAGTGGTTTATTTAATTAGGTTGGCTACCTGCTTTTCGTAGCTTCTTCCTATAGGTATTTCCTTATCTTGTAGGTGAATTATTTTATTACGCACATTCTCTATACGCGCAATAGGCACAATAAACGACCGGTGAACACGAATGAAGTTTTTTTGTGATAATTTATCTTCCATTGCTTTCATCGTAATCCGTGTTGTAACTCGTTTCTGACTCACCAAATAAATATGAATGTAATCAGCCAGTGATTCGATATACAAAATGTCAGCTAAGGCGATTTTGACAAGGCTGTAATCTACGCGAACATAAATATATTGTTGGTCCTTCAAATCTTTATTGCTCTGATAATAATAGTAATCTCTTGCTTTGTTTACCGCTACTTCGAATCTTTCGTATGTAAACGGTTTAACAATAAAATCAACAGCACTCAAATCAAAACCATCAAGTGCATACTTGCTATGAGCTGTAATAAAAATAACCATCGAATTTTGCTCAATGGCTTTGTAAAGTTCAATCCCTGTTATTCCAGGCATGTCTATATCTAAAAAGAGCAGGTCTACCGGAAACTTAAGAAGATGTTTTGCTGCATCGTCTGGTTTTGTAAATGTTTTTTCCAGTTGAATAAATTCAACTCGTTTGCAAAAGTGTTCAATCACTTTCAACGCCATTGGGTCGTCATCTATTGCAATTGCTTTAATCATGGTGTTATGGCTATGCCAATTAAAAATAAGTTATTTGTAAAAGTAAAATCACTGTATCGGGAACCTCTGTTTTCTAAACCATAGTTAATATAAACCCCCAGTTTATTATTAAAGTGATAATTTGCCCCAAGAGAAAATTTGTCCTTTATAAAGAAGGGAGTATTGTTTACATAATATCCAGCATACTCCACCACATTTCCTTTAGTATTGTGCAGATAGTCGGCAGTAATACTTAATTTTTTTAAAGGAACAAATGAAAGGTAAGGAGAATAAGATATAGAATTTGTTGCACCGAATGACTGAGCCCAATGTAAATATCCAATACAACCAATATTAAAAAAGTTATTTGCGAATGGATGATATTCTAATGAAGCACTAAATTGATATTCATTATGCCCTTTATTCAAATTAGCCAGTGCTCCTGCAGAACAGTCTATGTAAATAAATGATTTTTTTAATGAGGAGGAAACAATGAAACTCGATACAGCAGGAATTGAATTCGAATTGCCCGGAACATTTTTAGTTACTTGATGAGCATAAATTGTGTCAGGAGGAGGCACTACAGGAGGAGGCCCAAGTGTAGTTGGTTGAATATAATTAATTGTATAATCATCTGTTTTTAAATAATCCTTTTCATAAATCCACTGTCCGCTCATTGAAAAGAGGAAATTGTTCTTTAAAGGAATGTTGGCTTTTAAATAATAATGATATTGCTTTATTGTGATGGAGCTTTTTACAGTATCAGTTAACTTGATAATGCTGTCAGGCAAAGGTGCTCCAGGATATGCGGGAAGCAAATGAACCGTTTCATCGTTATGAACTTCGGTATTTCCGAATTCATTTTGACTATTATAACTAAACGAATGAAATAAGGAGACACGATTTTTTGCATAATGCATTAGTCCAACCTCAAAGTAATTAGCAGTACTTATACTATCATGATTGCTGCTAAGTTTTACAGCCCCTTCAATATTTGCATAGGTTAATTTCGGTGAGTTACTTGTACCTATCTTTTTCGCCAAGGTTTCTCTAAACGATTTGCTTAACCACCTAGCTTCTTCATATTTTTCATCAAAGATCAAACAGTAATACAAGTAACTTGTAGCATCTTCATCACCTTCGTTATAGAGAAGAGCTTTCTTAAAATGTAATTCCGCTTTGCGGTATTTTTCCATTTCATAATTAGCTATACCCGCCCTCATACGAATAAAATAATAGTCAAAGCCCTTATCTATGACTATATCGGTGTAACGAACAAGTTCTTTCCAGTTCTTGTTATTGTACAATTTCAACGATACAGATTCCACCTGAGCGGTTGTCAGGGTATCGTTAGGTTTTGCCTTAATTTCGGCTGCTATTAAAAACAAAACAAATACTATCCAATATTTACCGCCTCTATGCATTTATCTTTTTCTTTAATTGTAAATTTAATTATTTTGTTATTGGCTAATTCTATCTCAAAAAGGATTTCTTTTTTGCGCCCACCCATCAATTGGGTATTCACTTCCGAGTTTATTATAATTTCATTTGGTGCCTGTGTTTCGTCAGCGTGTTTGTAAATTGCTTTATAATTTGCTTTCAGAAATATATAAAACGGGGCTACAAAATCCTGTATAATTTTTAATGCGTTGTTGCCATAGGTTTCTACAGGAAGATTTTCTTCGAGTTTCAATTCGGGGAAATAACTTAACAATATTTTATTCGCTCCAAGATAGAAGTAGTAAAGCAGGGAGTCCTTTGTGCCGACATAACTTGTAAAGTAAAACAGAGTATCATTATTGGTAAAATAAGCAATCGCCTTAGTTTTGTTACAGTATAAATAAGAGTTGTTATATGAGTCTGTACAAACCAGCCAGCTTTCTGTACTTTTATTATTTCCGTTTTTTACTTCAAATTTTAATTCCATTCCGGGAATAAAATGGAATGCTTGTTTTATCAATGGAGAAACAGAAGGACGGAAAATAGTTTCCTTTTCGTTTGGTAATTCAAACGAATGTAACAAATACCCCTCTTTTTCTTTTGTTACATAATAACTCAACGGGTATTTTAAAGTTTTAGAGCCAATCTCTTTTGTTTCCTGTAATTGAAAATGAATGTGAGGTTCGGGAGAACGACCGGAACTGCCGCACATGGCTATCACATCACCTTTGTTCACATAATCTCCAATTTGCACCTTAAAACTATCTTTTTTGATATGACTTATTTTACTGAATAAATATTCTGAGTGTTTTATGACAATGGTATTCCCCCAATTTTCATTTAAGTTTACATCACCTATGGTATTATCTTCGACACCATCAACCAACGCAACAACAGTTCCATGTGCCGGTGCTAAAACAGGTAATCCGTAACAATAAAAATCGGTTAGATCATCACCCGGCAAGCGGAATGTTCTTTTGTGTTCATCTGTCACAACAAAATCCCAGGCAAATCTGAAATCATTTTTGTGAGTAATCTTTCCGTCATGAGCTTGCGAAACGTGCCATTCTCCATAAAAAGGAAGGTGAATGTTTACCAACGTGTGCTTTTTGAAACGCTCTAAATGAAAATCGAAACCGTACAGATTTTTCTCCGGTGAAAACAATTGGTATTTTACAACATAAAAATATTTGATGATATACCTGTTATTAAGTGTAATCAATACGATGAGCACAAAAAAACTGAATGGAAGCGAGTACAAAGGCAAATGATAAGGTTCAATTATTTTTGCAAATGCAGTAATAATGAATGCCTGAATGGGAGTTGAAAAAATTACAAGTAGGTAAGTTGCAGCAGAAGGAATAAGAAAAAAACCTCCAATAGCAATTGCTGTAAGTATATAATTAATTGCAATAGCGTTGTAGCCAGATTCAATTGAGTTGTGTTGAAAAATGAAATAGAAAACATATCCGGAAAGAAATCCAATGAAGGACAAAGTAAATGCTATGCGAGAATAAATCAGCAAGCCAACTGTTATCAATATGCCGGAAAAAATATTGTGTTGAAAAAAGATTGCTCCCATTGATTTGAAATAAGAAACAAACAATGGAGTTAAAGCAAAAGAATCTAACAACTTGCGGAGGCTCACAAATGAGATAGAGAAAAGTCCGAATAAATCACCCGAGCAACAACCGGCAGGTGTATTCAAGTCTAAATTTGTAAATGATTTTATTCCAAACAGAATAATCCATATCGAAAAAATATATGGCAAGCTTAGCATCGGCAGGCTGTATCGACTGAAATAGGAAAATAACCAAACACTCATTAACAATGTAATGACCGTAGCCACAAAAAGCAAAAGCAAAAAGGGCAATGAGATTTGGCAAAAGGCGCCCAGCGTTAATCCTGTGAGTAAAACATTAAAAGAATAGGAACCAGCTTTTGTAAACGCAGGATTAAATCCAAGCAGAGAAGAAAGCATTAGTGAAAATACAACGCACACTAATCCGGATATTCCCGCATTCAGATTCACAAAGGAGGAAACTATCAACAGTATACCAAACCATCGGTAATCTGAAAAGAACACCTGACTGTAACTGTTGATAATTCCTTCTTTTATATTTTTGAAATATTGACTCACAAAAACGTTATTACAATTTAAATGTTTTTAAATATTTTGGCATTACCTCATCGCTCTGAATACTATTAAGTGTTTCGCGATTTCTGATCAGATGCGCTGTTTCGTTTGTGTCTATTAAAACAATAGCAGGCCGCAGCGCTATAAATTGCATCCATTGAGTCATATTGTAGGCGCCAACTGAATGTACCACGACATTATCATTTCGCATTAACGGAGGCAAGGTAATATTTTCCCGTATAACATCTATGTTCATGCACAGAGGGCCATATAAAACCGAGTCTTCGGTATGCTGTCCGAATTCCTGAGCCGGGGAAATTTTGTGGTCGTACCAAAATGAGGTGAATAGTATGTTTACACCAAAATCCATAATTGTTGCCCGTCTTCCATCAGCCAACCTCTTGTTCGAAATCACACTTCCCAGCAAATATCCTGCATCATCGATTAAAGCTCTTCCTGTTTCGAGTATTAATAAAGGCAATTCAGTTTCCGTAAAACCGGCATTTAATATCGAAGTTGTAATTGCTTCGGCAAATTGATCAAAGGTTGGAGAAGTATCTACACCTTGCAGGTACGAACCTTTGAGCGTATTTTTAGAAGCAAATCCTCCTCCCATATCAATGTACTGAATATTTTTTTTGAACTTCTTTTTTACGGCCATAGCCAAATCAGAGAGTTTGGCTGCGGCAATTCCATAAGCACTTGGAGCCAGCATAAATGTACCGATGTGAGAATGCAACCCAACTAAATCCATTTTATCATTGAGCATAATTTTATTAATCGCATCCCAAGCTTGTCCATTCTCATAGTTAAACCCAAATCTGTCCCACATAGGATAAATACCTGTATCCATGTTTACACGAATAGCTACACGTGGACGTTTTTTTGAATTGTTTGCAATTTCCATTATCATATACAACTCATCCAGATGGTCGATGTGCAAAAGCGAATCATTTTTAATGGCTAATGTTAAATCCTCTTCTGATTTGTCGGGGCCGTTGAAAATTATTTTGCTTCCCGGCACTCCATTCTGCAAAGCTTTGTGGTATTCAAATCCGGAAACCACTTCGGCCCAGGAACCCAATTGATGAAATACATTACACACTGCATTCATATAATTGGTTTTGTATGACCACGCGAACTGCACCTTTGGATAACGATTCTTAAATGCTCTGTTAGCACTTTGGTATGTATCACGAATGGTTTGTTCTGAAATCACGAACAGCGGAGAACCATATTTAGCTAACAATTCCTTTACTGAATTACCATCAATATGTGTTACAGGTTTGTATTCTGTTTTGGTTCCGAATTTATTCATTACCCCTGTATTCAATCTTTGAATAATAGGTCTTTCGTATTGCAATTTTTTTGTTGACATTGTTTTTAGTTTTTAATTATAATTCCCCTAGGGTTGATATTGTTTCAAATTCTTTTAAAGATACTATCATATCGTACGAATAGCGAATAAACATCTTTCCGATATCGTATTTTTTAAATGGTTTTACAGGTTTGCCCAAAGCCAGCTGAACCAAAGCATCCGGATGGTTTTGCCCGCAACCAACTGCCAAATATACCCAAGCAGGAAAGCGGGGATTTATTTCCAAAAGATAGTAGTCGCCTTTAACTGTTTTTATAATTTCCAGCTCCATACCACCCTTCCATTTAGTAGATTTAATAAGCTGTTTGGTCATAGCCATCAAGTTTTCATCTTCAATCGAAATTCCTGACCATGCTTTTCCTTTATCCGTTATATATTGTTTACGCATCGGTACAGCACCTATCGTGTTTCCTTTTCCATCACCCAATGCAGTAACATTTACTTCCTGTCCCGTAACAAATTCCTGAATGATGATGGGTAATCCCCATTTCGCACTGATCTTATTGAAATAAGTATGTGCCTGTTCCTGGTTATATGCAATGTATGCGTCATAAAATTTACCTTTCACCACCATTGGATAAGTGAACTCACTAACAAGAGAAGGAATAGATGCTGCGCTGAATATAACCTTCCCGTATGGAACTTTTATCTTATGCTTCTTACCATAAGCAGAAAGATTGGCTTTATGCCTGTCTTCAAACTGAGCAAGAGTAGGTACAAAAACGTTAATGTTCAATTCCTTTTTTAATTTGTCCGAAAGCGTAATAAAATTAAATAATTCAGCATCGAAGTTCGGAATGATAACATCAATTTTTTCCACGGAATGAATATACTGCAAACGTTCCATGAGACTTGCTTTACCGGCAGAAGGCAATGGAATCTGATAGGTTTTATCCACCAGTTCGTGCATGTAAATTCCGGGCTCCAATGCTTCGTATGATAATCCGACAATGCGGACATCAAACACTTTGCTTTCTTTCAACGCCCTGATAACAGGTATTCCCGGCCCTGGGCTGTCTATATTGTTAAGCCCGGTAACAGCCACATTAATTTTTTTCTTTCTCATAGCTTTCTGTCAAATTATGTTTATCTAACATGTTAATGAAATCATAACTGTCTTTTTCAAATGTGGCTCCATCTACGTTATACTTTTTAGTTATCGCAGATTTTATCTCCCCTCTGCTCTTACCTTCTTTGAGCATAGTAATAATTTCCAATCCTATCGGATTAGTAGTAAATGAATCTCCTGTAGAAGGATCGAAGACAAATCCTGATTCGCTAAGAGCGATGTTCTTTTTAATTTTCATAATTTTAGTTATTTACTGTTTTTACTATTCACATGTTTGGCCAACACAATTTCAAGTTCTTTTATTGCTTTTTCGCAAACACTTTTTATTTGCACAAAATCTTTATCTATAAGGTTCATGGCGGCTTTTGTTTCCGAAAGCGTTTCCATATTCGCTAATGGTTTTAGTAAGGGTCTTAGTCCCATAAACCCTACTGATGTTTTCATACGATGAGCAATAGATTTTACAAGTTCATGGTCGTTATTCTTTATTGCTGTTTCGATAGCACTAATATCAACAGGAGTTTGTTCCAGAAAAAGCTCTATCATTTCGATAATAAATTCATTGCTGCCCTTGGCCATCTCATATAATTCGCCCATGTTTACAATTACATCATTTTCTCCAAACAATTTCTGAGGCTTGGTTTCCTTATCCTTTGAACCTTCAGTAATCGAAATGTTCATTACATACTTACTTATCAGATTATATAATTCAAGTTCCGTGAAAGGTTTTGAAATGTAATCGTTCATTCCGTATTGCAAACATTTTTCTTTTTCACCGGGCATAATATGGGCTGTCATGGCTATGATGGGTATAGTTAATCCGAGTTCATTGCGGATAATTTTCGAAGCGGAATATCCATCCATTTTTGGCATCTGCATATCCATTAAAATTAAATGGTAACTATTTTGCTTTAGTTTTTCTATCGCCACAGCTCCGTTTTCTGCTATATCTATCTTTAACCCGAATCCTTTTAAAATTTCTGAAGCCAGTTTCTGATTCATCAAATTATCCTCTACCAGCAATATTGATATTTTGTTGTTTTGTGTCCCAAAGGTTTCTATAACATTATTTTCCTTTTTTTCTGTTACAATTTCATTGCTCACAGGATAGTTCATGATCACGGTAAATTCAGAACCTTGGCCTTCTTTACTTTTTAAAGTTATTTCTCCATGCTGAATTTCAATTAAATTTTTTACGATGGACAATCCCAATCCTGTACCGCCAAATTTTCTTGTTGTTTCGGAATTGCCCTGATTAAATCGTTCAAATACTTCAGCGATTTTTTCGGACGGAATTCCAATCCCTGTGTCTGTAATTCTGAAAATTATTTTCGCCTCATTACGTTCTATACTTTTCAATTCGCATTTAACAGTCACCTTGCCATTATTTGTAAATTTAATTGCATTGTTTGTTAAGTTTACCAAAATTTGTGTTAATCGGGTAGGGTCACCGTATACGCTTTTCGGTATCCTATCATCAATCACTATTTCAAAATCGATATTCGCTTCTTTAGCTTTTTCTGTAAACATAAGTTTTAGAGAACTTACTGAATCAGCAATACTAAATGGAATTTTTTCAAGCCTCACCATTCCTGCTTCTATCTTGGAGAAATCAAGAATGTCATTTATTAGGGAAAGCAAATTAGTGCCACTGCTTTTAATGGCTGCCAAGTATTCTGTTTGTGCTTCATCCAACTTTGTTTTTTGCATTAATCCAGAGAAACCAAGAATGGAATTCATAGGTGTGCGTATCTCGTGACTCATGTTTGCCATAAACTGTTCTTTAAGCATTGCGTTTTCGTCTGCTTTATGTTTAGCCGTGCGTAATTCTATTTCCAGTCTGTTTCGAACATTAATATCTCTGAACAAAATAATAATCATAGCCAGGAAGGCGAGAATACCTACCACTATTTCACCGTAACTCCATCGCTGCGAAACTTGCAAAAGCTTGTTGCTTTTCTTAATAAGAGATACAGAAGCAAGACTCAAATTATTATTTATCTCCACCAGCACTTTATTTATATCACTAACTATTTCGGAGCCTTCTTTGGAACCAGTAGCACTTTCATTTAGCCCGGGAATATTTACCTTATGCGACAAATCTTTCCCTTCCATTAATTTTTTATAAGTCAAATCTTTTAGTTTGGTAAACAAACTTGACTCTTTATTTCCGTTTAAATATTGGCCGAGCGTATCTAACTCAGAAGTTATCTGAGTTTGCTTCTGAATGTACTCTCCAAGGATTTTTGCATCACCTGTTATACTGTAGCCACGCTGATAAATTCCGAGTGTGTCAATATTGTTACGAAACAATTTCATCGACTCGGATATTTTATAGGAAGCATAGAGCTTTTTATTGTTTTCAGACAATTGGTTGATGTATCCGTTGGCATTATACGCTATAAACAATATCAAACAAAAGCTGATGATAAAGCTGGTGATGATTATTAGTTTGGTATAACTTTTTAGTCCGAATTTCATTGTTGTTTACTTTGCTTATTTATTTCAACTCACCAATCAGTTCTGTCTATTTGGTTTTTTAGAGTTCATAATATGTTCTAAGACTCCCGTCAAATATGACATTTCAAATGGTTTATGAATAAAGTAATTAAATTTTATTCCGCTTCTTTTCATTAACTCATTCCCTTCATCCAACGAAGAGATAACAATAACTGATGGCATCCATTTAGAATAATAGTTTTTAAGGTGATCTATAAATTCCGAACCTGAAATACCCGGCATCATCATGTCGCAGATAATTACATCCACATCTCTTTCCAATTGAAGAAACTTTTGAGCCTGCTCTCCGCTCATTGCTGAGTAAACAGTATGTCCTTCTTCTGTTAAGTTATGATTTATTACTTTGTGAATAATCATATCATCGTCTATCAATAGTATTTTCATATTCTCCGGTTGTTAATATTGGTTTTGTTTGGTGATGTAAAAGTAGAGTAAATACAAACTGCCTTGACAAGATTTTCGGTAAACAGGAAAATATAATGGCTAAACAGGAGAAAGAAAAAGGTAGTGAATGATTACCTTATTGATTACAATAAATTCAAACGTTTCAGCAGGGTTGGTTTTTGTGTATCGCCAATAGGAATGGGCTGTTTGGAGACGTACACAGTATTTTCTTCAACGGTATCCACTTTATCGAGGGGTAAGATGTAAGAGCGGTGGACACGAAAAAACTTGGAAGCCGGCAGCTCTCTTTCCAGTGCGCTTAGGGTATAGTGTATGGTATGTTTTTTGTCGGGAGTAAAAATAGTAACATAATCGCCCAAGGCCTGAATATAGAGTATATCCGCGATAAGCAACTTGGTCATGATTCCTTTTTCGCGAATAAAGAAATATTCTTTATCGAGCTGTAAGGGTTTGTTACTACTTTCAAATATTTCTTTTGCTCTTAAAACCGACTTCAGGAATCGCTCTTCCTTAACCGGTTTTACAAGAAAATCGACCACATTGACCTCGAATGCTTCCACAGCATAATTGGCGTTGGCAGTAATGAGAATAACCAATGGCTGATGAACAATCGTTTTAAGAAACTCGATACCATTCATGTGGGGCATTTCCACATCGAGGAGGAGCAGGTCTATTTTTTCTTTATTTAAAATATCGGTGGCCTCTATTACATTTTCGCAATCGCCTGCAAGGTGAAGAAATTCGATGTCGCGCACAAAATGCTTGAGCACTGTGCGCGCCATTTTATTATCATCAACTATTAAACATCTCATAAATACTTACTGCACTTTTTTGATGGCAGATTTGGCATCTTCGGATTGAGGATTATATTCCAAGGCCTTTGTGAAATATTTTTTGGCTTCGGGTTTCTTTCCTTGGTCGAGTTGAATTTTTCCGGCTAGCATGTTACTATCGAAATCGAAGGGATACGTTTTAATTACTTTGGAAACAAATGCCATTGCATTCACGTAATCTTTTTTGGAATAATATATATACCCTACACGGTAATTGGCGATAGAATTATTTGGGTCGAGTTTTAGAATGTCCATGTATATGTTTAAAACATTGGTCATATTGCCTAATGCAACAAGAGGAAGTATTTGGCCAAAACGAGCTTCGATGGATGAAGGCTCGGCTTCTAGTGCTTTTTTATAATACATATCAGATTTTACATAATCCTTGCTTAAATATTGCAACCAGCCCAAACGAAGATTTATTTCGTAGGAATCTTGTTTTAATGCCACCAAAGCTTCGATGGCTTTTGCATACTGTGTATCGTATTCGAAGGAATAACTTTTGGAAAATGCTGTTTCGGCATTATCTTGTGCTCTGACTCCGCCACAAATTAGTGCAATGACGAAGATTAACGTGATCTTTACTTTCATATTTATTTTTTGAAATTAATATTGATTACAGGCTGCAAAATTAGTTATTTTTATCTACTACCTTTTGTTTACTACTCAACTTCGACCAATGCCGTGTTTCCTGCGAAATGCGGAATCAGATTAAACGGATACGCACGACTGAGGTTATTAAAGCTGTAATTGAACTACCTTAATAAACAAATGGGATTAACCGGTAAGTATTTTGGCAATATGTTTGGTATTCCTTGCCAAACTGCTCGTTCAGCACTTTTTCTTCAATGCGAATGCGATAAAGAAGTGCAGCCAAAACAAGAAAAACGACTACCATAGCACTCAGATAATTGTTTAGAGAAATACCGAAACCAGCAAATGAGAGAAGCATTCCAGTGTACGAAGGATGACGAAGGAGGCTGTATAAACCATCTTTTTTTATGCGATGATTGTGCCGAATGGTTACATCAACTGTAAACATTTTACCTAGCTGCCAAACTGCTGTAAAACGAATGATCATTCCGAGTAAAATGATGGTCATGCCGGTGTAATACATGAGGAAGGAGGGTAATATATCTAACGATGTGTATAGTGCACAACTTATGCCTGCAGCAATAGCTGCTGTGCTTGTTATCCATCCGGTTAGCATAGAGCCATTGTCTTTTTTTTGAAGGTCTTTTGCGCCCGAACGTGTGAAACTGTTGAGCATAATTTCGGACAAAAGCCATATCAGATATATCAGATTTAAATTTATCATATTATCTCTTTTCTATAAATTCAGCTTATTTTAAATTTGGTTCTTCTTATCCTACAATAACCCTATTCTGTCTGGGCAAAAAGGTGAATTTCTTTAATTTCATAAAAAATTGGATACTCTTCTTTTCTTAATTCCTCTCCCTCCCCTAATGTATCACCACCAGTTTCTCAGTTCTTACAACTGCATTTTTATCGGCTATTTTACAGAAGTATATTCCATTTTTTAGTGCTGAAATGTTGATGATATTTCCTCCATTGTTTGCTTTTTCCTGCATCAGTATCTTTCCGGTGATGTCGGTAATGGTAATAATATCAGGCATTTTGTATCCATGCGCAAATTGAATTTTTACAGTTTCATTAGCAGGATTTGGGTACATAGAGATAAAATAATTCTCTTCTGTTTTTACGTTTACGGTAACCACAGGGGGGGACGGACAATTTGGATTACCGGGAATATTAGCATCCAACCAAGCAAGTCTTCTCGAAATCCAGTCTTTGAATGCCTGCACTTCTCCCAGATAAGTACCCGGATCTGGCTCAATTTCGGGAGTTCCATTATTATAACCTAGTGTAGCCCATTTCTGGAAATGCCTTGCCTGAGAGGCATTAAGGTAAACTGTCATAGAATCGATATAGCCGTACAAAGCCGAATCGCTGAGAATTGTGGTTCGGAAATTATCCCAGCGGCATCTGAAATTATTTTGAAAAGTCGTGTCGTCCATCATGCGCACCATCCAACCGGTCGAGTTGTTGTCGGGGCCACAATCGTTCACTTTATAACTCCATCCCGAACCATCGGTGGCAGCAAAAATAGAACATTCGTTAATGTCTTTCCATGCCCAGTCGAAATCCCATACAGGGCCTGCCTTTAAAGGTGAGATGTATCCTGTGCTGTCTTTTCCTTTATGATAAAACTGACTCTTTTTAAATCCGTCACCGTTACGCGAAAGTTCGTTTACAATAAGGTAGTCAATAAAGGAATTCATGCCTATATATTTTCTGTAGCCTGTTGCCGAGTCCTGAAAATTGGGGCCATACAAGGCTGTTTCAAAATCGTTGATGAAGGCTTGAATGTATGTTTTTTGAGTGTCGGTTATGTTTAGCACTTTCGGATATTCATATAGCAGGTGAGTATTAAAAGTGGGATGATCTATGGGATGATACTGCAGCTGCCAGCCATCTGTACCTCCTCCCCACAAGTTGTTTTGAAGTATATAGCCTCCGGTAACATTTAAACCTGTGTTTTCTGTACTGTCCAAATTAGCAATGGACACACGGTTACTATCGCGTTTTATTTTTTCGCTCAACACGTATATACCTTCATAAGTCCCGTTTAGCAATACTTCTACAAGGCGAGTACGTGGTGCATAATGGCCCATTTTGCGCGACAAATGGTAAGCGAGTGTGTTTCGAATAAATACTTTGTCGTTCCAGTTCGAAATCAAACACCAGTCGTGTTCTGCAGGCATCGAAAGTATCGATGCGTCAGCCTGTACATTACTAGTATCGCGAGTTTCGAAACCATATGGAACCTGAGGATACCAAGATGATGATGCTCCACGAATTTCAATTCCTATTTTTCCGTTGTAATCATTTATTGAATCTGTTGGGTGGTTCATCATTCCCGGACCATTATAAATAATGCCCATGGTTCCGTCTATTTTTGGATTGTTAGGAATCGCCACTCCGTTCGTATTTATGATAACGATAGGTAAATTCGTTGCCGAGAAATTAATGTAACCAGCCGGAGTGTTACTGAACGTAAGACTCCAGGAAACAACATTTCCGATCAATCCGGTGGTTTGGTCGCGAACCATCAGATTCCAAACATTGTTAGGATTCTGATTATTATTAAAACTGGCAATTGTATTTTCGGGTTTGTAAATTCCTGTAAAAGGAGCCACTCCTGATGTAACGGGAACTGTGGATGTGTCGTGAAATATGGTGTTGGTATAATTGGCTCCTGTGCCCCCGTTAAAGGTAGAGAGAAAATATATAGAACCATCTGGCGCTTGTAATTTAATACGAAGCTGATTGTCGGATGGGTGATTAATATTTATAGTAACATACTCCAGTCCGAACGATACGGCATCAATGCTGCTCGGCAACCCCGAAACGGTGATGGGATAATAACAATATTGGTTGTTGTCTGTAATGGCACCTCCGGCAGTGTTGGTAAAGGTTTGAGCACTTATTGCAAAAGCAAAAAGAATGAAACTAATCAGTAGTAAATGTTTTTTCATTGGTCAATATTTTTTTCAAATGTACAATTATTCTCCGAAAATAAAATATTCAGAGTCGCAATAAAAATGATTTTATTTCGTTTATAGTAAATGAGTAATTTTAGCCGATGCGTTTTAAGTTAAAAATCCTAATCAGAAAGCTGTTTCTGTTTCTTTTGTTTCTCCCTTTCGGTGGTGCCGTTATTCAGGCGCAATCGGTTGCGGATACAGTAAATAAACAGAATACCTATATTACCGACAGTGTAAAAGTCAAAACATTTCCTATGATTGACAGTGTGAAAAGTGCACTGAAATCGGTAAGCGATACTGTTAAAATGATTGCGAATAATAATGAAAAACAGAATTGCACGCTTACGGTTCTTTCCTTAAAAGACCAGATGCTGCTGAATAAAATAACCTACAAAAAGCAATTTCATTCGTTTGCCGAACGCGAAAAAGAATTACAAAACATATTGCTTACTTGTTATGATAATGCATACCTCACTGCGGTGTACGACTCGATGGCGAAGGATACAACTTCATTAACAGCTTATCTTAATTTTGGTGCCGAATATAAATGGGCTCAGCTTTCAAAAGGAAATGTAGACGAAGGGGTGCTGAGTGAAATCGGTTTTCGCGAAAAACTTTACAGTAACAAACCGATTTATTATAAAAAGGTAAAAAAGCTCGAAGAGAAATTAATTGTGTATTTCGAAAACAACGGGTATCCGTTTGCCTCTGTAAAGCTCGATAGTGTAGTGATTACGGATGGGAAAATTACAGCCCAACTAAACTTGACCAAAAATGCCAGCGAGAAAATAGACAGTGTGATTATTAAAGGCAATGCTAAAATAACTCCTGTGTATATGTATAATTACCTTGGCATAAAACCGGGAAGCCGATACAACGAGGCTCAGTTGAAAAAGGTAAATACCCGCATTGCCGAGCTGTCTTTTGTGCGGGCCACCAAGCCTGCCTCGGTAACCTTTACCGATAAATTTAATAAACTTGTTTTGTATCTCGACAAAAAACGGTCGAGCCAGTTTGATGGAATCCTTGGTATTTTGCCTGATGAAAAGACTGGGAAAATATTATTTACGGGTGATGTCAATCTGAAACTACAAAACGGATTGGGTAGGGGAGAGCTCATCGATTTAACTTGGCGAAGACTGCAAACTCAAACTCAGGATTTGAAATTTCATTTGGTATATCCTTTTGTTCTTCGTTCTCCTTTTGGTATTGATTATACCTTTAAATTATATAAAAAAGATACCACATATCTGGAGGTGAATCACAACATAGGAGTGCAGTATATACTGATAGGAGGCAATTATGTCAAAGTTTTTTACACCAACAAAACTTCATCATTACTTTCCACAAAAGCTCTCGAACACACCACCACTCTTCCTGTTTATGCCGATGTGCATACAAATATGTATGGCTTAGGTTGGAAGTACGAAAAGTTGGATTATCGTTTAAATCCTCGAAAAGGATACACCATACAAATAAACGGAAGTGTGGGAATAAAAGTCATCAAGCAAAATGCGCGTATAGATACTGCCGCCTATCACAATGTCAAAATGAATACTACCGTTGGCAATGGCGATTTCGAAGGTAGTTTGTTTATCCCTATGTTTAGTCGAAACACAGTGAAGGTAGGTGTTCAGTCGGCTTATTTGTACAGTGAAAATACTTTTCAAAATGAGTTGTATCGCATTGGCGGACTCAAAACATTAAGAGGGTTTGACGAAGAATCTATTTATGCTTCTTTTTATTCCATCTTTACATTGGAGTATCGTTTTCTGCTCGAGCAAAATTCTTATCTCTATCTTTTCGGTGACCAGGCGTATTACGAAGCCAATACCAATACCGTCACTCAGCCTCTCCTCATTCACGATAGTCCTTACGGATTTGGTGCCGGTATCAGTTTCGAAACCAAAGCGGGAATCTTTTCCATTAGTTATGCATTGGGCCATCAGTTCGATAATCCCTTTCAGTTAAAGAGTGGTAAAGTGCATTTTGGTATCGTCAATTATTTTTAATCGTTACTTCAATTAAAAATACAAGCCCCGCAAGCAAATAAATTCTTAATTTAGCAATCGTTTTTTCGACCTGACTTCGCTCATTGGTTTAATTTAAGTCGTAAAACAAATTAAAATGAAAAGAATACTTTTATATACATTGCTTTTGTTAATCGTTGTTTCGTGCGGCACCTCTCGCAAGGCGTCTAACAAATCGGAGGCAAGCAGCTTTAAACACGATGCCAATACTATTCATCCCCAGTTCACTCTTTTCAATACTACCGACACCATTACCGAACTTCATTTTAAAATTGCCAGCAAAGAATTGCTTTACACTCGTCCCGATGGAATAAAATTTTCCTCTAATGTTTTAGTTTCGTATCGCTTGTTTCCCAATTTCGATTCGCGCGAAATGATAGACAGCGCATCGGTTCGTGTGGTGGACGAGGGAGCTGCCATCGAAGATAAATTTCTGATTGGCATGCTCAGGATAAAAGCCAAAACCCGCCACAGCTATTGCCTGCGAGTGTCTGTTACCGATATGAACAAAAATATTTCGGCATCTGCCATACTTTATATTGATAAAGAAAACGACCTGAACCGCGAGAATTTTATTATTAAAAACAAGAAAACAGACATGCCCCTTTTCTGCAATTACTCTAAAACAGGGCAAGAATTAGTAATTCAATACAAAGCAAAGATGGCGGTTAATTTATACGTGCGTTATTACAAAAGAGATTTCCCTATTGCTGCTCCTCCTTTTTCTATGGCCGACCCCGATCCTTTTAAATACAAACCCGACAGCACATTTACTTTGCAACTTTCGGCAGATGGTAAGGTAGATTTCGCAACGCGTAAAACAGGGTTTTATCATTTCCAGCTCGACACTTCCAAACACGATGGGATTACTATCTTTAATTTCTCTGATGTTTTTCCAGAAGTAAAGAAAGCAGAAGACATGGTGCCTCCTCTTCGTTTTATTACCACCAAACAGGAGTTTGATGAGCTTACCAAAAGCACAAACAAAAAACTATCCATCGAAAAGTTTTGGACTACATGCGCAGGCAGTCAGGAGAGGGCAAAGGATGTAATAAAGAAATATTACAATCGTATGCAGGATGCCAACTTTAATTTTACTTCTTATCTCGAAGGATGGAAAACAGACAGAGGGATGATTTACCTTATTTACGGGGCACCTAATACTATTTATCGTTCGGCCACTTCCGAAACATGGACTTATGGCGAAGAAAATAATATTAACTCCTTACAATATTCTTTTTCTAAAGTCGACAATCCTTTTACAGATAACGATTATACATTAGATCGTTCGGGGGTTTACAAGCAATCGTGGTATGTGGCTGTAGATATATGGCGTCAGGGAAAAACATATTTACAGGAATAATAAAGCTTGAAACACACACATCACTCGATAGTTTTCGATTAACATCATCACACAATAAACTTATTTATGCAAACCAAAGAACAACAAAAAGAAGGCGAAAAAGATAATATGATATTCGGTATGCGTCCGGTGATGGAAGCATTACGTGCCGGAAAAGAAATTGACAAACTTCTTATTCAAAGCGGGCTTAAAGGCGAACTCGTGAGCCAGTTGATGGGGTTGTTGAAACAACATAATGTAGCATTTCAATACGTACCTGTTGAGAAGCTAAACCGACTTACACTAAAAAATCATCAAGGGGTAATCGGATATATTTCTACCATCTCTTACCAGAAAATTCAAGATGTACTGCCCGGTATCTTCGAAGCAGGCAAAACGCCATTGATATTAATTTTAGATAGAATAACCGATGTCCGTAATTTCGGAGCCATTGTTCGTACAGCCGAATGCTCGGGTGTAGATGCCATTATTATACCAATAAAAGGAGGCGCACAGATAAATGCAGATGCTGTAAAAACTTCGGCAGGGGCGTTGCATAAAGTGCCTGTTTGTCGCGAGAATAATTTAAAAGAGGTAATCGAGTTTTTGCGCGAAAGCGGATTACAGGTTATTGCCTGTACCGAAAAAACAGAAGACATGTATTATCAAAATGATTATACCCTGCCGGTGGCAATCATTCTCGGCTCTGAAGAAGATGGTGTTTCGTTCGACTTGTTAAATCAATCGGATGCACATGCCAAAATTCCGTTGATGGGCGAAATAGGTTCATTAAATGTGTCGGTGGCGGCAGGTGTTATTTTATACGAAGCCGTTCGCCAGCGTTTGGTTGAGTAATAACATTCCTTCTAACAGAAGAGCATTAATGAACAAAAAATACATCCCTTTTGTTTCACTATTTTTTATTGTATTCATCTCTCGCATTCCTTTTTTGTATGCGGGTTACGGTATCGAAGAAGATTCCTGGGGCATTGCATTGGCAGCTTTTCATACTCATCTCAACGGAGTTTACGAACCTTCTCGTTTTCCAGGTCACCCGGTGCAGGAGCTTATATATTCTGCTTTGTGGGGAAGCGGCCCTCTTGTTTTTAATGGCCTTTGTGCATTGTTGAGTGCAGTAGCTGTAGTTTTCTTTTCCCTCATCTTAAAACATTTTCAGTTCAGGCATTACATGCTTGCTGCATTGGCATTCGCTTTTATTCCGGTTTATTTTATCAGTAGTACTTACACCATCGATTTTGTATGGACAGAAGCATTTGTTATGATTGCGCTGTATCTTTTACTGAAAGAGAAATTAATACTAAGCGGCATCTTCCTTGGACTTGCTGTGGGGTGTCGTATTACAAGCGGAGCCATGCTTTTGCCTTTTATCATCATCATTTGGCAGCAAAATAATCTGAAACTAAATGTTATCAATTTCCTCAAGTTGGCATGTCCATTGGCAGTTGTAGCTGTGCTTTTCTTTATGCCTCTTATCATTCAGTTTGGCACTTCCTTCTTTATGTATTACGACCAGTTTCAATATCCACCTATCACCAAGGTGCTTTATAAAATGATTGTTGGTGTGTTCGGATTAGTAGGTGTAGTGGCTGTTTTGGCTGGAGTAGTTTTAATGTTTACCAAACAAGCTAAACAAGAAAGAGGAAGTTTGTTCGAACATACACTCAGCAAAAAAGTAATTTATGCAAGCGTATTAATTCTCATTCTTTATTCCATTTCTTATTTCCGTCTTCCTCAAAAATCGGGTTATATGATTGCCGTTCTTCCCTTTGTTTTGGTGCTGTTTGGTTACTATCTCCGCAGTATTCAGTTTAAGTGGTTATGTTATGCACTTATTCTTTCTCCCTTTGTGTGCAGCATCAATCTTACGGATAAATTAAGAGGAGCCGAGTATTCCAAGTATGCTGTGGTGGTAACTGTTTCGGGGCAGGAGTTGTTTTTCGACCCGTTTACTGGCCCTGTGTTTTCCGACTTATCCAAACGCATACAGAAAATAAATTACACTAACGAAGTGATTCAAAAAACACAAAGTCTCACATCGAAAACAGTTATCATTTCGGGTTGGTGGTACAACGAAATTATGGTAACCATGATTCCGATGAGCAAAAATAATTTAGTGGTTTTCGAACCTTATATCGATAGTAAAAAAATAAATGAATACCTTGCACACGATTACACCATCTTGTATTTGCCCGAGCAAAATATTTACAATGATGAGATGTTTAAAATGTCATTAACTAATGAGGCTGCAAAGCCATTTAACTTATAAAAGTATGTCAACAATAAAACAAACGTATGAGATGAATGCCACACCCGAAGAAGTTTTCGAAGCTTTGGTAAACCCTGATATTATTCAGGACTGGAGTGGTGACGAAGCCAAAATGAACGACCAGGTAGGAGGTAAGTTTTCGCTTTGGGGAGGACAAATGTTTGGAATAAACACAGAAGTAGTTAAAAACAAAAGACTGGTGCAGGACTGGGGATACGACCAATGGGACACACTCACCAAAGTTACCTTTACCATCAAAGCCAAAGGCAAAAAAGCAGTGGTTGAATTACTGCACGAAGATGTTCCCGAAAAATCTTTACAAAGCATCACCGAAGGTTGGAATACCTATTACCTCGGTGCCATGCAGGATATGTTTGAAGAGAAAAATAGTTAACCTCGGATTGATAAAATCTGTTTCGCTTTATGGGTTATAAAAACACACAGGAATGTATCGATGATCTGGAGAAACACGGAAAGTTAATTCGTGTAACAGAGCAAGTGGATGCAGAGCTGGAGATGGCCGCAATTCATTTACGTGTGTTCGAAAACAACGGCCCTGCCATACTTTTCGAAAATATTAAAGGCTGTAAATTTAAAGCAGTGTCTAATCTTTACGGAGATATAGAGCGAAGCAAATTTATTTTTCGCGACACACTGGATAGAATAAAAACCATAATTGATTTAAAAGGAAATCCGGCCGAAGCCCTCAAACACCCTTTTAAATATGCCGGAATACTACCCGTTGCTTTGGCTGCTCGTCCACGAAAAGCAGGAAGCAATGCAGCCATACTTCAAAATCAAACTTCGCTTTCGGCCTTGCCACAAATAAAATGCTGGCCCGATGACGGAGGAGCGTTTGTTACCTTACCTCTTGTATACAGCGAGGATATTGACCATCCGGGAGTGATGCATTCTAATTTAGGAATGTATCGCATTCAGATAAGCGGTAATGATTATGTGCAGGATAAAGAAGTCGGGTTGCATTATCAGTTGCACAGAGGCATTGGTGTACATCAAACCAAATCGAATGCAAAACAGCAACCACTCAAAGTAAGTGTGTTTGTAGGCGGCCCGCCTGCTCTCACATTTGGTGCCGTTATGCCCCTTCCCGAAGGAATGAGCGAACTTAGTTTTGCTGGTGCTTTAGGAAACAGAAGCATTCGGTATGTATATCAGGATGGATATTGTCTGGCTGCCGATGCCGATTTTGTTATCACTGGCGAAGTGTTTCCGAACGAAACAAAACCCGAAGGCCCCTTTGGCGACCATCTGGGATACTACAGTCTCAAACATAATTTTCCGCTTATGCGGGTTCATAAAGTGTATCACCGCAACAATGCCATCTGGCCTTTTACAGTGGTTGGCAGGCCTCCTCAGGAAGATACGAGTTTTGGTGCATTAATTCACGAACTCACCGGAAAAGCCATTCCTACTGAGATTAACGGACTCAAAGATGTACATGCAGTGGATGCTTGCGGAGTGCATCCCCTCTTGCTGGCTATTGGCAGCGAGCGTTACACACCTTATAACAACGAGCGCAAACCTCAGGAAATACTAACCATTGCCAATCATATTCTGGGCAAAGGACAATTGAGTTTGGCTAAATATTTATTCATAGTAGCAGGCGAAGATAACCCTCAACTCACTACTCATCATGTGGAGGATTATTTTAAGCATCTTCTCGAACGAGTTGATTTTACAAGAGATTTACACTTTTACACACGCACCACTATCGACACACTCGATTATAGCGGAACAGGTATAAACTCCGGAAGTAAAGTGGTTATAGCAGCAGCCGGCAACAAACTTCGGGAGTTGAGTACAACACTTCCCGAATTAAATCTTCCTGATGGTTTCCGTAACCCTAAGGTTGTAATGCCCGGCATCCTTGCCATTCAAGCTCGTGCTTACACCGATGACTCTGCCACTGAAACACAAATTGAGCAACTCAACCAACAGCTATCAACCAACCAACACCTAAATTCTTTTCCTCTTCTCATCATCTGTGACGACTCCGACTTCGTTTCTCAAAATCTAAATAACTTTTTGTGGGCAACGTTTACTCGCAGCAATCCATCTCACGACATACATGGCATAGATAGTTTTACTGCTCACAAACACTGGGGCTGCCGAGGCTCACTTATTATCGATGCTCGTATCAAACCTCATCATGCTCCTCCTTTAATTAAAGACCCTGCCATCGAAAAACGAGTGGACAAACTTGGAGAAAAAGGAAAATCGCTTTACGGGATAATCTAAATAGTTTTCAAATTCCTCACTCCGAAGGGGCTTGTTTGCCCCCTTTGGAGGTAAACTTTGTTATGCGAAATGTTTTTTTGTTACACAGAGGAAGGGAATGGGAATTTTAGGATTTTAGATTTTTAGAATTTTAGAATGAACTGGCAGGGGAGTTTAAAGTTGGCAAATTTCTCATCCGTCTTTGCAAGCGAATCAATCTCACATCTCACATCTCAATTCTAAAATTCCTCACTCCACTCTCAAACCCCGACAAACTAAATTACATAGGTGCGTAGGCCAGAAAATATGCGGAGCCGCGCCAGCCCCAGCCCGGCCGTTTATATTTTCTTGATTTTTTGCTTCTTTTTCATCAAGGAAAAAGAAGGGGAAACAACTTCTGAAGCCACACTCTTTCCCTCCAACTCTTAATTCCAAATTTCTCGTCCGTCATTGCAAGCGAATCAATCTCACATCTCACATCTCCACCCACACTGACGACACCTTGCCAAGTGCTTTTATTCGGTCACTCACCGACCAAAATATAAATCAATCGTTTATAGTAGCGCATCCAACTAAATATATTTGGTAACTAACATAGTTTTATTACATTCGCCCCTATTAGATGTTATGCTTTTTGTGAGACTAATCAATTATACGGTCCTTCCTCTCATCACGCATAACCTCATTCAACAAAGTGTAAAGAATAAAACTTTAATTTAAAATCAAAATATGAATAAATTACTTACAATTTTTATCAGTCTCTGTGTTAACTATTATTGTGTTGCTCAGTCTACAAATAATAAGGATAACAATTCAGACAATTCATCCAATGTGCTACAAGGTCCTGCCGGACCAGCAGGTTTACCGGGGCGACCGGGAGCAAACGGAAAAGACGGGCGTGATGGGTTACAAGGAACTCCGGGAGTAAACGGAAAAGACGGAGCTGTGGGTCCCAAAGGAGCAACAGGTGCCGCAGGTCCTCAGGGAATTCCCGGTGTTCAGGGTATTGCTGGCCCTAAGGGTTCAACAGGTGCTACCGGTGCTCAAGGCGCAGTGGGCGCTGCCGGTGCGGTAGGCGTTGCCGGACCTAAAGGCGAAACTGGTGCAATAGGATTAAAAGGTGCTACCGGTGCTCAGGGTGTTGCCGGACCTATAGGCCCCAAAGGTATACAAGGTGTGCCCGGACCAGCTGGTGCCAATGGTGCTGATGGCGTGGCCGGAAGAGACGGAAGAGATGGTAAACCTGGTCCTGCTGGTGGTCCTATTGGGCCTGCCGGATTGATTGGTGCAACAGGTGCTACAGGTTCTCTCGGACTTACAGGTGCAACTGGACCACAAGGCCAAACCGGATTAACTGGTCTGGCTGGCCCTCCGGGACCAGTAGGTGTGGGAGTTGCCGGGCCAGTTGGTCCTACCGGTAATAGTGGTACTGATGGAGCTAACGGAGCACAGGGGTTAACGGGTGCTAAAGGTTCTACAGGTGTCGCAGGCGTTCCCGGACCTACAGGAGCAGGTGGATTTTTCAGATATGTGGGCGAACTGTATGGAGGAGGAATTATTGTATCCGTTTGGAAAGTAAACGGAGTAGAGCATGGATTAATTGCTTCCCTCAACGACCTCGATTCGAGTGCTGTTTGGAGTAATGTTTTTTCAAAACCAATTGGCAAAATAGCCCGCAATGCAAAGCAAGGCAAAGAAAATTCGATGGCTATTGTAGCACATCCCGAGCATAAATTCAGTGCAGCCGCCACATGTCTGGCTTATAAAGCCGGAGGTTTTAACGATTGGTACCTGCCTTCGAGCTGGGAATTAAACCAATGTTATAATGCAGCCATTATTGTTAACGAAATTCTGGTTCCCGAAGGTGCATTCAGTACCGGCAATTACTGGAGTTCCACCGAAAACAATGACGACAATGCCCGTTACCAGGATTTCGATAACGGCAATACCTATTTCTTTTTTAAATCTACCACTTCCAGAGTTAGAGCTGTTCGTAGATTTTAATCATCTTATTATTACTCACCGGCAAGCTAATTTAACCCTTGCCGGTGTTCCTTTGTTTTTGTAGTAAAGCCCACTTGGGTTAACTTTTTTGGACGAACAGTTTTTGTTACTAAGAGAACTGTTTTTAGTTACACAGAGGAAAAAGGAGAAGGCACAGAGGAGCACAGAGGAAGGGAATGGGGATTTTAGAATTTTAGATTTATAGAATTTTAGAATTAACTGGCAGGGGTAGTTTAAAGTTGGCAAGTTTCTCATCCGTCATAGCAAGCGCAGCAATCTCACATCTCACATCTCAATACTCACATCTCATATCTCAAATCTAATATCTCAAATCTAATTTGGGCGATTACCGTTACCGCTCCGTTAGTCAGTGTCCTCCCGCTTTCCCTTCCAATCTTTTTCTTTGCCCGAAAAGGACAAAGAAAAAGGATTTCCAGTTCAATCGGGCGCAGTTAGTCAGCGCATCGCTTCTCATAACCTTTATGTATGCTCGTAAAAAAACTCCGAAAATTGTTGAGCGAAGTTTTATTGTTCTTAATTTTTTTTAACGTGATGTGTGGTGGCGGGACGCCACCTAATAAAGGGCACGAGCGAAACACGCTCATATCTTTGCAAAATTATTAATTTTAACAAACAATAGACACAAAAATACAAACGTAAAAAGAAAACACGCTAGACAAGTTAATTAAC
>CAIYIS010000011.1 GCA_903926385.1 uncultured Bacteroidota bacterium
GATTCCTCGCGCACAACATAGTTAATTAACTTGTCTAGCGTGTTTTCTTTTTACGTTTGTATTTTTGTGTCTATTGTTTGTTAAAATTAATAATTTTGCAAAGATATGAGCGTGTTTCGCTCGTGCCCTTTATTAGGTGGCATCCTGCCACCACCAATCGCTTTTCAAAAAAATTAAGAACAATAAAACTCCGTTCAGAAATGTTCGGAGTTTTTTTATTTCTCTGTGAAACTCATTTTACTCTGCGGCCTCTGTGTTGAAAAGAAAATAATTATCCACCTCACAATTTGAAATCTGAAATCTGAAATCCATATCCTTTTAAATGATTAAAATCATAGTTACGACTTTTAACACTATCTACATTTGTCAGCCTTTAATAAGGATGGAAAATAAAAGAGAATTGTTAAACATTAAATAAAAAATAAGATGAGTACGAAACTATACCAATGGCAAATGACTGGATTGAACGAAGATTTTAAATTAGTGGAAAGCGCAATGCCGGAGCCTAATGAAAATGAAGTGGTGGTCAAGATTGCCGGTTGCGGTGTATGTCATACCGATTTGAGCTATTGGCACTCGGGTGTGCAAACCAAACATCCATTGCCATTAACGTTAGGGCACGAGATAAGCGGAACTGTGGTGGCCGGAAATGCAAGCTGGATGGGCAAAAAAGTAATTATTCCTGCGGTGTTGCCTTGCGGAGAATGCGAATTGTGCAAAAAAGGAAGAAGTAATATTTGCCGCAATCAGTTAATGCCGGGCAATGATTTTCACGGTGGATTTGCATCTCATATTAAAGTTCCGTTTAAATATTTATGCCCTGTTCCCGAATCGGTGCTTGCTACTTATTCCCTCGAACAGCTTGCTGTTATTGCCGATGCTATTTCTACTCCATACCAAGTTGTAAAAAAATCGGAACTCGAAAGTGGCGATTTGGCCATTATAGTGGGTGTGGGAGGTGTTGGTATTTATGGTGCATTGATTGCAAAAATTATGGGTGCTAAAGTAATTGCCCTCGATATTAATGATGAAAAACTTGGCATTGCCAAACAAAACGGTGTGGATGCAACGCTGAATATAAAAGGTCTAGACAGCAAAACCATTAAAGATAAAATTAAAGAACTGGCCAAAGAAATAAATGCTCCTAAAATAGGCTGGAAAATATTTGAAATTTCGGGAACAAAAGCAGGGCAAGATTTAGCGTTTAATCTGGTTACGTTTACTTCTACCCTATCTATTGTTGGATTTACAATGGATAAAACAGAAGTGAGATTGAGTAACCTAATGGCTTTTGATGCCAAACTGATTGGTACATGGGGATGCAAGGCCGAGTTGTATCCGGAAGTATTGGAATTAATCACTTCGGGTAAATTAAAAATTGAACAGTTTGTTCAAACCTTTCCGATGTCGCAAATAAATGAAGTGTTCAAAAATACTTTGGAACATAAGTACACTAAGCGTTCGGTATTGGTTCCTGATTTTAAATAAACTTAAATTCAAATTAACATGAAAAGAAACATTACTCTTACTTTGTTTGCGTTACTCCTAGCGTTTGCAGGTATTTCGCAAACGGCTACTTCGATAGCCAATGGCAATTGGACAAGCCCTGCCACCTGGAGTTGCTCTTGTGTGCCACTTCCGGGATACACAGTTACCATTAATCACAACGTAACGCTCAACACCAGTTTTGCCTACACTTCCGGAAGCATTACCATTAATGCAGGAGGCGCTCTGATAACAGACCTTACAGGAAGAGATTTATGGATAAACGGAGGAAGCTTTTCGAACAGCGGTAATTTGGATGTGCATTTTCTGATGACATCAACTGGAACTTTTGCCAATAGCGGAACAATAACCGCAAGAGCTTACAGCAACTTTGTCAACTTTACAAACACCGGAACATTTCAGTTAATCGACAGCATGAGAAACAATGCAACATTGATTAACAATGGTAGTTTCCTTACAATAGACAGTATTACCAATAACGGAACATTCAATAATAACGGAACATGTACCTATAATCAGTTTACCAATAACGGAACCTATACCAATACAAATAATTTAACATTTACCGACATTACCAATAACGGAACGTTTACCAACACCAGCACCATGCTTTGCACTCACAGCGCATGGAACAGAGGATTGTTGATTAATACTGCACCTGCTTTTTTTACTTTAAATAAAAGTTTGCTAAATCAAAAACCGGGAGCAGGAACGGCCTGCATCAATAATAACGGACGCATAGCCATTGCTGATAGTTATTATAATTTTGATACCATTAAAGGGACCACCGGAGGAATATCGGTTCAGGATAGTTCGGTAAATTACGGGCACATGTTGCAGTCGTTCGACTTCTGCGATCATACTCCTAATCCATCACCTAACATTGATTACAATTTCGGCACTATTTCTCCAACCATTACCTATTGTGTAAACACAGGCATAAAAGAAGATAACCTTGCAGATGTATTGATATATCCAAACCCGGCTCGTTCGCAAGTGAACATTCGCTTAGGTGAAATAAAAAACTGCGAAGTAAAATTATATTCGTCACAAGGAACAATGGTGGCAGACAGAATAAACTCCGGTTTCTTTGATACATCTATGCTTTCGGAAGGATTGTATTTTGTAACTATACAGCATGGGGCGGACATTATTATTAAAAAAGTACAAATCATAAAATAAATTAACAGAAAATAAAATGAAAATTAAGAATGCATTTGCTTGCGCAATGTTATTGTTGGGGGTTTTGAGCGGAAAGGCACAATTTAAAAGAGACAGTGTAATAACTGCACCAGCACCACCGGCAACAGACAAACCGGCTATAACAGTAACTGAAACCCGACAACTGATGAAACGAAAAGGAAAGTTTTTCATGTATTGGGGTTACAACCGTGCTGCTTTTAGTAAAAGTGATATTCGTTTTAAAGATGTGGATTATGATTTTACAATTAAGGATGTTAGAGCAAAAGACCAGCCAGAGCCTTTTTCAAACACTTATTACAAACTGAATACATTTTCCATTCCACAGTACAACTACCGCCTCGGCTATTATATTAATGACAAAACGTACATTTCAATTGGTGAAGATCATATGAAATATGCAATAGAAAAACAAACCACCCGAATTTCAGGTACCATTTCAAAAGATAATAATGGTGGCGCTAATGTCGGCACATATGACAATGTAGAGGTAATTGTGGGAGAGGATGGAGAAAACCTTCCTTTATACGGCACAATAGCTGATTCGCTCAAAGGTGGGTTTGTAACTGCATTTGAACACTGCGATGGATTGAATGATGTAACTATAGAATTAGGCAGAACAGAACAGCTATGGATTTCCAGAAATGGAAAACATGCGCTGGCGTTTACCGGAGCAATTGGCGGAGGAGTAGTTATTCCTGATTCGGATACTGATGTTTTGGGTTATGACCCGAGACATGATGCCGAAACAGGAAAAAAATCTTACCATTTAGCAGGTTACAGTGGCTCTGCCTTATTAGGATTAGAATTTACCTTTTTCAGGAACTTTTTTCTTCTGGGGCGTTTAAAAGGTGGATACATGAATTTGCCGGATATCATGACAACAGTCGAAGGAGGAAGAGCCAGTCAGCATTTCAGATTTCTGGAATCGGCATTGGTAGTAGGTTACTCTTATAAATTTGGGAAAAAATAAATAACTATAAACATAAAAAATAAATAAAATAAAATGGGAACTTTAAACAATCACAACCTTGTTGAAACAAATTACAAAGAAATACTTTTTGAAAAACGTCCTTGTATTAATACTGACGGAGCACCCGTTAAAGACCTATACAATGCATGGATTATCTTAAACAATCCGAAACAATTCAATTCGTACACCACTGCTGCTGTCAAAGAAATTATTCTTGCCTTTGGTGAAGCTTCGAACGACAGAAGTGTTGTGGCTGTTGTATTTACTGCAGTTGGCGATAAAGCATTTTGTACCGGAGGAAACACAAAAGAGTATGCTGAATATTATTCAGGCAATCCTCAGGAGTATTCGCAATATATGCGTTTGTTTAATGATATGGTAAGCGCAATTTTGAAATGTGAGAAACCTGTTATATGCCGTGTTAATGGTATGCGTATAGGAGGCGGACAAGAAATAGGTATGGCTTGTGATTTTACAATTGCACAAGATATGGCTCGTTTCGGTCAGGCTGGCCCAAAACATGGAAGCGCTGCTATAGGCGGAGCAACAGATTTCCTTCACCTTTATGTAGGAATCGAAAGGGCTATGATGTCGCTAACCTTATGTGAACCATGGACTGCTCATCAAGCGTATAACTTTGGAATGATAACTGATGTAGTACCTGCTTTAAAAGTAGAAGGTAAATTTGTTGCAAATCCATTGGTAGTTTTGGATAAACAAACAGACGAATTCGGAAAACTTGTTTTCGGAACCATGAAAACAGGAGAAGACTTGAAAAAAGGAAAAGAAGTATTAGCAAGCGGAACTGTTGATTTATCATTACTTGATGAAGCCGTGAATAAACTGATTGCAAAATTGCTTCATACCTTCCCTAATTGTACTTCAAAAACATTGAGCGAAGTGCGCAAGAAAAAACTGGAACACTGGGACAAAAACAAAGAAAGCAGCCGCGAATGGTTAGCGTTAAATATGATGAGCGAGGCAAAAGCAGGTTTCCGCGCTTTCAACTATGGGCCAAAAGAAAATCGTGAAGTTGATTTTATAAAATTACGTCAATTGCTTGCAGAAGGGCACGAGTGGAACGAAGAATTGCACCGCATCATTTCTCCTCAATTTCAAAATGCTTAAGAAAATGGAAAAGATAAAAGTTAATTATACACACAATAATACCGTTGCTGAAATACTTCTGGATGATGGCAAAGGAAATGTGCTTGACCATATCATGATGGAAGAAATTCAAGGCCTTCTTAATTCATTTAAGGATATGCCCGATTTGAAACTCATCACATTTCAGGGTGCAGGAAAACACTTTTCGTTTGGAGCAAGTGTAGAAGAGCATCGAAAAGAGTCAGCAGGAGCAATGTTGAAAGGTTTCCATCAATTATTTTACTCTCTTCGCGATTTAGCAATTCCAACTGTGGCTAAAATTAGTGGTCAATGTTTGGGCGGTGGATTAGAACTAGCATTAATTTGCAATCAAATGTTTGCTGATAAAACAGCTAAAATGGGGCAACCGGAAGTAATTCTGGGTGTGTTTCCACCACCGGCATCCATATTGTTACCTGAGAAAATAGGTTTATCTCGTGCCGAAGATTTGTTAATTACAGGAAGAACAATAGGTGCTGACGAAGCAAAAGAATTTGGCTTATTGAATCTTGTTTTTGATGACAAAGCCGCATTAGATGCAGGAACAAATGACTGGATTGTTCAGCACATTGTTCCCAAAAGCGCATCCTCACTTCGTTTTGCAGTAAAAGCATCAAGATCGAAGTTTAATCATATACTAAGTAGTTTTCTGCCTCAGTTAGAAACGATGTATGTAAATCAGTTAATGAACACAGCAGATGCCAACGAAGGCATCAATTCGTTTTTGGAAAAGAGAAAACCGGAATGGAAGAATAAGTAAAAGTGCTGAACCAGTATTAATTTAAGGCAATCAAACAAAAAAACCTTTAGAAGATTTTCTAAAGGTTTTTTTGTTTATAAATATAAATTGTAGTGGTCGCGAAGGGATTCAAACCCCTAGCCTTCTGATCCGTAGTCAGACGCTCTATTCAGTTGAGCTACGCAACCCTTTTTGAAAAACGGTGCAAAGATAAACAAAACATTAATATATGAAATCTATTCCTTCAATTTTTATAAGAATTAAAAGGAATATCAAAATTAGGGACGAAATTTATTTTACATTTGTCAAAACAATTTAATTCCCAAAATTATGGTTCCAATTTTTCCACTTGTAATAGTAGCTGTCATAGTACTATTTATTTTCCTCTCGTTTGTAACAGTTACCCAAGGCTCCATTGGAGTGGTTACGGTTTTCGGTAAATACCGAAGAATTATGGGCCCCGGCTTGAATATGAAAATACCATTTATTGAAACTATTTACAAACGAATTTCCATTCAAAACCGTTCGGTAGAATTAGAATTCCAAGCCATAACTGTTGATCAGGCGAATGTTTATTTTAAGGCCATGTTATTATATGCAGTTATCAACACTAACGAAGAAAGCATCAAAAATGTTGCTTTCAAATTTATAGATGATCGCAATTTAATGCAGGCATTGGTTAGAACTATTGAAGGAACCATTCGTGGTTTTGTGGCCACCAAGAAACAATCAGAAGTATTATCACTGCGTAAAGAAATAGTAGAAGATGTTAAAGGGCAAATTGACCAAACATTGGAGACATGGGGTTATCACCTTATCGACTTGCAATTGAATGATATTACTTTTGATGAAGAAATTATCAAATCAATGGCAAAAGTTGTTGCGTCCAGCAACTTAAAAGCAGCGGCTGAAAACGAAGGACAGGCGTTACTCATTACAAAAACAAAAGCAGCTGAGGCTGATGGAAACGCTATTAAAATTGCAGCAGAAGCTGAACGTTTGGCAGCTCAATTGAGAGGACAAGGTGTAGCTTTATTCCGTGAGGAAGTCGCCAAGGGTATGAGTCAGGCAGCAAAAGAAATGGAGCAAGCCAATTTGGATACCTCTGTAATTTTGTTCTCTATGTGGACAGAGGCTATCAAAAACTTTGCTGAGTATGGTAAAGGAAATGTGATTTTCCTTGATGGGTCGAGCGATAATATGCAACGCACCATGCAAGAAATGATGGCGATGAATAATCTGATGAAACCAAAAGAAGCTATTCCGGCAAAAAAATAAATAATAAAATAATTCTAATAAAAAAGGCTGTCTCAATTTAGAGTCAGCCTTTTATATTTACATAAACTTTTAAGATTGAAAACTACATCTTTTTTCTCGGACGTTTTTCTCTGGAGAAATTACTCTTTCTTTCTCCTCCTCCTGAAGATGATTCAGAACTAGTAGAACGAGATGAACTTCTTTCAGCGCGGTCGCTGTATGACTTGCGCTCACCGGTGTTTGCATCTCCATAACTTTTACGTTCTCCATATCCTCTACTTCCTTCAGAATTCGATTTAGAATAACCTCCACGGTCGCTGCTTCTTTCACCTCTGTCAGAACGACCGCCATACGACTTTCTTTCGCCATAGCTATTTCCGCCTCCTCCAAAGGTACGTTTTCTATCAAAACCTCCACGACCTTCACTTCTTCTCTCCCCGCTTCTCTCTCCACTTCCACCTGAAGCTCCTCGAGATTCGATCCGAACATTACGATTATTGTAACGGGCATTCTTGAAAGTACCTTGGATGATTTCGGCTGCTTCTGTTTTAACTTCAATAAAAGAGAAACTGCTTTTAACTTCTACACTTACGATAGAAGCTGCATCAACACCCGAAACTTCAGAAATATATTCCTTCATCTCTCTTGAGTCAAGACTATCTAGTTCACCTAGATTAATGAATAGTTTAGTGATACCAGGGGTTGCCGCAAAACGTTCTTTGTCTCTTGATGAAGTTGCATTCAAATCAGGAGCGTTTTTATAATAATCTAAAAAGCGATTAAACTCAGTTGATACAAATCTTTTGATAATATCTTCTTTACTTAAGTCCTGAAGTTCCTCATAAATTTTCGGCATATAAGCTTCAATTGCTTCCTCGTTAACTTCAACTTCATGTACCTTCTTAACAAGACTGAAGAGTTGCTTTTCGCAAGCTTCAAATCCGGTAGGAACTTTACCTTCTGTAAATTTCTTTTTAATGATTCTTTCAATAATTCTGATTTTACCGATTTCTTTCATATTAATGATAGCAATCGAAACTCCAGTTTTTCCTGCACGAGCAGTACGTCCGCTACGGTGAGTGTAATTTTCTATTTCATCAGGCAATGTGTAATTTATAACGTGAGTTACATCCTGAACATCTATTCCTCGAGCCGCAACATCAGTAGCCACTAACATTTGTAATGATCGGCTTCTATAGCGTTTCATCACATGGTCACGCTGAGATTGTGACAAATCACCATGCAAGGCATCAGCATTATATCCATCCTTTATTAACTTGTCGGCTATTTCCTGAGTCTCAATTTTGGTTCTGCAAAACACAATAGCAAATATATCCGGATTAGAATCGGCAATACGTTTCAATGCTGGATATTTATCACGAGCGTGTACAATATAATAAACATGATCAATATTAACATTACCAGAGTTTTTTGTTCCGGCAGTAATTTCAACCGGATTTTCCATATAATTTTTAGAAATACGAAGCACTTCATCAGGCATTGTAGCAGAAAACAGCCATGTGTTTTTTTCTTCAGGGGTTTGAGAAAGGATAGTATCCAAATCTTCTTTAAATCCCATATTCAACATTTCATCTGCCTCATCCAAAACAGCAAATCGAACATTACTCAAATTAACACGTCTGCGATCAATCATGTCGTTCATACGTCCCGGTGTGGCCACAACTATTTGCGCCCCTCTTTTGATTTCACGCGTTTGAGTATCAATACTTGCACCTCCATAAATGGCAACAATATTGGCATCCTTGATGTACTTAGTGAAACTTTGCAAATCTCTTGTAATTTGCATACATAACTCACGAGTAGGACACATAATAAGTGCCTGTGTGTCTCGAGAATTAAAATCAATCATGGAAATAAGCGGTAACCCGAAGGCTGCTGTTTTTCCGGTTCCTGTTTGGGCTAAAGCCACAAGGTCGGTATTACCTTTTAATAATTCAGGGATTACTTTTTCCTGAATAGGTGTCGGGGTTTCAAAACCCAATTCTGTTACGGCTTTAACAATACTATCGTTAAGCCCTAACGCTTCAAATTTGTTCATTAATTATATATTATGTTTATTTTTCAGTTGGTCAACTTACCAGGAAGTATATGTGAGTTGAATCCGACAACTGTATTATGAAGTCCACCATCATTGGTATTGGGACTATTTCGGCAAAAGGTTTTCAGTTGTAAATTCGTCTCATCAAAAATCCTATTTTGACTAAAACCGCGACAAAAGTAGTGTTAATTATTGGAATAACAAGCTAGTCTGTGAATATAAACAAGTAATCGCTCCAAAATATCCTATTTTAGGGCCTTAGAAGGCAATTACTTCGAATTGATTATTTCCTTTATAATCATTTTGTACGCATCAATCCCCTTCAGAAAGGTGGAGACAGGGATACATTCGTTAACTGAGTGCACTGACTCAATGATTTGAGTATTTAACTCAAGTGGAAGTATACCATAAGATTTAATCCCTTTTGAACGAAAGTAACTGTTATCCGTAGTTGCCGGAAATAAAACGGGTAATACTGCACAATCAGGATATATTTTCTTTAATGCAGATTCAATTGCATAATACTTTTCATCAAGTTTGCTGGCTTTTCCATATGGTGATTGGTCAACAACTTCAATCTCCACCTTTGGATTCCGAATCCGTACCTTTAATTTACGTATAAATTTATCCGTTGAAACAGTGGGAACCAAACGACAATCGAAATAAGTAACTGCACTACCGGGAATAACATTAGGAGGGCCATAAGGATTAGAATAATTGGTCAATTGCACGGTATTGGTAACTTCGGTAATAAGCAGTGGTTGAGAGTTCAGTATTTTTCTCCTAAAGGGACGAAGCAAGAAACTATTAATATGTTTCAATACAAAACCCGATAGCCCACCATTGAGTTCACCCAAATTTTCAAACATTTGTTTGGTAGTTTTATTGAAAGTAATAATTGGTTTTTCATTGGTAATTCTATCAATTGCTCTTATCATCATACTATTGGCAGAATTGGATGAAGGTAGCGAGGAATGTCCATGTGTTTTCTGATGAACGGTTAACTTAAGCCACAAACTTTTTTTCTCCGCAACAGATAGAAAAAATAATTGTTTGTTAGGATTAGCTGGCAATGCACCTTTAAGTCCGGCCCCTCCTTCTCCTATTACTAACTCAGCATTTAATAAAGATAAGTTATTTTCAACAATCAAATTTGCTCCATTTAGACCTCCAGTCTCCTCCCCTGAAACGAAAAGAACAGTGAAGTTATAGGGTAAAGAATTCATCTTAGCTATGGCAATATAGGAAGTTACAGCTTGTATTTGCATCACACCAACGCCTTTCATGTCAAGACATCCTCTACCCCAAATAGTATCGTCTTTAATTCTTCCAGAAAATGGTGGGAATCGCCATTCAACACTGTCAGAAGCAGGAACCACATCCAAATGACAAAGGAAAACAATGTTTGGTTTTTGAAGTTCTAAAGGATACAATGAGGCTGAAAAATTGAATGCTGAATCGTAATTGTTGAAAACATGAATTTCAAGACCACTTTTCGAGCACTGCTGCAAAAGATACTCCCCAGCTTCTTTTTCATGTCCGGAATAAGAACGAAACTTTATTAATTGAGAAAGAGTTTGCACAGCCTGAGTCGATTTCAAACTGTCTACAGCAAATGAATAACTACAAGAAAACACTAACAATCCAAGAATGAGTGATTGAATTTTATTGTTCGAATTAATCCTCTTATAGTACATTACAATTATTTGGGTAGCAAACTTAGTGAATAAATGGCAATAAAAGATCGAAGAAAAATACTTGAATGAACCTTTCTTACCGCATGTTAAAACCTAACTGTATAAAATTGTTTTAAATTATATACTCAAAACCTATTACTCAGCAATTGATTTGATATAAAATTTCAAATGTAAAAGTATAGTAAAATTATTACTAAATTCTATGTAACACGTATACCCAAATTCAACTTTATGATAAAAGTCATAACCAATCATGATGTAACTCATTAATTTTACATGCAGAACTCTACAAAAATTCAGGTTAATTTTGTAGAGTTGATGCAAATCATAACTTATCAATTTTAGAAAGTTTTACAACAAAAAATAATAAACAAGTCATGACGAAAAAATCAGAATTTACAGTTCCGGAGCACAACAACTCTTCGAGAGAAAGCAGGTCAAATGATTGCAGATATTGCGACACTCGTTTTAATTCTATTTTCTGCAAATTAAAAGAAACAGAAGTTTCAGCCTTAAACGAAAACAAACATTGTACAACATATAATAAAAAACAAATAATTTTCCACCAAGGTACTATGCCTCGAGGGTTGTTCATGATTTTCTCAGGAAAAGTTAAATTGTTTCAATTTGCCGAAAATGGGAGAGAGCAAATAGTTAGGATGGCTAAAGCTGGAGATGTGATGGGATACCGAGCATTGCTATGCGATGACCGCTATTCGGCTTCTGCGGAGGCTCTCGAAATGTCGGAAATTTGTTTTATTCCCAAGGAATTCTTTTTTGACTTGATGACAAAAAATTCAACCATTGGTATCCATTTGTTAAAACTATTGGCTTCGGATTTAAAATTAGCTGAGCATAAAATAACAGATTTGGCACAAAAACCAGTTAGAGAGCGTATGGCGGAAGCGTTATTGTTTGTAATAGAAACGTACGGTTATGAGGAAGATCAACAAACCATAAATGTCATATTAACTCGTGAGGAGCTTGCTAATATTGTTGGTACCGCAACAGAAACCGCTATCAGACTTTTATCCGATTTTAAACAGGATAAAATAATTGAGTTTGATCATAAAAAAATAAAAATACTGGACATGCGTAAACTTACAGATGCTGCAAATATTCAGGAAAAAGAAAAACACTAATTCATTGAGTAAAATCTAAAGCAATTGAACAACTGACTTAGCTTGTATTTCTAATCAAAATCCAACATTTATAAAAATGCATTTGCACATATGCATTATATCTGGAAAGTTAGTGTTATTTCAGAAGAATGACTCTTATCATTTTTTAGACCTATTTATAAAAAGAACTTTATTCCCTTAAAAAACAAAACAAATATGGCTTATAATTTCAAAAATCTCAGCATCACCAAAATCTCCGTTATCGGAGCCGGACAAATAGGTCCGGACATTGCATTGCATTTTGCAAAATCTCTTTCTCCGGCAGGAGTAACCGTTAATGTAATCGACATTTCGCCTCAGGCTTTGGAGAAGGCACAGGCAAAGGCGTATAAAAAAATCCAAAAAGGTGTGGAAGCAGGTGCTTTTAAACCTGAACAGGCCGAACGCATTAAATCAGCTTTGAATTTTACCGCTGATTATGAAAACGTAAGGGGCTCGGAATTGGTGATTGAAGCCGCTACCGAAGATGAAAACATCAAGGATATTATTTTCCGCCAGGTGGAAGCCCTGACAAGCGATAGCTGTGTGTACCTTTCCAATTCATCACACATGCAACCTGAAGTAATTTTCCGAAACATTAAAAACAAAGCCAGAACATTGGTAGCGCATTACTTTTTTCCTGCCGAAATTAATCCGGTGGTGGAGTTGGTTCCGGGTAAAGAAACAAGCAATGATTTGATGAACCTGTTGCTTGGTTTTTATGAAAACATCGGGAAAGTGCCAATCAGCGTAAAGAGTTCTTATGGATATGCCATCGACCCTATATTTGAAGGAATTTGTCAAACTGCCATAATGTGTCTGGAAAAAGGATGGGGCAACGAAAAAGAAATAGATGCCGCTGCCATGAAAGCATTGGGTTTAGGAGTTGGACCTTTTACGGCACTTAATCTTACAGGTGGAAACCCGATAACGGCTCACGGATTAGATGAAATGAATAAACTGGTGATGCCTTGGTTTCATACACCAAACATATTGCACGAAAAAAATAAAAATAAGGAGGCTTGGAATACTGCAGCAAGAGGAGAAAAGATAGAGCTGTCAGCCGAAAAAGAAATGCTGCTGGTAAAAGAATTTCAGGGAGCCTTTTTTGCACTGGCTTCCTATATTTATGATATCGGAATTGTTGATATCAATGATTTGAATATGGCTTGCGAAATGTCGTTGGTAATAAAAGCACCATTCACTTTCATGAATAAAGTGGGTATAAATAAGGCTTATGATTTGGTGAAAGATTTCTGCAGCACTCACCCTTCTTTCCCTTTCCCTAAAGTTCTTGACAAAGCGAAAGCTGATGGAGGATGGAAATTGAAAGACATCGTTTCAGCCAAACGTGACGGGGTAATGGTAATCACCATCCGCAGACCAAAAGTGCTGAATGCATTAAATCTGGAAGTGCTGGAACAAATCAAAAATGAAATGGAAGCTGTGAAAAATGATGCAACGGTGAATGCAGTTGTGATAACAGGTTTCGGGGTAAAAGCATTTGTGTCGGGAGCTGATTTGAATATGCTGGCTTCACTCAAAACACCGGAAGAAGGATATAATAATTCACATACGTTTCAGGCAGTTTTAAATTATGTTGAAAATTATGCTAAGCCGGTAGTATGCGCTATGAATGGCTTTGCGTTTGGGGGCGGAAATGAATTAGCGATGTCGTGTACAGCACGTATCTGCAAAAAAGGATTGCCGGTATTGGTGTGTCAGCCGGAAGTAAATTTAGGATTTATTCCCGGAGCAGGAGGAACACAGCGTTTGCCAAGAATAGTTGGTGTTGAAAAGGCGGCAGATATTCTTCGCACAGCAAGAACAGTTTCAGCAAAAGAAGCAGCAGAAATAGGTTTAGTTTACAAAGAGGCAACAGGAGATTTGGTGGATGAAGCCATTCAATTAGCGAAACAAATTGTTTCCGGTGAGGTTAAAGTGAAAACAATTTCTAAAGAAGGATTGGCTGTTAATGAAACTCCAAAGGCTGTTGAATTGGGTCATTTAAGTAAAAAAGTAGATGACATACTTGTTAAAGCTATTTATGAAGGATTACGTTTGAGTTTAACAGAAGGGCTGGATTTGGAATCAAGAATGTTTGGAGAATGTTTGCTTACAGAAGATATGAAAATAGGTTTGGAGAATTTTAAAACAAACGGGCCGAAAGCCAAAGCGAACTTTGTACATAAGTAGAAGAAATAAATAACAATTGAACAATAGAACATTTGAACAATTGAATTTTGAAGTGCAATAAGTGAAATAGCAATTGAAGAATTGAATTAAGAAGTGAGCGAAAAGAAGTATGATATTGAGGAAAGACTAATCGACTTTGCTGTAGAGATAATATTGTTTGTAGAAACATTGCTATCTTCAAAATCTGCCTCTCACATGGGTGGTCAACTGTTAAGGTCGGGTACTTCTCCTTCATTAAATTATGGTGAAGCTAAGGCTGCTGAATCTAAAAATGATTTTCTCCATAAGATGAAAGTGTGTTTGAAAGAATTGAGAGAAACTCACAATAGCTTGCGAATAATGCATAAAGCAAAGCTATTTCATAAGGAAGAAAAAGTAGTTGGACTGAACAATGAATGCAATGAACTGATTTCGATTTTTGTAAAAAGTATTGCGACAGCTTCGAAGCCTAAAGTCATTTCCTAATTCAATTGTTCTATTGTTCAAATAAAAATTAGTATTTAAATATGAAATATAATGTAGGAATTGATATTGGCGGCACGTTTACTGACATTATTGCCGTTTCATCTGAAGGAAAAACAATAGTACATAAAACACTTTCCACGCCTCACGATTCCTCTGTAGGCTTTATTAATGGAATACGCGAAGTGGCCGAAATGGCGGATATGTCGTTTGAGAAATTTGTTGCTTCCATTGATGCCATCGTTCACGGAACAACTGTTGCAACGAATGCATTGCTTACGCTGAAAGGTGCAAAGACAGCACTGATTACTACTAAAGGTTTCCGTGATGCACTGGAGATGCGCAGAGGAATAAGAGAAGAACAATTCAATAATCATTACCGCAATGTTACCCCGCTTGCTCCGCGCTATCTTCGTTTTACGGTGGATGAACGGATAGATTCGGAAGGAAAGGTGGTGAAGAAATTTGATGAAAAAGAATTGCTGCCCATCATTAAAAAAATAAAAGAAGAACAGGTGGAATCGGTTGCTATCTGCTTTATGAATTCGTTTAAGAATGCTGCCCACGAGAAACAGGCGTTAAAATTTCTAAGGAAAAATCTGAAAGGCATATTTGTTACTGCTTCTTTTGAAGTGCTTCCTTCCATTCGTTTTTACGAAAGGGTAAGTACAACAGCAGTTAGCGCCTTTGTAGGACCTATTGTTGCGAAGTATCTGGATAATCTCACTAAAAAGTTAGAAGGCATCAATTATAAAGGAACTTTATTAATCATGCAATCGAACGGTGGTGTGGTGGTTCCGGAGCAGGTAAAGAAAAACCCTGCGGTTACTGTATTATCAGGACCTGCAGCAGCACCTACGGCAGGCGCTTTTTATTCGAAGATGCTTGGTTATAAAAACTGCATTACGGCAGATATGGGCGGAACGAGCTTTGATGCGGCCATTGTTATCAATAATGAATGTGTAACAAGTACGGAAGGAAATATTAACCGCTACCGTATAGCGCTTCCATCATTAGATATTATTACGATTGGTGCAGGAGGAGGAAGTATAGGCTGGATTAATGAAGGCGGACTTTTGCAGATGGGACCTCAAAGTGCAGGTGCTATGCCAGGGCCGGTATGTTATGAAAGAGGTGGAACCGTGCCTACTTGCACGGATGCGGATATAATACTTGGTTACCTCAATCCTGATTTTTTTGCCGGAGGCAAATTAAAACTGAATAAAGCAAAGGCTGAAAAGGCAATTAAAACAGAGCTTGCAGGCAAGTTGGGTTTATCTGTTTTGGAAACAGCAGCCGGTATGTATCGTATTATAAATAGTAATATGGCGCAGGGTGTGAGGGAAATTTCTGTTGAACGCGGTTACGACCCAAGGGAGTTTTTGTTTATTGTTGCTGGTGGTGCGGGTTCTATACACTCTTCAGAAATATGCAAGGAATTGGAGATTCCGATGTTTTTGGTTCCGAATGTTTCTTCTATTTTCTGCGCAGCAGGTATGTTGCTTGGCGATTTGAAACATGATTATATACGTTCTTACTTTACTTCCTTTAATCATCTTGACAAGAAAAAATTCCACACGCTTTTGAATGAAATGAAAGAGGAAGGATTGAAGGCATTGGTGGAAGATGAAGGTGTAGCCAAAGATAGAATTACTTTCCACCCGATATTGGATATGCGTTATCTGGGACAGTACCATGAAGTGCAGATGGAATCGGATTGGGAGGATGTGATGAGTTTTAATATGGATGCTATTTTTGATTCTTTTCATAAGGAACATAACCGACAGTTTGGTTATTCGTTGAAAGAGGAAGGTACGGAAATGGAGTTGATAAATGTGAGGTTGCGGGTGGTTGGAAAAACGGAACGACCCAAGTTTTTGAGCGGAAAAATAAAACCGGTTGCTGTTGAATCTGCTATTAAAGAATACCGCGAGGTATATATTCCTGAAACGGGCAAGATGAAAAAAGTGGCAGTGTATGATGGTGATAAACCTATTTTTAATTCAAAAATAAAAGGACCTTGTGTGATTGAGAAAATAACTACTTCGGTTTTTATAAGTGAAGATTGGGATTGTGAGGTGGATGGATTTGGGAGTTTTATTGTTTATGAGAGGGGGAAGTTTCCGAAAGGGTTTAAGTCAAATCAAAAACTAAGTTAAGCTTATGCAAATAGATAAAATATTAGTTTCGATATTTCAGCGGGCATTTAAATCGATAACGGATGAGATGAGCATATCGCTGACCAAAACAACGCGGTCGCCTATATTGTGCGAAGCAAAAGATTTTGTAACGGGCTTGTATGATGCCAAAGGACAAATGCTGGAACAGACGGAAAACCTGCCGATACTGTCGTTTTCGCTGGGGCCGGTGTGCAGGGTGATACTGGAGCAATACGGAAATGATATACATGAAGGGGATGTGATTATTCATAATGATGTGTTCACGATGGGTAATCAGAACAATGATGTGGCGATTTTTAAACCTATATTTCATGAGGGAGTATTGGTTGGATGGTCTGCTGCTAAAGGACATCAGGCGGATATAGGCGGTGCGGTGCAGGGAGGGTATAATCCGAATGCCACGGAAGTGTGGCAGGAGGCATTGCGGATACCTGCTGTGAAACTGTATGAGAAAGGCAAACTGCGGAAAGATGTGTGGAGCCTGATATTTGCGAACATCCGCCTGACGATGGTGCAGGAAGACATCAAGGCACAGATTGGAGCTTGTACGTTGGGAGAACGGAGGCTACAGGCTTTTGTGGGAAAATACGGATTGGACGTTTTTGAATCGCATAAGCAGGCGTTGTTCGACTCGACCGAAAAGATGATGCGTGCCGAGATTAAAAACATTCCGAACGGGGTGTATAAGGGAGGAAGCATGGTGTATTACGATGGGAAACACAAAGGAAGTAAATTCCCGATAAGGACGGTGATTACGGTGAAGGATGAAGATATTACGTTTGATTTTTCGACTTCTTCACCACAAACGAAAGGGTTTGTAAATGGAATTTATACGTCCACTTGTTCGGCTATTACGCTTACTTTTTTACAAATGGTGAATCCAACTATTCCTCATAACGAAGGAATGATAAAGCCATTGAAATATATTGTTCCGGAAGGAACGATATTGAATGCATCGTATCCTGCGGCTACTACATTCGGCAATCATCTTTGTCCGCAAGTAGCAGATGCAATATTTAAAGCGTTGGGTCCTGCAGTGCCGGAGCGTATTACTGCGGGATGGAATCACTTGTTATGTTCGCTGTTTACAGGTAATCATCCGCGTACAGGAAAAAAATATGTTGATATCTGTTTCCTTGGATTGAAAGGAGGAAGCGGAGCGATGAAAGGAGATGACGGTTACGACCACATAGGAATGATTGACGCTTCGGGGGGAGTGCTCGATCAGGACTATGAAATGTATGAACAACAAACGCCACACATGATTGTTCAGCATGAGTATTTATGCGATTCGGGCGGGGCAGGGCAATGGAGAGGCGGACTTGGAACGGTTACTCAAATAATGTTGAGAGGAGATGATACCACGATGGTGGTGTTTGGTGATGGTGATGTGGAGCCGAATTATGGCTTGTTTGGTGGGAAAGGAAGTGTGCTGAATAAAATTGAATTGAAATATAAAAACGGAAAGAAACTCATTCCAATGAGTAAAGATATGGTACACGGAATTGCCGACAACACACTGTATATGCAAATTGCAGGTGGAGGCGGTGGATATGGAAATCCGAAAAAACGAGATAAAGAAAGAGTGAAGCAGGATGTGAAGAATGAAGTGGTATCGAAAAAGGCGGCTAAAGAATTATACGGACTAAAAAAATAAAATCATGAGTCATCAGATTATTTTACCAGATGGTTGGCCAACGCCAAAAGGGTATTCAAACGGGATACTTGCTGAAAAAGGAAGAACACTTTATCTTGCCGGTCAGGTAGGATGGACACCGGAAGAGAAATTTGCAAGCGATAAATTGGCTCCGCAATTTGAACAGGCGCTGAAAAATATTGTTGCTGTTGTGGCCAAATCAGGGGGCAAACCGGAACATATTTGTAAAATGACTTGCTTCTGCAAAGACCGTGATCAGTATCTTGCTTCACGAAAGAAACTCGGGAAAATATGGAAAGAAGTAATCGGGAATCATTACCCCTGCATGAGTATGATTTTTGTGGTGGACCTGTTGGACCATCCGGCATTGATAGAAATAGAAGCCACCGCAGTAATACCTGAATAATGGATTTTGAATTAAACGACCTGCAAAAGCAGGTACAGCAAACCTTCAAAGATTTTGTTGACCGCATAGTAAAACCACAAGCTGCAGCAATAGATGAAGAAAAAAAGTTTCCTCAAGATTTGTTTAAACAGGTAGGCGAACTTGGTTTTTACGGAATGCGTTATCCTGAAAGTGCCGGTGGCACGGGGTTAGACATTACCTCTTATTGCCTTGCAGTAATGGAATTGTCGAGAGGTTCGCTTTCTCTTGCTGCATCCTGCACGATGCAATCATTGATGGGGACTTACTTTTTGTATCGTTTTGGTGATGATGAAATACGAAACACTTATTTTGCGGAAGCAATAAAAGGAAATAAGATTGGTGGTATCTGTATGACAGAACCCAATGCCGGAAGTGATTTACTGGCTGTAAAAACCATTGCCAAAGTTACGGAAGATGGTTTTATTTTGAACGGACAAAAAACATGGATTACTTCGGCACCGGTTGCTGATTTTTTTACTGTACTTGCACGAACTGATAATCATGAACAGCTTTCTATCTTTTTTGTACCTGCGAATTTAAAAGGAGTACTGGTTGGCAAAACTATTGAGAAAATGGGTGCGTGTGGCTCTGTGACCAGCGAAGTAAGTTTTGATAATGTAGTTCTTCCAAAAAATTATTTACTTGGACAAATAGGTGGAGGCACAAAATGCCTGATGGAGATATTGGCTGAAATACGTATCATGACAGCAGCACTTGCGATTGGAGTTGCCACAGCGGCTTATGAAGATGCTGTGGAATATGCAAAAACGAGAGAGCAATTCGGTAAACCAATCGGTACATTCCAAGCTATGCGTTTGAAGTTTGCCGATATGGCTGTGCAGCTGGAAACTGCGCGCCATTATGTATATTATGCCGCATGGTTAAGTGAGAAAAATATGCCACGACAGCGGGAATCTATGATTGCTAAATTATATGCTTCGGAATGTGCTAATGATATTTGTGACCAGGCAACCCGTGTTTTCGCTTCCTATGGTTTTGCGATGGAATACCCTGTACAACGTTATTTCCGAGATGCACGATTTACCCTTATCGGTGGAGGAACTTCTGAAATACTAAAAAATAATATCGGGAAGGGGATATTGGAAGTATAAAGAGTTTTAAAGGGTATGGAGACATTTCATATTCTTAGCTTTATAATTTCTTCATTCAACAAATAATAGCATTTGTAATGTTTCGTTATATTCATAATGAAGGCAACCCTTTCTTGAGACACTCTCCTCCCCTATTGTCTTTCGGAACAACACGTCCAACCTAGTTGCTAATCAATATTCCGATTTCATTTTAAGAATTGAGAGGGAGCTAATTTCATTCCTAAAACAGAAACCTCTAAAATGACATAAGTTCCGCAAAGGCTGATTAATATCATAGTTTACTCCTTTAAGTATAAATAGTTTTGTGAGACGAAATTAAATTGAAAGTCAACAAGAGTATGGAAACAGCAGAAAAAGAAATGCGGTTAATAATGGATGGTTCGGAATTGATTGTGGAATCGGTTGCTCGGGCTGGGGCAGATGTTTTTATTGGATACCCGATAACACCTGCCAACCTTTTATACTCGTATTCTCAAGAACGCCTTCCTTCTTTTTTTGCAGCACCTGATGAAATATCCACTCTTCAATGGATGTGTGGCTATGCCACAACAGGCAAGTTTCCAGTAACCGCTTCTTCCTTTCCTGGTTTTGCACTGATGCTGGAATCGATTAACATGGCGTATATGATGGAATTGCCAATGCTGATTATCCTCGTACAGCGCTTGGGACCTGCTACAGGAACGGCTACCTGCGGTGCTCAGGGAGATTTAGGTTTGTTACAAGGAGCTATTTCAGGAGGGTTTCCTTTACCTGTGGTAAGCATCAGCAGTATGAAAGATTGTTGGGAAATGCCTGCAAAGGCAATGAAAATGGCGATTGATTTAAGAACACCGGTAGTACTCCTTACTTCGAAAGAAGAGATAATGACCTTGTCAAGTTTCTCGGTGAAAAATTTACCGGAAATAAATAAGATAGAACGCACATTTTATAACAGCACAGAAACCTATATGCCATACAAAACAGGAGCAACTCTTGTTCCTGAATTTTTGCCTGTGGCCAATACAGAACATCAAGTGAGATTTACCGCTTCCACTCACGACCAAAAAGGAATCATACAAAACACTTCGAAAGAAGCGATAGACAACACAAAGCGACTGGAGTACAAACACCGTCAAAACAAAACAGAACATTTATTTTACGATTATGATGAGCAAAGTGGGGCGGATACTTTAGTAGTGTCATATGGAATAACAAGTGCAGCCTGCCGTGAAGCTGTGAATGCTGTAAGAGCAGATGGACACAAAGTATCGATGCTGATTGTAAAAACAATGCTGCCGGTACCTCCTGTTTATTTCGAAATAATGGATAAGTATAAAAAAGTGGTGATAGCGGAAGAAAATCTTACAGGACAATTTAAGAACATTCTGTTTGGGGAACGAGGAAATAAAAATGTATCAGGTGTGAACGGAATAGCTGAAATGATAACCCCTGCGAGAATTGCAGAAGCTATTTTATCAAAATAAAAACGGAAGATGAAGAACTTTTTAACAGATGCGCCATTACCTTTCTGCAAAGGATGCGGCCATAACCATATAGCGGCAAACACAGAAAAAGCATTGCAATTGTTGGGTTACGACCCAATGAATGTAGTCTTGGTAACCGACATTGGATGTCATGGAATCATTGACAAATCATTTTTAACACATACTGTTCATGGATTACATGGCCGCTCGGTGGCTTTGGCAACAGGTGTTTCGGCAGCACTCAATAATCCAGATAAAAAAGTAATTGTATTTATTGGTGATGGAGGAGCAACGATTGGTATGCAACACCTGATAGATGCTGCGCACAACGGGTTTAACATGACTGTGGTGATTCATAATAACTTTCTGTACGGTATGACCGGAGGGCAACCAAGCGAGTTCACTCCGTTTGGATTTAAAACACCTTACCTGCCTGATGGTGGTAAAAAAACTGGTTATGATATTTGTAAATTAATATCTGCTGTTGACGGAGTATCGTATGTGAGCAGGCTGGAAGGTATCTCTGATTTTTCGAAAGAACTGGCAGAGGCATTTTCAAGAAAAGGTTTCTCGTTGGTGGAAGTAATGGAAATTTGCCCAAGCTATGGTGTGAAAGCAAATCCGGGAATGAAACTGTCGAAAGTGGTAGAATCGGCAGGATTAAAAATTGAAAAATTTGTTGACAGAGGAGAAACAGAAGCTTATCAAACGACAGTGAAAACTGATTTGAAATCATTGTTTCATGAAGAAGATGCAATAAAGACATTATTTCCTACCCAACTGGAAAAGCCGATACGTATGATGCTTTGTGGTTCGGCAGGAGAAGGAGTGCAGGCAGCAGCAGAATTCTTGTTGAAAGCCGGAATTACTTCCGGATTGAACGGAACAAAAAAGGGAAGTTATCCGGTGACAGTAGGAGTTGGGTTTTCGGCAGCAGAGGTTATTCTTTCTTCGGATGAAATTCTTTATACAGGTTCACCAAATCCTGATGTGATGTGTGTAACATCGGCTGACGGACTTGAATACGCGCGTAAAACAATTGCCAATATGAAAGGCGGAAAACTGTTTATCGACAGTACGCTTACAGCACCTGAAACAAAAGCAGAAGTTATTTATTTCCCATTCAGGGAAAGAGGGGGAGCTAAAAACTCTTCACTATACATGATATTTTATTTTCTTAAAACAACAGGAATGATACCGATGGATGCGTTGCTTCACGTTTTCGGAGAAAATAAAATTGCAAAGAAATTTGATTTACCGAAAATGTTTGAATTGCTAAACGAGCCCTACACAGAGGAAATGAGTGACAAAACAAAAACGATAGCATAAAAAATGAGTTTTATAAAATCATACGGAATAGCTTTACCTCATTTCAGAATTGAGGATAACATCCTTCATCCGAAAGGAAGAAAAGGTGTGGCCAAAGCGATTTGTTTTTCGGATGAGGATATTATTACTTTGGCTTATGAAGCCTCGCAGGGAATTCCAACAGATGATATTGATGGATTGTTTTTCGCAACTTCAAATCCGGTTTTTCATAACCGCTACCATGCTTCTTACCTTGCTGATTTATTAAATCTGAAACAAGGAATAACCGCACTTGATTATACAACTGGAGCAAGAAGCGGAACTGATGCATTGCTGCTTGCAAGTGAATTAATAGATGCAGGCAAATACAAAAACATATTAGTGATTGCAGCAGATGTTCTTTTTCCGGAAATAGGAAAAGAACTTACAACACCTTTTGGGCATGGAGCATGCGCCTTATTGTTGAGTGCAGAAAACGGAATAGCTGAAATTACCTTAGCGAAATCGTTTAGTTCGGCACTTGCAGAAGAATTTGTTTACAAATCGAGTTCTGTGCAATACGACCCGAGATTCAGCAGAGATGCAGGATTTAAGAATAACGTGACTACTTCATTAAAAAACCTGGTTACTAATCCTAAGTCGTTTGATGCGGTGATACTTAATTCGCTTTATGCGCGGATGGCCGGAGGAATATTTGCTAAAGAAGGATTTGAAGAAAGCCAGTTTGCAAAGGATACACTTACTTCGAAAATAGGAAATACAGGATGTGTACATGCTTTACTCCTTTTGATTAATGAACTGGAGAATGGGAAGAAAAATATTTTGTTGGCTGATTATACTAACGGGACAAATTATTTTGTGGTAGAAACTAAAGGGACAATTAAAAGTAAATGCTTGCAGGAAGAGTTGGCAAAATTTGATTTGATTGCGAGTTACCAAGATTATCTGTTATTGAACAAAGCGGGAAATTTTAATGGAGACAACTATACCACCAAAGAAATGTTCTCTTCTGAAATGCTGATGGAACGGGAGAAAGCATCATTGCTCTATTTGAAAGGATTTAAATGCGCAGCATGCGGAACGGTTTATTTTTTGAAAGCTACACGTTGTAAAAAATGCAAATGCGAAAAGGTAATAACTGTGCAATTGAACAAAACCGGCAATGTGTATACCTTAACAAGTGAACATTATTTCCCTGCTTCCTTCCCTCCTATTACGATGTTGGTAATTGATTTGGATGGGGGAGGAAGAGTGACCGTGCAACAAACGGATACGATGTTTCCTGAAAAGAATACAGTAGAAATAGGTACGAAAGTGAAATTGGTGTTGAGGAAAATGATGGAGAATGATGGGAAACCGAATTATTTCTGGAAGGCGGTAACTTTACGAAATACGAATTAGTAGGAATATACGAATAGGAGAACTTTACGAAATACGAATTGAACGAATTTACGAATAGAGGGACTTTACGAAATACGACCACGCACAACCTGGCTCATAAGTCCACTGGACTTCTGCCCTGAATTTACGAATAGGAGAAGGATTGAAAAGTGAGAGAAAAAGGAAGCCCCGAGAGGGGCTTTTTTGGTTTTGGGAGGTGGGGTTTTGAGGGGAGGTTTGAAAAAGGGGGTAAAAGGGCGATTTTCGACAAAGTGGCAAAAAATGTCGATTTGGAGCAGTTCTATACCGATTCCGACCACAGCTTATATGAATTCCGACCAGGTACTATATGAATTCCGACCACAGCTTATGTGAATTCTGACCGGGTACTATATGGTTTCCGGGTAGGGCTTATGTGGTTTCTGACCGGGGAAGTATGGTTTCTGATTGGGGAAGTGTGGTTTCTGGTTGGGGAAGTGTGGTTTCCGACTGGGGAAGTATGGTTTCTGAGTGGAGAAGTATGGTTTCGGGGCAGGGCTTATGTGGGTTTGGAGTGGAGAAGTATGGGTTGGGAGTGTTTTTTTAGGGGTAAGGGGTGGGTGAAATGGCGGTAAGTTTACTTTTCGTGCTTACTTAAAGGTTATGAGAAGCTATGCGGTGACTAACTGCGCCTGACCCGCGCGAAGTATCCTTTTTTTTGGTTCGATATGAAGAGAGGGAAATGGAGAGCATAAAGGGAACGCCCTTCGACAAGCTCAGGGTGACAGAGAAAAAAAAGATACCGCGTGAGGGCAGGTGGACAGGTGATGACGAAGAGGGCACTTGCTCGCCCAAATTAGTTGTTAGTTGTTAGTTGTTAGTTGTTGGTTGTTGGGAAAAAACAATGGAACAAAATTAGATTTGAGACTGCGGGAATGGAAAGATGAAAGTTGATTAAAAGTTGATTAAAGGCTGATTAATATCATAGTTTATGGCGTGAGGTATAAATAGTTTTGTTCAATCTTTTACGAAATACGAATTTTAGGAATGAAAGACATAGCTATAATAGGAATTGGAGTTACCAAGTTTGGTGAATTATTTCATCAGAGTTATGATGATTTGGTAAGAGATGCGGCTATGCAGGCGGTGAAGGATGCTGATGTTAAGCTGGATGATATAGGTGCTGCCTGGCTATCGACAGCATTTCCGGAGATTGGTGTTTTTAAGGGAAGGAGCGGAATGGATTTGAGTGAGCCGCTTGGGTTGTATGATATTCCTGTAACTCGGGTATCGAACTTTTGTGCTTCGGGTGCTGATGCGATACGCAATGCTGTAAATTCGTTGCGTGCGGGAGAATGTGATATGGCAATGGCTGTGGGTGTAGAAAAATTGCGAGACAGACAACCACAGGATTCGATTGTAAAAATGATGGTGGAATACGGACATCCGTATTTGCAAAAAGGATTTACTGCAGCAGGAACATTTGCGGTGTATGCCAACCGCATGATGAAAGAATTTGGAATAACACGGGAGGACATATCGAACGTGTCGGTAAAAAATCATTTTCATGGTTCGTTGAATGAAAAAGCTTTTTACCGCAAACCTTGTACGCTGGATGAAGTAATGAAATCGCAGATGGTAGCCAATCCGCTAACGGTGTTGGATAGTTGTCCGACAACGGATGGGGCAGCATGCGTAATAATGGTGAGGGCAGAAGATGTGGATAAGAAAAAACATAATCCAATATTTATAAAAGGTCTTGGTCTTTCGGTTTCGACCGGATGGGATTTACCCTTTTTTGATCCGAATCATGATTTCCTTTCGTTTGAAGCTACACGACAAGCTGCCAAGACAGCTTATAAACAGGCAGGAATAACGAATCCGATTGAAGAAATTGATTTGGTGGAAGTACACGATTGTTTTTCGATAGTAGAATTAATTACCTACGAAGATTTGGGATTGTGTAAACAAGGAGAGTCGAAAGATTTGATACGCGGAAAAGAAACACAACTGGGAGGAAAAATTCCGGTGAATGTAAGCGGTGGTTTATTATCGTGCGGACATCCGGTAGGAGCCACAGGAATACGGATGGTGGTGGAAGTGTCGAACCACTTGAGAGGTAATGCTGGGGAGCGACAAGTAAAAAATGCAAAACGAGGACTGACTCATAATATAGGTGGGCCAGGAGCTATTGCATCAGTAATCATATTAGAAAATTAACAGTTTAAAAATAAATAATTATGGCAACAGTAAAAGGTGAAATAGTCGTAAACACTGAAAGGTGTAAAGGCTGCGAATTGTGTGTACCGGTGTGCAAAGAAAAAACAATTGCAATGTCGGGGAATTTAAACAGCAAAGGATATCACTTTGCGACAAGTACAAATGACGACTGCAATGGGTGCACGAATTGCGCTATCGTATGTCCGGATGGAGCAATAACGGTGTACAGGGTGAAATTAAAAGAAGAGAAAATAAATTAATACAAAATAAACATGAAGGATATCAGATTAATGAAAGGTAACGAAGCCATTGCCGAAGGCGTGATTCGTGCCGGATGTGACGGTTATTTCGGTTATCCCATTACTCCGCAA
>CAIYIS010000012.1 GCA_903926385.1 uncultured Bacteroidota bacterium
AAGGGGTTTAATGGTTTAGTAATTTTCTCCGTTCGGTTACAAGCACTCAAGGCCAGCAATACCATGCAACCATACATCCATTTTTTTTTCATCTCTTTTTAATTCTTCAATTTATTTTACTCATACCAAATTATTCATTTGTTATGACAAATTTCTTGTTCCTTCGCCATCTCAATCAATGTGAGGCAGGGAATGTGAACTTACAATCCAATTACTTTTTTTACATCCTCACTTGTTCTGATTATCTCGTCAGATTCTTTCATGGTAAAGGTGTATTCTTTTGTTTCTGCATTTATCGAGCATTTTTTAAAGTCTTCATAAGGCAGATAGATTAGTTTATTGTTTAGGTTTGCTAATATCATACATTCCTTATCAATGGCTAGCTGTATTCGGTCTTTGCTATTGTAACTAGCCACTCCATTCAACTCTTTGCATACCACAGCCACTAATCCTAAATCAAGTTTTTTTCCGTTTTTATCTTTAAAACTAGCCATTAGTTTAACTCCTTGCCTTAGCAGGGGATTGTCACAATTCCAAATACCAAACCCTTCTATTTTAAAAGTTCTCATCACTTCGTTTACTCTTCTTTGTTCTGTAACTAATGTTCGAGCTTCGTCCACCTCATTTTTATCGAATAAAGATAATTGAGGATGGTTGGTATCTTGATATAAAAACCACATTATTCTTCCTATCCTTTCGTTCTTTGTCGTACCATCCAGCATTTGCTTATTATGTGCTAATGTAATGCGGTTTACAGAATCTGTAATAGCATTCAGTTTCATGATATGTTCGTTCTTTTTTGATACTTGCAGGTTATGGTTTGCTATTTCTTCTTTCTTTATTTTATCGGCTTTTGCCTGTAATGCCCTATCATGATTAGCCTTTAAAACTCCCTGATTAGCCTCCTTTGTTTTTTGTTCGAACACTTTCCTTGCTTCGGCATAATTATTTTCTTCAAATACCGGATGAGTTACGTATGATACTTTTCGTTTGCCTTTGGTAAATGTTACAATATAGGTTCCTTTTTTATTTCCCTTTACCACTGCCACATCTTCCCATTCAGTTTTTGCATCATTGGGGTTATAGTTTTTTTCTGATTCGTCAATTTCAAATTCAAGGTTATTATATGGCTTCAATTCCGGAACAGAGGCAGGGTCTATTTCAACAGAAAATGCCGGACGCTGCCCTGATGCTTTTTGAGGCTTGGGAAGTACTTCTGTCAATGGTTCTTTGGCAGGTGTAGGTTCTATCTTTTCTTCTGTTGGATTCGACATAACATTTACACTGCTCTTGCCTTTGTTTATCCATTTTTTCTGAACCGTATCCAGATAGTATAAGTTGTGTGCCTCATCGCTATTGCCCGTCATCAAATTTATCTCCGGTTTGCTTTTCTGATTTACATAAAGTGGAACTCCATCTTTACTTGCCAGAATTTCGCACATACCCGATGATTCGAACGAGTAAGAAGTATTAGCCGAGTCATACGTCATAGGAATTCCCGAGACAAAAAAATCGACAGGGTCGGAAAATTCGCGATAGGTAACCTTTACATCCCCACTCACTATTTTTCCATTGGCATCTACAAATGCATTTGGAGGAAACGAAACTATTGAACCCGATTTGTAAAATATCATATCTCCTTTTTCGGCCGATATCACATAGGTTTCGGAAGGTATGTCAGCACCTGCAATAGGTGGTTGAATAAGAGGAGTGTTTGTTTTTGTTTCTTCGGGCAAAGGTTTGGTAGTGCAGCTTACCGCCAATAGCAGCAAGGTTATAAAACAATATCGATTTCTTTTCATCTCTTTTTTATTTTTTATTTTTTATTCAATTAATTCTATTCTTACATTTAATTTTATTTAAAGTAACAAAAAGTTTTACTAACAGTTCTTGTGAAATATGCTGAAGTGATTAAAGCCATAATTATTTCTTTCCAAATTTAAATATTTTTTTAATACTGTGTATGGTGGACAAACACTACCTAACACACGGCACAACCCAAACACATTCGAGCTTGAGAGTTTAATCGCGTTTTGTTTCGTAGTGAAGTGCAATAACTCCGCACGAAAATGTTTTCGATTCTACCAGGTTCAGTTTAGTTGTTTCGGTTATTCCTTTAAATAAAGGCATGCCATGTCCGAGTAGTATCGGATTAACAAATAACCAAAACTCATCTATAAGTCCTTCGCTTAGCAATGAATGTGATGCTCCCCGCAAACGCGAGGTACTGTCTTAAAAAACAAATAAAACCTCATTTATTTTTTTCCTATATTTGCATCAACCGAAAGAAGGCATACAGCGATATTTCGATGGATGTTTATCTTGTTTAGTCCCAGACATTGTTTGGGACT
>CAIYIS010000013.1 GCA_903926385.1 uncultured Bacteroidota bacterium
CTGCCAATAGTAACTGTATTGCTTGAAAATGTACCTGTAACCCAAAACGAATTACCATCTGAACAAACTCCTGTACCATTCGCCTGTCCAAAATTCTGCCCAATATTCTTTACTCCTAGACACACCCCACTGCTATCGTAGCGGGCAACAAACATATCTTTGGCAGAAGCAGCAGTAATTGTATATCCTCCAAAATGGGCTGTGCCCGAAAAATATCCTGTTACATAACTATACCCTTCACCATTAGTATAAACATTATTTGCTGATGCCCCAGCGGTAGAATTCGATTGTTTTACCCATTTAAAATGACCATTTAAATCAAATTTTACAAGAAAGGCATCTGAATAGGTAGTATTAGCTATTAATAAATTACCATTAAAATACGCACTATCTCCAAAAACCCCTGAGATATAACTATTGCCTTGATTATCCATTGATAACCCATTAACTCCGGCACCTAAAGTACTATTATTTGCAGTTGTTTTTAACCATCGTACATCTCCATTCAAATTAAATGATGAAAGTAAAGTTGCCCCTAAACTAGTATAAACAGTAATGGTATCCACAATAATGGTATCATTTGAACAGGAGCCGCCAACAATAATATTTGAATTATATATCCTAATCCCTACTGGTCGAACTTCTGAACCATAAGTGGAAGGATGATTCAGTCTGAATTTTTGTTTCGCCCATAAACAGTTTCCACTGGCATCATAATCTGCTATAAATCCACCAGCAGGGATAATATAAGAACCAAATGATGTACTAACCAAATTCTGACCACAAACATAAACATTACCTGAATTATCTGTAGTGACACCATAACCATAAGCCATACCATTACTTTGTTTTGCCCAAATACAATTTCCATTCAAATCAAATTTTGCAAGAAGAAAACCACCATTTGATAAACTTGAAGAGCACAGAGTAACATTCCCAGTAAAGCTTCCAGTGGCGTATATATAAGTATTGGTTGGATCCATGCAAATGTCAACAATACCAATATTATCATTAATGGCACCCAGTTTTTTTACCCATACTTGATTACCATTATTATCATATTTAACCAAAAATTTACCATAATTGCTACTTGTGTATAGAGTATCGTTGTCGAAATAACAATCTGAAGAAAAAGCTCCAGAAACATAACTATTTCCATTTTGGTCTGTGATTACTTTTCCACTATTATCATAAGGGCTTATACTGCCTATATGCTTTGCCCATTGCCAATTTTGGGCTTGGAACTTAAAATTTAATGTTAATAATACAATTATTAGCATTACTGTTTTTGTTTTTATCATTTTCATGTTTTTATCTTTTATTGAATGATTAGTTTCTGTGTTTTAGTATTAATTTGAATGTAATAGATACCTTTTGCCAATGACGCTAAATCTAATTGAAACGCTGAATTTGATTTAAAATTAGTATAAACTGTTCTGCCAATTAAATCTGTTATTTTAATCTGGTATGTTGGTGGGGTACTTATATTATCCATTATTTCCACATTAAAAATACCATTACCCGGATTAGGATAAATAGTAAACTCAAATTGATTTTTCGGAAGCAGGAATTTTAATTCTAATTCCGAATTATTGTTATTACTATTATTGCCGGGAGGGGCATTTAAACTCTTTAATCCGCTGAAATCGGGACAATCGGGAAATGTTTCTCCGATAAAAATATGTGTTTCACTACCATTACTGGCATGAAATTCACTAGTCACATGTACATTCTCTCTTGCTTTAAATTCGCTTCCTGCACTCGAATTTACAATAACACCTGAAACATCCAGGTTATTTCCACCTGAATAAACATTGCCCGAACTTGTTATTATAGCAGGAATATTCCCATTTGTATTATTTTGAAAATTTTGATTTCTTGAGAGAATAAAATTATTAGGGCAAGGACTGCCACCACAAACTCCTAAACCATTTGGATTTGTATTGTATGTGTTCGAATTATAGGTATAAGAGATATGAAATCCTCGCGTTGCTCGATCCCCACCCAATTCAGTTATTTTATAACTATCAATAAAAATGTTTGGAGGATCTATTGAATGGTCCCAGTCATAAGGTATTAATGTAAAATTTCCGTTCGCATCTGTAAAAGTCGTATATCCGTAATAATGATTGAGAAAAGTAACTTGGTCGATACCAATCCACGATTCTCCCGTCACCACCGCATCCTTTATATTATTATTATTCTGGTCTTTTATATTACCAATAACCCAGTTTGCACTATTGGTATTAGTAGGATGATTAAATGGATTATAATAAATATTAGTATTATTTACATTGCTTGGTTGCACACATTGCGATGGGTCTGGAGCTGGAGGTTGATGAGTTGTGGTAGGGTTTAAATAATCATGCAGAAAAGTATACAGATTAGTAGCACCTGATTTTTTTCTTGCAGCAATATCAGAGTCCCAATATGTATTTCCCTTACTAAGAATACCCATATTATTGGAAAAATCTCCATAACCATCGTTTTGATAATTCCAAATAGAAATTCCGCTTCCTCCACAATTTCTTACACAATTAATAATCTCTTCTAGGTAATTTATTGCATCTGTTATATTTCCATTACTATATTGTCCTGCTTCAATATTATCAGCAAAGCCCGTTTCACCTACCACCCACGGCACAGGGCTGTTATTTGCCATCCAATATATAATTGATTTCATTCTATCGGTTTGTAAAGTACGAGAAGTTCCATCCAGTTCGGGAATATAACCTGGATAAAAATGTATGAGATAAAAATCCATCATCGCCACTCCTGGGTCTCCATCCCAAACACTGTAGGGTCCATACCCACCTGTAGCAACCAAATGATTAGGGTCTCCTTGTTTTAATCTAAGGTACCATTCTTTTGTTAATGAACAAAACTCACTTTTATTTGGCATTCCTGTCTGTAGTTTATCACCTGGCTCTCCTGCCATCTGATAACACAATAATGCACTTTGTCTAGCAGTACTCAAACTTGTCACCTCTGCTGTCAAAAGGTCAATATACTGCAAATACTGTAAATCCATTGGGCTTCCTGTAGACCTAACTCCATCCCCCATTTGTGTTCCAATCATTAATTTTAAATGATTGGCAATACAAGCGTCTAATATGTGCTCTAATGTTCTAAAAATACATTTTATTATAGGGTCGTTTGGATCCTGACAATTAATTGGACATTCTCCAATTTTCGCATCCCATAGCTGTCCAGTTGAAATCGAATTAGTAATTGGGTCATTATAACCTGAAACATACAACTGATTTGCCAATTGCTGATTTGTCGAATGATTTAGCCAACGACTTGGAGATTCTGACCATGGATTTAGCCCAGCAACTATTACAGTATTAAAACCAAGGTCATGAATATGTTTAAAATCGTGATCAAAATAATCAAAACAATTTACTTCATTGGCACATTTAAAATAAGCCCCCCAATTTATATATGATATATTGGGTGCAAAATAATAATCGTTAGTATTGCTGCCGCAATTAGGTGCATTTACATTCACCATATCTACAAGATAATCCACACTCATCGGATAAAAATCACTACCATCAGGATTTTTAAACTGCCTCCCCTGCAAAGTAACATACTGCCCCATAGTTTGCAAACATACAACAAACACCAAGGCACAACAAAATATAAATTTTATAGTTTTCATATTTTGTCCTCCTTAGTTATGTTTTAATTCATCCAATTGCTTTTTCAGTTCATCCATTTGTTTTTGCAAACTTATAATATACAAAGTTTGTTCTTCCACTTTTTGCACCAGTTTGGTTTGCATATCGCCCAACTCGTATCCTTCGTTCTTTTCTATTTCTTTTGCACTTGGCAGTTCGGGCAAATGTTTGTTTTTAGCAATATATTTTTCAAGTTCGGCTAGTGTCATTAGTTTATATTCCTTTTCAAAAACATAATCAGGAAAACTATTTGCAGTTACTTTTACATCACGGGTGGCTATTCCTCCTTCTACATAGAGTTTATACAATGTACTTGAACAGGTGGTGCAAGTTGGAATGCCAATAAATACTTTTCCACCTGTTGTAGCATCGCACATTTTCACATTTCCTCCATTTGCACCTGTACATACATAAACATCTCTTCCGCAATTAGAATTAATATATAAATCGGAAGGGTTACCTGTGTTTGGGCTTGTGCCCGCAACATCAATTATTCCGTTATCACCATCAAACCCCATATTTAATAAACCTGTACCTCCACTATTATACGATTGTAAAATTCCTGTAAACTGATTTTGTAGCAGCGTAGTAGGCATAGACCAGCAAGCGCTGGGTATAGGACCCCATGGAGGCCATCTATTAAACGCCATCACAGGTGGATTGCCATTCATAGTAGGTAAATAACCAATTGTATTATTACCTCCAAACTTCAAATTACCACTCATCTTTAAATTCCCGTTTACTTCCATCTTTTCGGTAGGTGTAGTAGTTCCTATTCCAACATTGCCTGTCTCCCCAATCCTCATCCTTTCCGTATTATTGGTCTTAAAAATAAGCGGCGCATTATTATTAGTACCAATAGAATTGGTAGTATCGCCAATATTGCTGTTCAAGGTCCAGCCACCTTGTGCAGGTTCATTTAAGCGGGTTTGGTTATAGGCAGTACAACCGTTGGCATCGGTAACGGTTACATTATAATCACCTACAGTCAAACCGCTTCTGTTTGCAGTGGTTTGGCTGCCTTCCCATAAATAAGTAAAGGCAGAAGTACCTCCGGTAACAGTGGTAGTAATGGTTCCATCCGTGCATCCATTGCACGATACATTATATCCTATCATACTCGAAGGAGTTAATTTTACAGAGAATTCAGAAGGCTCGGTTAGCGTTATCGAGTCAGTTTTTACTGCATCGTTAACATCAGTCACTCTAACATAGTATTTACCCGCTCCCAAACCATCCGGATTTTGTTTAAAACTTCCGTTGCTCCATTCATATTTATATGGTTTGGTGGTAGACGCTACTCCCCCGGTTACGGTTAGTATGATACTTCCATCTTTTCCCCTATAGCATTTTACATTGTTAGAACCATAAGTGGATGCTGTAATACTGGTAATACTTAATACTGGAGGTTCGGTTAGTGTAATGTTTTTATTTATGGTACACATATTATTATCCTTTATTTGCACAGAATAATTTCCTGCCGGTAAATCTTTGAGTGTCGAACCTGTAGAGTTATCATTCCAAAGATAAAAGTAAGGAGTAGCTCCACCTCCTGCATCAATATCTATTTTTCCATTCGATTTTCCATGCACCGAAATATTATAGCCATTATAGTCGCTTGGGTTAAGAGTAGCCTCCAATTCTTTTGGTTCATTTAACGTTACAGACTTTGATATAGTATCGCCTACAGAATCTGTCACCATACATCTATAAGTTCCGGCAGGAATTCCCGAAATATCTTCAGTGGTTGCCGAATAACTGTTTGGCCCTGTCCAAGCAAAATTCTATGGAGGCACACCATTTACGGGTGTGGCATCTATAGCTCCTGTGCCTCCGTGGCAACTTATTTCAAATCCTGAATGGTTTTGCAAATTGTAAGTAATATCTAATTGCGAAAATACGGCTTTTGTGCAGAATACAATTAATAATGCTAATAAAAGAAGTTTTGTTTTCATAATTTTTAGTTTAAAGGTTTATTATTATTTGTGTTAATCAGTAATTCCTTTCAAATAAAAAAGCCAAACTTTTCAGTATTTATTCAGTTTGGCTTTTTTTGTGGTTATTTAGTATTAGCTTTTATTTATTATGTATCGTATTTTATTCTTTCGCGCTTTTAATTCCTTCTTTTTTTGCTTCTTTTTACCTTTTTTTTCAACTTTTTGTATCTAATTTCTTTCTCGAACAATCGAATGACCGAGCTGAACAATCGAATGTTCGTCTCGAACAATCGAATGACTGAGCTGGACAATCGAATGTTCGCCTCGAACAATCGAATGTCTGAGCTGAACAATCGAATGTTCGCCTCGAACAATCGAATGTCCGCCTCGAACAATCGAATGTCTGAGCTGAACAATCGATGGTTCGTCTCGAACAATCGAATGACTGAGCTGAACAATCGAATGACTGAGTCGAACAATCGATGGTTCGTCTCGAACAATCGAATGACTGAGCTGAACAATCGATGGTTCAACTCGGTTTTTTCATTCTTTTGGATAAATAAACGCTGATTTATAGCGTTTTATTAC
>CAIYIS010000014.1 GCA_903926385.1 uncultured Bacteroidota bacterium
ACAGTTGTCTCCTGATATTGTATACGACCCCACATTAGGTCCAACAGAACCTGATGTAAATGCACAGTCGCCTGTTGCATCATCACTAGAGTTTGCTGTAGCACTATTTCCACTGATAACTGGTGCTTCTGTATCGTTAACTGTAACTGTAAATGAGCTTGTAACGGTTCCACAGCTGTTAGATGCAGTTATCGTTACGGTAGTAGTACCTCCGATAAATAAGGTACCGCTATTCTGAGAGTAGGTAACTGTTGGTGCAGGTAATCCTGTTACAGATGCTGCTGAATAGCTAACTACTGCTCCGCAAACACCAGCATCATTACTTACCATTATGTTAGACTGAGATGAAGTAATTGCAGGCGCTGTATTTACTGCTAAAGCTACAGTTCCTGTGTTTGAACATCCGGTTGTTCCTGAGGTTGCAGTTACACTATAAGTAACATCTGATGTTACTGCGTTGGCATTAACGGAAGCTCCTGTTGTAGAGGCTAGGAATGTACTAGGGCTCCATACATAGGAAACTAAATCAATTCCACCTGAAATTACGATGGCATAGTCTTCCGTTTCTCCATATCCTGAAGTAGTACAAGGAATAGAGGTAGCACTATACACATCTGCAACTCTCATTCTTGTCGTTCCATTTGCAGCGCCAGCAGGCACGGTAAATGTAGCTGTAAATGTTTGAAAAGCGATAGATGTAACTGAATTCGCTAAAATCTGCTCACCCACTTCAAAGGTTCCATTTTGATTAAAGTCAATCCAAGCAGCTAAATTTTCGGATGAAGAGAATGACCCATCGGTAACAGATATTGTATAAGTGTTGCCCGCTGTTAAAGAAGTACTCAATGTACCGGTAAAATCCGAATAACAAGGTAATGCTGGATTGGTAGTGGTATTATTAATAGTACCCAATGAAACATTAGTTATGGCATCAGTTCCATCGTAACTAGTGTAATTAGGGGTACAATATGTCCCGGCCGGATCTGAGGCAGAAGACGATAATACAGTATTACTTCCACTGCAAACCGGATTAACAGAGGCAGAAGTAGTACCCATAACTGGTAATGTGTTAACAACTGCAGTAACAATTGCAGTAGATACACATGTTCCTTGAGTTACGGTAACGGTATAAGTTCCTGAAGTGGTAACATTAGCCGTTTGGGCTGACCCAAGACCACCTGTCCATGCATAAGAAGTAGCGGCTGCTGGTGATGCAGTAGCAACACCTGTATTTCCTGCACATATTGTAAGTGAGGTAGGAGATACAGTTGCTAATGCATTTGTAGTAACGGATAAAGAAGAAGAAGCGGTTCCGGCACAAGTAGAACCAAGCGTACATTCATAAACATGAGTTCCGGCTGTAGCTGTTATAGTAGCGGTTCCGGCTCCTGTTCCTGAAAAGGCAATACCATCTTCTGTCCAAGAATATGTATATGCTGGTTGCCCACCAGAAGGATGAGCAGTTACAGTTTGAACTCCTAAACAAGAAGTAGCTCCACCAAGGGTTAAAGCTCCTGCAACGATAGGATTTACAGTAACTGTTGTTGTTCCAGTTGATGTACATCCGAACAAACTAGCTGTAACAGTATAAGTTGTGGTTGCTGCATTAGCAGGACTGGTAACTGTAGAACCAGTTAATGAGCCAGGATTCCAAGTATACGTTACAGTACCTGTAATATTTGTTCCTACCATAGCACCAAAGGTTACAATTGGTTTTGTAGTAATAGTTGTACCGGTCAAAGAACTACATGAAGTAGCAGAGCTTGCGGTGTGATTATCAGAAACTGTTGCAGGTGTGTATGCCGAAACAGTTGCCGTACCTAAAACAGAGTTTGTTTGACAAACGTTAACCAAAACATTCGACACACCATCCCATGTGAAAGAACCGGCATTAAAAACATGTGTATTTAAACCAGCACCAAGAGGAGTAAAACTTGCTTGTGTAAATACTGTAGTAACAGCCGAAGTTTCGTATGTTGTGCTTAATGCTGTAACATTTGTACTTCCAATCGCAATGGATAAGTTAGTAATTGTTCCGGTAGAAGCTGTCTGAGTTGTAAAACCTATGCTGGTAAAAGGACCGGCAGTGATTCCGGCAGCGGTTAATTCTGCTGCGGTATATAGTAATTGTGTTCTAATTTGGTTACCTGTGCCATTTCCTGAACGGTAAGGGTTACCTGTATTTCCTCCTATTGATGTTGTAGTTGTACCAACGGTAGCACTTCCGGCAGCTCCTGCAAAAGAAGTGGCCGCTAAAGTAGCAGTCGAACCAGCACAAACTGCGCTTGGTGTTGCAGTAAGAGTTGTAATAGTTGGTGCCGTATTTACAGTAACTGTTACTGACTGAACACCAGCACATCCTGAGGCAGGTGTACCTGTTACTGTGTATGTAGTGGTAGCAGCAGGTGTGGCAACCACAGAAGCTGTATTAGTGGCCGATAGACCTGTAGATGGAGCCCACGACCAAGTAGTAACACCTGCTCCTGAAGCTGCTAATGTAGCAGAATTTGTTCCGCCAGATGCACAGATAGTAGCTGAACTTGGAGAAACGGTTACAGAAGGAGAGGCATTAATTGTAAATGTACCTGCGCTGTTTACAGTTCCTGAAGGAGAAACAACAGTAATAACACCAGTAGCGGTGGCTGCAGGAACAGCTGTAATTTGTGTAGCGCTGTTTACTGTATATGAGAATGCATTAACACCTCCAAAACGAACAGCTGTAGCTCCTGTAAAACCACTTCCTGTAATTACCACAGAGGTAGTTCCAGGACATCCGCTGGTAGGTGCAAACGAAGTTAACGCTATAGCAGGTGGTGTAAAGGTGTAAGTTAATCCTTGCACTGGTTTAACTCCGGCAGCAAACTGACAAGTTTGTGTGGTAAGTGTAGCGGCAGTAGAAGCTGTCCAGTTAGTGGTGGTGGTTCTTGCATTAAAATCGGCAATAGTTGTACCATTTATACCAACAAACATACCTGTTGTAGTTATAGGGTAGTTAGTTCCCGGTGTTGGGCCGTAAACAAACTTAACGGTGTTGGTTGTTTCTTGTAAACGAATCTGGCAAGAGTAATCAGCAGTACCTGTGCTGTAAAACCCCCAGTTCATCCATTGTATTACAAAAGTTCTGTTTGGAGTAGTTCCAATAGTTGTATAACTAATCTCTTTTGCTGTATTTGCTGCAGAAGCTAATCCATCAAAAGAAGTTCCTCCATCGCCTGCTGACATTGGAGAAAGGATATCTGTTTGCACTCCGAGTACGTTACCATATGTAGTGGTAGTAACTGCACCTAATTTAGCATACACATTAGAGCTGATGCCAATAGTTGTCATGGAAGTTCCATGGTAATTAAAAGCAAAAGGAAGTGTAACTGCCGCAAAGTTATCATCATCATAATTAGTGGTAGATGTTGTTAAAGTAGTGGAAGCACTACCTGCCTCAATAGATACATAAGTTCCGGCTGAAGCCGTAAACACCATTGCAGCAGCTGTAGCTGCCGAAGTCCAGGTAAAAGTTTGGCCAGAAGCTGGTTTAATGGTAGAACTCATTGTACAGGTATTTCCGGTAACACCGGCAGTGGTTGCAGCCCAATTGGTAGTAGTTGTTCTTACATTGATATCCGCAGTGGTTGCACCGCTCAAACCAACCGAAACAGTTGCTGAGGTAGGAGCTGGACAGTTGCCGTAAACAAACTGAACAGAATTGGTCGTTTCGTTCAATCGAATTTGAAATGAATATTCATTCAATCCTGAACTAAAACGACCCCAGTTTGTCCATTGCATCACAAAGGTTCTGTTAGGAGCTGAACCTACGGTTGCATAACTCATGTCATGACCGGCAGTACCAGCCAAAGCATAAAGGTCAGCGTTACAAGCTACCAAACAGTTTGCCAGATTGGAAAACATATTGGTTCGTGGAGAGGTAACTCCAATGCCGCCTAATACGGCATATCCGTTAGCACTCATACCTACTGTGGTAAATGCAACCCCGTGATAGGTAAAAGTAAATGGTATGGTGGCTGCTGTAAATGCATTATCATCGTAAGTTGTTGTCGATAATGTTAAATCTGCTCCCAGGCCGGCCTGATTAAATGTTCCGGCTGCCTGAGCAAAAGCATAGTTAGCAACTTGCGCATTCAAATTAGTGGCTGTTAATCCCAAGAGGAAAACTGCACACACCAACGAGCGAAATATACTTCGTGTTGGATTTTGGGTAATTGTTTTTTTCATTTGTTTTTTGTTTTGGTTTGTTAATTTTTGGTTTGGTTTTGGTGGTTGTGCTTCCGCTTTTCTAAAAAGCTGGGTAAGCGTTTGCTTTTCGGTTTCTGTTTCTTTTTTTGTTTTAGGTTAATTGAGTTGATTATTATTCATTGTTGTTTTATAAATTTAATTTTTATTGCTTTTTTTAGTGTCAACACCCGACTTACGAGCTTAACTCAACCTTTAACAAAACTCACCCAACCGATTTTAAACACAATTCAACGACAAAGGAAATGACTATTTTTCAAAAAATCAAATATTTTATGACATAAATCATGTTTTTAACAACTTCATTATTTAATTTATGGTACATTTTCGGTATAAAAGAGGCGTTTTTAAAATTCTTATTCAGAGTTTAGTTTTGAAAAAGCATCGCTTTATTGAAATAAAGACTCTATAAAACGAATTTTCGGTATGTATTTACTAAGTTTTGGTGGGGAAAACATAAAAAACTCCCACTTCGAACTAACGAAGCGGGAGTTGATGACGATTTGCCTAAAGTAGTAGTTGGCTTTTAGGCATCTGTTCTGCTTTTTTTGGAAAAAGAAGCGAAGAAAATGGGCTGCACCATCAGTTTATTAATACAATTGCAACATAAAGTTGATGGTAGTTCCGGTTCCGGTAACTACTGTTATATGGCGGTTTACACCGTAATTGGTTACTCCAAAATCGGCAGCGGTAAAGTTAACATCGTGCCCGGCTGTAATCAATACTGCTGCACTATCTACGCCACCCACAGTGCTGGCTAGGTATATTTTAACATCGCCTCCGGTGGTTTTGGCGCGAAGTCGGCTGTTGAACACCATTGTGCGTTGAGCCACATCGCGTGTTTCGGGGTTGTGCAAGGTAAGATTAAATTCTTTTTGCGAAGATTGCTGAATGGCTTCGAGGTCGTGAAACGATTTGAGAATATTTTCGCAATCGGGGTCATCGGCAAATTTGTTTACCTCTAATCCATGATTTCGCCATTGCATAGTGAGGGCTGCTTTTATTGAATTGCTGAGCTGGGTGCTGCTAATTCCGGTAGAGCCTTTGGCCAGCAATTGCGAATCGCGCAGGGGTTTTATGATGGCATATTCGGCATCTATTTCGGCTTTAATGGCCACCATCAGCGTATTGGTATCGCTACCAATGTTTATACTCAAGGTTTTTAGCGCAGCTATTATTCTGTCTTTTTTTCCTTTAAAGGGTTTCAGCCCATCAGGCAGAATGGCTGTAAATCGGCCAGGATTGCTGGTTGCATAGATAGCCGATATACGGTTGTACCAATCGTGGGCCTTACCGGTTTTGCCCTGAATATTGGCTATACGGGTGTCTAACGAGGTGGTTTGTCCCTCTTGAGTGCTTTGAACACCGTAATAGGCCGAATATTTTGTATTAGCATCTACCGCAAGCGGATGAAACCTATTGTACCAAATAGGGTAATCGGTATCGGTAGGGAAAAGTGCTACTCGAGAGGCTAATACTGCATCGTGAAACACAATTTGACGCATTCCGTTTTCATCGCTTCTTTTAGCGGCTGTTTTAAATGGATTTAAGGCATGAAGCCATTTTCTGAATAGTGACATAGTTTTTTTTGTTTTTAGTTATTTATTTTAATTTAATAGTTAATAGTTTTTTATTGATAGCTAATGGTAGATAAGAATACATTGTTTATTCCTTCGAGAAATATGCCTTACATAAATATGTAAACCGGCTTTCACTCGAGAAATATGCCTTACATAAATATGTAAACCGACTTTCGATTGAGAAATATGGCTTACATAAATTTGTAAACCGACTTTCGATTGAGAAATATGCCTTACATAAATATGTAAACCGACTTTCGATTGAGAAATATGCCTTGCATAAATATGTAAACCGACTTTCGCTCGAGAAATATGGCTTACATATTTACGTAAACCATCCTGCACGCGAGAAATATGACTTACATATTTATGTAAACCATCCTGCACACATAATTTCTACATTTTAAAGAAAAAAAGAACGCCTTTCGTCAAACGATGCTTACCTGCTTATTTATTCGACAGGACAAAAGTAGATGACGGGTGATTGGCAAAAAAGATTTTGAAACAAGAAAAAACTTATTTCTGGTTTAATAAAAAGTTGATTTAGAATAACTTTTTCGAAAGCATATCGGGTTTTTTATATCTTTGTATTGTCTTTTTATATCTATTTGTTCCATTATAATAGCTGTCGAAACATGAAATCAAAAAATACTCAACGCATTTGTAACACTTGCGAATTAAGGCCCACAACAATGTGTGCCAATTTAACCGAATCGGAATTGGCATTGATTCAGGAAACGAAAAGTTGCCTCTCCTACCAAAAAGATGATACCATATTTAAAGAGTGGAGCCCCGGTTATGGAATTTATTTTCTGACCAGCGGAAAGGTTAAATTATCGAAGCTAGCGCAGAATGGAAAAGAAACAATTATTCGCCTTGTTAAAAAAGGAGATTTATTAGGTTTTCTAATTTTGCACGGCAACGAAAAATTCACCAATACCGCCAAAGCACTGGAAGATTCGACCGTGTGTTACATTCCGAAAGATACTTTTCTGACCTTGCTCAATACTAATTCTCAACTCTCAACCGCTTTGTTCACGCTGTTTTCGCAGGAATTGAACCGAACCGAACAATCGATTACCAATGTTCAGAAAACAGTGAAAGAACGCATTGCCGAAACCATACTTTTTATGTACCAAATTTACGGATTCGAAAGCGATAATAAAACCATTGATGTGTCGTTAAAACGAGAAGAGATAGGCAATATAGCACTTACCACGCTCGAAACTACGGTGCGCATTATAAAAGATTTTGAAAGGGATGGATTGATAGAATTGAAAGGAAAACGAATAGTTATTCTTAACATGCCCAAGTTGATTAGAGAGGCTAATTTGGATAATTAGCGGAGAGCGATTAGGGTATACCAATACATTTTTATATAAAATCAACAAGCATTATTTTTTGTTGATGCACAGCAAACGGTTAGTGTAATTATTTATTCCGATTAATGGTTTCGAGCAAACCGTTGCGAAACTTGTCATCATACAACTGCCAAAACATAATGCCTCCGAGCTTTTTCGCTAAAGCATATTTTGTTTTCATCTCAATCGACTTTTCGTTATCGTAAGTAGCAAGCAGCCTACGGCTCGTGTTTATGGCATAAGGAGCCTGTGCATGCTCGTCCCAATAACGAACAAAACCATTTTTTTCGGAAAGCGAATCGGCACTATATTTAAACGAAAAGCCATGATCGAATTTGCAAGGCATGTATAAATCTACTTTGCTTCCTTCTTCGATATGGAAAAAACGTCCGTAAAATGCAGCACCAATCACTATCTTATTGGCCGGCACTCCGGCATTCAGCATTTGTTTCACTGCATTATCTGTCGATTCGGTTTGCTCTGTGGTAGAATACAAAGGTGTGTGATGCCCACTAATGGTGCTGTATCCATGAACCAAATCGTATGTCATCACGTTTATAAAATTGCTGTATTTAATCGCTTCTTTCCATTCTACCGATTGATTGATGTAAGAAGTAAAACCTCCGGCAGCAAAGCTGATTTCAAACTTTTCTCCGTTTGTCAATCGTAGTTCTTTTAGCAATGCAGTAAAATTGCTACGGTCTTCGGGCCTGAAAGCATGTCCCGGAAACCCTTTTATGGCGGGGTATTCCCAATCAAGGTCTATTCCGTCCGTATTAAAATAAGCAGAAATTTCTTTAACCGATTGAGCAAATTCTTTTCGTCCCGATGGGCTGTTAAACACATCTGAGCAGGTTTTACAGCCACTCCAGCCTCCCAAACTCAACATGATTTTTAATTGAGGATGTTTAATTTTTAACTTCACCATCCGTTTTATGGTAGCACTATCAATGGCCGAATGAATTCGAAAACGATTGCCATCCAGTCCTCCGAAGCAAAAAATAAGATGGCTAAGTTTATCGGTTTCGAAGCTATCAACAGGAATAGTGGTGCCGCAGTAATAACCCACCACACGAAATTCGGATGCAGATTGCGAATGAGATTTAGTAAAAAACAAAATCGTAAAGAGAAGAAGTAACGCGAATGCTTTTGCTTTATGGTGTTTCATTTTGGGTAAAATTAATAAATTTTAAATACGCATACACATTGCTGCTTTGTTCTTTTTTTCTTATAAAATAAAGTAGCAAGCGTGGGCTGTTGGCTTGGGTTATTAGGCCTGATGATAAGTGATGTGTTATAAATGCAGAATTACCCAACCCTTTAAAGAATGTTATCTTTTTAAATCGCCTCACCCCAGGCCCCTCTCCAAAGGAGAGGGGAGTAAATCTTTGAAACACTTTGTACAATTAACTTCTTGAATAATCCCCCCTCTCCCTTGGAGAGGGGATTAAGGGGTGAGGCGATACGAAATTTGTGATGATTTAAAAACAACATAGATGAATAAGAACCAATGCAAACTGTTTTATTCGCTAAGGTTGTGCTATTTCTATTTAGTGGTATGGTAGTTGCAGCTAAGTAAATAGTAACACGTACAAAAATATAATTACATTTGCCGCATGCAAAAATTGAAAAACATATACGCTATTCTCATTCTGGCGGTTTTTCTGTTTCCTCTTGTAAAGAGTGAAGTGCACAACTATGCGCATATTAATGATTTTCATTGCGTGTCTTCGGCTTTTCACCTTCATCAGGAAGAACATCATTGCAACCTGTGCGATATTACGTTCGACTATTATCATTCGCCCGACTTTACTAATCATAATTTTATTCTTACTGAAATAGGTGAACTTGCTTTTCTGCCTGCAGAGAACAATGTTCGTTTGCAAGAAACCTATTTTCGCTCGCTCCGCGCACCTCCTGCATTCGCTTAGTTTTATTGCACTTTGAATTAATCAAAGTAATTTCTTGCTCCCATCGGGGGTGAGATAGTTTTATTTTATTACTAAAAACAAGCGAATGGTTTATAAAAACATTTTATCAATACTTATTATAGCAAGCACAGTGGGGGCCATGGCTCAAACGGACTCTGCCAAATCGGACTCGCTGTTGCTGTTGCAAATTCAGAGCGAAATGCAACAACAAGCTCCTGCAGTTGCGGCTCCTCAGCAACGAGTAGCTGCATCGGCCAATCCCGATATCAGTGTTATCGGAGATTTCAGAGGTTTGTATCGCAGCTTCGGAACGCATAATGCCGATGCCGAATTACACGAAGCCGAATTTTCTTTTCAATCTGTTGTCGACCCTTACGCTCGTGCCGATTTTTTTTACTCCGTAGGCGAAGACGCTAAAACAGGCAAATTTAGCGGTGGTATAGAAGAAGGATATTTAACTACTTTGTCCTTGCCCTGGCATTTACAACTAAAAGCAGGGCGAATAAAACAAGATGTAGGCAGAGTAAATCCGGTGCATGCTCATGCCTTGCCTTTTATTAATATGCCCGATGCCTACGTTGCATTTTTTGGTGAAGAAGGCTTAAAAGGCGATGGTTTATCGTTAAGCTGGCTGTTGCCAAATCGTTTGTTTTTTCAGGAACTAACGGTAGAGGCCAGCAGTGTAGACACCGAAAGCCCAACATTCGAAAGGAGTTCGACCAATAATTATTTATACCTGGCCCATCTTAAAAACTTCTGGGACTTGTCGTCTAACGCTACTCTCGAATTAGGATTAACTGCCATGCAAGGCGAAAATCTTCAGCAAAAACTCACCGACATTGGTGCAATTGATGTTACCTACAAATGGAAACCGGTTCGATTCAATACTTACAAGTCGGTTACTTTTCAAAACGAATTATATTATAGTCAATCTTCTTTTGATAGTATCAGTTCGGTTGCTCCTGCCCTATCTCCTGTAACAGTTAATGCCATTGGTTTTTATTCGTTACTGAATGTGCAAGTGGCCAAACGTTTTTTTCTGGCCGGCCGTTACGATTATACAAACAAACCTGACGATGCTTCATTTGTAAGGCAATCGGGCACACTCACGCTGGGCTGGTATGCCACCGAATTTCAGAAAATAGAAATTGAAGGAAAATACTCTGCAATGAACGAAGCCATGGCAGAAAACAATTTTGAGAAAAGTTTTGTACAAGCCAATCTCAGATGGATATTCGTTATTGGTTCTCACGGTGCGCATCAGTATTAGTGCATTGTTCAGTAGCTATTGATACATAAATAAATAAAATAAATAAGTAATAAGAATAAATAATCATCGTCACGTTCCGTCATCTTTCCCTCTATTCAAGAGGGTTTGCCGAGTGTGATGTATAACAAATAAAACAAATGAAAAAAATTATCAGTACAGTATCCATCATCATTGCCTCAATAAGTATAACGTTTGCAGGCACTATACATGTGGTAACAACCACACAGGACACAAAAAGTATAGCAGAGATTATTGGAGGAAATAAAGTGGAAGTGTTTGCAATAGCCACAGGTTATCAAAACCCTCACTTTGTAGACCCCAAACCAAGTTATATTATTAAATTATCCAATGCCGATTTGTATGTAACGTTGGGCTTGGATTTGGAAGCAGGCTGGTCTCCTTCGTTATTGAGCAGTTCGCGAAACACCAAGATTCAGAAAGGAAGTGACGGGTATGTGGATGCATCAGTAGGTGTTACTTTGCAGCAGGTGCCTTCGTCCATCAATCGTTCGGAAGGCGACATACATGCCTTTGGAAATCCGCATTATTGGCTCGATCCGCTAAATGGTAAAGCTATAGCTCGCAACATTTGTAACGGACTTGAAAAAATTTCGCCTGCCAATAAAGAGTACTATGAGGCCAATCTAAAAACATTTAACGAACAAATCGATTTGAAAATGAAAGCATGGAGCACAGCCATGGCTCCTTTCAAAGGTGCTAAAGTAATAGCGTATCACAACGAATGGTGTTACTTCGAAAATCGCTTTGGATTAAAGATTGTTGATTTTATGGAACCAAAACCGGGCATCCCTCCTACCCCATCTCAGTTAGTTAAAATCATTAAAGAAGTAAAAGAAAATAATATAAAGGTTATCATCACATCGCCTTATTTTACGGCCTCTTCATCCGATGTAGTGTCCAAACAAACTGGAGCAAAAACCTTGACACTCGCCACATCTGTAGGTGCTTTTGATGCCATCAAAACGTATTACGATTTGTTCGATTACAATATCAATCTTTTGAAATCAAATTTAAAATAGCCATCAATTTATCTCTATAATCACTTAACATTTCCATTTTATGACCAGTATGTTTCAATTAGATTTTATGGTGCAAGCATTTGTTGTCAGCATCATTTTTGGTGTTGTGTTATCTTATCTCGGTGTACATGTGGTGGGCAGAGGCATTGTGTTTGTTGATTTAGCCCTTGGGCAAATTTCATCGCTTGGCGTTGCCTTTTCTGATTATCTGGGTTATGGAAAAACCATTATTCCCATTGTATTTACACTTGTGGGTGCCTTGCTCATGTCCCTCATTAACATTCGCGACAAAAGATTAAAATTGGAAGCCATCATCGGAATATTTTATGCCGTTGCATCGGCAGTAACGGTGATGCTGATATCAAAAACACCGCATGGCGATTCTGACATACAGGAAGTGCTATTCGGAAATATACTATCTATCAACTGGGAACAAATCGAACAGATAGCAGTTGTTTTCGGAGCCATCGGTTTGCTTCATCTTATCTTCCATAAAAAGTTTTTTATGCTTACTGAAACTTTTGAAAACAAAGAAGAGAACACCGACCCAAATTATTTCAGAAACAACAAATGGTTTAGTTTCTGGAATTTTGTGTTCTATCTTTCTATTGGTTTAGCAATCGTATTTGCTGTTCGTATGAGTGGTGTTATACCGGTATTCTCTTTCCTTATTATTCCAGCTGTAGGAGCTATCATGTTGGCGAATAAAAACCGAGGTGTGGTAATAATAGCTGTAATAATGAGTATTCTGGGCGTTTTCTTCGGACTCAATGTTTCCTACAACTTCGACTTCCCTGCAGGGTCTTCACTTGTAGCCGTGCTTGGCGGTTTATTTTTAATGGTTTCTATTTTTTATTTTATAAAAATACGTTGGTTAAAAAAATAATTTAATTGAAACATTTACAAGAGTAAACCGTAATGGGATTATTTCTTCTTATTAATAATTTCGAAAACCTGAGTAATCGATTCTCCATCCTGATCTACTAAGGTAAGGGTATGCGAACCTTCATCGGGAGCGAGTTCCATTTGGTGAATATTTTGAGTGCTGCCTACATAAGTGCCATCGAGGTGCCAGAAAATAATGGTGTTTGCTTTGCGATGAGCCACCTGAAATACGGTTTTCCCCAGTTTCCCATCCAGTTCTACAGGGACATAAATTTTACTGAACTGTTTTGGATAAATAATCTCCATAGCCGAAAGTGTAGTGGTTTCGCAGCCTGCACGCAGAGGAGGTAATTCCTGATAAGATGCATTCTTGGATTTGTAATACCATTCCATAACGGGAGGAAGCACAAACCAACTGACATGCTTCATGGAGTTGATGTCTTCGCAATTGCTGTTTACACGGTATTTACCGCTTTGGTCAAGATGGATAAGGCGATGGTATTTGCAGGGCGGAGAATGAATTCCGGCCTTCTGCACCCATTGTGTGTCGATGGGTTCGCAAATTTCGGTAGCACGCGAGCCACTCTGATGACAAACAGGAATTTTTTCCATTTCGTCAAAAGGCTGAGCAAACCATTTGCCGGGTTTTAGCAGACTAAAGATATCGAAAAGAACAGGCGCGGCAGTTTGAATGCCTACCAGTCCGGGACGACCTTCGCCATCGGAATTGCCAACCCAAACACCCACCACATATTTAGGAGTAACGCCAACAGCCCATCCATCGCGATAGCCAAAACTGGTTCCCGTTTTCCAGCCCACTTTGGTGGCCGATGTGTATTGTCGCCAACCGGCATCTTCGTCCGGGCGCGACACTTCTACCATGGCTTCGAAGGTTAGAAATATGGAAGCTGCATCGAAACAAGTGGATTGAGGAAGAAGGTCGTTGTTTTGTTTTTGTTTCTCTTTATTTTTTGCAAAATAAAAAGGAGGATGAATATCGTCCGGATTGTATTTTCCATTGTAAGTGGTATAATGATTTAAAGTACGCGCCATGCTGGCATACATTCCCGAAATATCCCACAACTTGCCCTCTGCCCCACCCAGAATGATGGAAAGGCCGTAATGTTCGGCTGAATTGTTAAGCGTGGTCATCCCTATTTTTTTGAGATTGAAATTAAATTTTTCGGTACCGAAACTTTGAAGCATACGCACAGCAGGAATATTAAGACTGCGAGCTAATGCGCGTTTGGCAGGTACTGCACCATCGTAAGTAAGGTTATAATTTTGGGGAGCGTATCCGGCAATTTGTGTTGGAATATCGGGAATAAGTGTGGTAGCAAGCAATTCGCCCGATGAAAGCATAGAAGCAAACAGAAAAGGTTTGAGAATGCTGCCGGTGCTTCGGGGAGCATTCACCACATCTACATCCGACTGATATTCGGGTTTGCCTGTGTTATCGGTATTTCCCACATAAGCCAACACATTGCCCGAATTAACATCGAGCACTATGGCGCAAGCATTGTGAATTTGATTTGCCTTTAAAAGCTTGTGATGATTTTCGATAATTTCGTTTACTCTTTCCTGCAAATGCCCATCAATGGTGGATAATACGCGTTGCCCGCTGAAACCCTCTTTAACCGCTCGCTGAAGGAGATGAGGCGCTATCTGAGGTAATGCATAAGGTTTTCCGGGCAAGGGTTCCTGCTGACTAAGTTCGCAGGTTTCTTTGTTAATAATTTTTGCTTGCAAAAGTTGACGGAGCAATCGGTTTCGTTTGTTGCGAAGACGTTCCTGATTTTTGCCGGGATAAATTAAAGCAGGAGCATTAGGCAGAATAGCCAGAGTAGCGGCTTCGGCCCACGACATTTTCTGAGCTTCGCGTCCGAAGTAGCGCCAGGCAGCGGCATCAATGCCTACTATATTGCTCCCGAAAGGAGCATTGGATGCATACATTAAAAGTATTTCGGTTTTAGAATACTTTAGTTCGAGGCGTGTAGCCAGAATAATTTCTATTACTTTTTCAAAAAAAGTTCGGCTCTTACCTTTTCTGGACAAACGAATAACCTGCATGGATAAGGTGCTGCCTCCACTTACCACTCTCCCTGCTTTGATGTTTTGAACAATGGCACGGGCAAATGCAGCAGGATTAAACCCTCCGTGTATAAAAAAAGAACGGTCTTCGAACTGAATGATGGAAGCAACAAACTTAGCCGGAATATGACGAGTAGCCGGAAACCGCCACTGACCATCATCGGCTATACGGGCAGCAAGCAGTTTGCCCTCTCTATCTTCGAGCACAGTGCTGGTTTGACTGGTAAATAAATGAGCAGGCAAACAGAAAACATACCAGATGAAGAGTACAAACACAAGAGAGAGTGCAATACCTCTTTTTGTCTTTACGAATTGAAAATAATTAGTAAAAGAAATCAAGAATTGTTAGAGTTTTTTAAAACCTGACAGGTTATTAATACCTGTCAGGTTAAATAAAATTATTGTCCGGCTTTTACTACTTCCACCCATTTGCCCGGTTTACGCGAATTGATTGTGTTATCATACATGGCTTCGCAATAAATCGTTGGCAAATAATAGCGACCTACATAGGCTGCATTCAGAACAATTCGAAACACACTGGTTTTATTTGGTGCAATATTAAAATAAGTGTAAACCCTGTCATCACGAATATCCTGATAGGTAGGATAGTCCGATTTGATAGTGCTTTCAGCATCATCCATTCGGGTATTATGAATTTCCCATCCACTCGGGAATATCTGAGTTAAGGCCATCTGCAGATATTCTCCACGCGTTCCCGGATTCGTAATTTTTACTTCTGCAATAAAATCAGTTCCCTGTTCCAGTTTGGTCACATCTACCGGAGCACCTTCCATAGTGGTGTAATTTATGCCAACTTTTAAATCGTTGTCCACATTAGTTTGGTCGCCTGTTTCCGGAATTCCTTCCATGATTATTCGGGCAAATAAAATCCCGCTGCCATTGTTGGTCACACTGACATTACCAACTGATGCACCTTTTAACTGCATGTCGATTTGTTTTACCGGCAATTTTGTGTTTAAGGCAATCGGAGCATTGCTGTTTATCTTTACATTATATCTCATTTCACCGCTTGCTCCGCTTGCTCCCGCAAACTTGGATACAGCAATTAAACAGTAGGCTGTAGTCTGAGTACTCATCCAATTGTTCGAGCTCAATGCTTTCGAAATTTGTTTAACCACAGGAGCTGCTTTTGCTTTCATATCAAGCAATGTCAATGTTTCCAGAATCATTGCTTCATCACGGTCGTCAGAACCGTAACTCCATCCCATTTCGCAATAACGCGGAACTATGGTGGATAAATTAGCAATTAAATTTTTCGCAACTTCGAGTTGTCCCGCTTTAGCATATGCTGCTGCCAGTCTCCATTTGGCTGTTATCGACAAACGAGGGTATTCTTTCAGTCTATTCATAGCCCCGAGTTCTGGTGCTTTTGCAAGAGCCAGGGTGTACAAACGATACGCTTGCAAAAGGTCGTCATTATAATAGTAATACTTGTCGTACTTAGGAGCCCACGAATTAGCAGTATTTCGCTGATAACGCTTCCAGTTTTCAAGAATTCCTGCCGGCAATGTATATCCTTTGGCTTCGGCTTCGAGCAAAAAGTGTCCCGAATAACTGGTGCCCCAGTCATCTGCATCATGCTGACCAGCCCAGTAACTCATGCCTCCGCTGGTGGTCTGGAATAATTTAATTCTGTCTATTCCGGCTTTTATATTCCTTGTAATGGCTACTTTAAAATCACTATTGAGTTCCATAATATCGCTTAAATACAACTGAGGGAACACTGCAGATGTAGTTTGTTCAATACATCCGTGAGGGTAATCTATCAGATATTTCAATCGTTCTCCCAGATTAATCGGCGGTATTGACGAAAGTTCAATAGTTCCTTTGTTGGTACCTGTAATGCCCGGAGGGGTGTAAGGTGTGTTCCATGTTTTACCGGCTTCTACCACACTTTCCAGCACATTCACCACTTTTGGATTCGGATTGCGTACATCTATTTCAATATCGTACACCGCTTTTTCTCCACCGCTTGTTGCCACTATTTTCACCGTGCCAACTCCCAGCATAGAATTTACTTTTAGTTTAAAATTAACTACCTCATCTCCGATTTCAGCAAACGAAACCGATTTGGATGTGCCGTCTAGTGCACTGAACATGCCATTAGTTTTAATTTCAACCTTTACATTCTTTATTTGTTTTTCCATAGCAAAAACATTCACAGCCAAATCTACCGTTTCGCCTGGACCTACCACTCTGGGCAGTGTACCGAGAATCATCAATGGTTTACGAACAGGTGTTGTTTTATCAGCCGAACCGTATGCCCCGTTATGGCCTGCCACCACCATAGTTCTCACCGAACCTACATATTGAGGCATCATAAATTCATGTTTCGCAGTTTCTCCTTTTTTAAGATTAAAAGGGCCTAAGAATTTTACCATTGGTTTAAATCGGTTGGCTTTATTTCCGGCTTTATTATTAATGTCTCCGTCACCTCCAATAGCTAATAATCGAGCTAGTTTATCTCCAAATGCCCCAATCACAAGGTCAAACATATCCCAGGTTTTTACACCCAAAGCTTCGCGAGCATAAAATGAAGACCACGGATCAGGTGTTTTAAATCGTGTAAGGTCTAGTAATCCTTCGTCAACTATGGCGATGGTATAGGTCATTTCTTTACCATTTTTCTCAGTTACTGTCAAACTTGATTTAGTTTCCGGACTCCATTTTTCAGGTGTGGTAATTACCGGAAACAAATGGGTGCCGGGGTCTTCCACCGAGATAGGAATAACACCATACAATCGAATTGGCAGGTCGTTTACGGTTTGAGCATGCGGCTGCACAAGGGTAACATTTACATACACATTCGGAGTCATATCGGGAGTAACCTTAAAACTATAATTGGTTTGTCCTTTTGTAGTTTCCGCCCAAAAAGATCTGATTACCTTAGAACCACTCTCTATACTTATTAATGCACGTCCTTCTGCACTCGAAGGAATGGTAAGCTTAACATCTTCGCCTACATTAAAATTTTTCTTATCACTGGTAAATGATAATAAAGTAGCTCCTTCATTTCCTTTTGGAGATGAACCAGCCCAAGCCGGCCAGTCAATATAAACTGTTTGTCCGGTGGAGTGCCCGCTCTCAGGGTCAGTAACACGAATATAAAAACGACCCCAGTCTGGACGATTCACACGCAATATAAATTGACCTTTACCATTGGTGGTGCTGGTTTCCATTTCCTGATAAATCTGACGAGATGTATTGCCTACATAATTGGCAAGGTCTCCATCGTAGCTATCCCACCACCAACGCCAGGATACCTTATATATCTGTACTTTTAAATTTTTGCGCGAAACAGGTTTGCCATCGCCATCCACCGTTGCCACTTTAACAATATGATTGGTATCCGTTACCAGCATACCCGTGAACTTGTTTCCTTCAGGGGCTTTTATACCCACATAAGAAGTGTAAGGAGAATATGGAATCGAAAACTGATCGACACTGAAAGCTCCTCCCTGTTCAAAAACTCTAACCTTGAAACTCGCACGTAACATACCCGGTGCAGCTGTTTTTACATTGATATTTGGTTTTATCATCGCTATACCTTTATCGTCTGTATTGTTATCAAAAATTGTTTGTGCATCCGAAGCATAACTGCGTGCAGGGTCATCAAAATCATACTCTTCATACTTTTTAAAGGTTGTGTTCATCTGGCTTAACGTAACTTCCACTTTTGCATTCAGATTTTTTGCTACCGCACCGGCCAGCCATTTTACTTCCAGTTTTCCGGCTACCTCTTTATTTGTAACCAATAATTTATCCGTTTTAAAATCCAGATTTATTTTCAATCGGTTTGGCATTATAGTTTCAATCTTTATGTCTTTCGAAAACATAGCACCTCCAACTCTAACATTGGCGGTCCAATTGCCGGTAGGCGAAGTTTTATCTGTAGTAACCGGGAAAGAATAAAAACCATTCAACCCTGATGTCTTAACCATTTTTTTGTACAACTGTCCTTGCGGATTAAGCAACTCAAATTCTACAGGATGATTTTTAGGAAGAGTGTTTAATTTATCTTCAAGAATAAATGATAAAAACAACGTATCGCCCGGACGCCATACTCCGCGCTCACCATAAATAAAGCCTTTTATGCCTTTCTGAACCTCTTCGCCCGAAACATCAAATGCACTTAACGACAAAGAAGCTCCGTCTTCAAATTTCAGATAACCTCTCTGACTTCCGCTTTTGGCAACCATTATAAAAGGTTTCTTCTTGAAAACCATCGCACACATTCCGTCACTGTTTGTGGTCATTGTTTTTAATAATTGTAATTGGAAATCGTAGATGTCAATACTAGCGCCCGAAACAGGTTTGGTGGTAACAAGGTTGGTAATCACAAAATTCATCGAACCATCTGTTCCGCGTTTGGCGATAAGGCCTAAATCAGAAGCAAGAATATTCCTACTTACCTCCTTGCTGTGGTAGTAAGATTTTGAACAGGGGTTATCACGTTCGTTATAATTATAATCGTAATATTGGTAATCATCGTAATAATAATCTCCATAATAATCCCAGTCTCTTTCATCATTGTCATCCACTCTGTCTGGCTGTGGCTGATATTCTTCATCGTCATTTTCAGAATCAGTTTTTGTTTCATCAGTACATTTATAAGTCGAATATTCTTTTTTGAAACTGATGATAACTTTATATATTGCCCCTGGCTCTGCCTTTATCAACTGCGCCAAATCGAAGGAATAAGTATTCCATCTTCCTAAATCGAGAGGGCTTTTTTGTGTCAGTTGAATTGTTTTTTTCAATATCACTTTTCCTACTCTTCTCAATTCGCGGTCGCCTTCGAGGTTATTTACCTGCAAAAATTGAGGAATATTTTTTTCGTATATCTTCAATATTTTTAAATCAATCGCTTTTAAACTTACCGCCTTGAAAGGAAAGATAAGCCCGTTGCTGTTGGGTAATATCACACCTTTACCTATCAGTTGCACTTCGGGTTTTAATTCTTCAAACATTATTTCCATCAAATAACGTTCTTTCAATGGCATACCTAAAATATTTTTAATGCCCAATTCGGCAATAATAGTGCGGGTTCCCACCTGACGCGATTGCGGATACACACGAATTTCATTTCCTTCGATAATATATTTTAATGCTGCTCCTCCGCTTAATGTAACTAAACCTTCCAGTGTTTGATTTTCGAGCAATGGGTCCGAAAACTGAAGCACAGCATACTGTTCCGGACTTTGAATTGTTTTTACATCTACTACTTTAAAATCGCCAAGTGCAGGAATATCTATTGTTTTATTTCCTTTCATGTCCACGTCAATAGGTGCTCCGCTCCAGCTTACATCCACTGTTCCGGCTTTCTCAGTTCGTATTATTTCTTCCACAGTAAAATGATGAGTGGTTCTGTTAGCCTCGTGTGTCCAGCGCACAGTAAGGCTTTTGCCATTTTGCGAAGCCGTTACCATTTTTTCTATCAATGCCGAATTAGCAACATCAGCAGTAGCAAGGGTTCCGTCAAGACGTTGTGTGCGCAATGTTTTTTTATCAGTCGTGGTTATCCCGTCAATCAACACTTCGAAGCTTTGTTGCATTGTTTGAAAATCGAATTCAAATGTTTTAAATTCGTTCGAAACACTTAAAATTTCGGACAAATAAAATTCAGCTTTGTATTGCGTATTGGGTGGCAATGGTTTTTCTGGACGGAACTCAATCGTGCGTGTATCCAGCCATACAGCGGTTCCTTTTATGGAAGGAGAAAAATCGAAAAGGGTTTTCGAAATTGGTTTTCCTACTTCAATGGGTGTTTCCATTTCGTTCGTTAACAAAATCCGAATCGTTGATTCGGTAGAAATAACTCCCGATGTGTAAGCCCCTATGAAGGCCGTAAACGCTGGGTTTTCTTTAATTTCAGAATTGTGATTTTGTGTTTTAAAAAACACAGTGAGTCCTAACATGGCGAAAACAACGGTTCCCGCGATGAACAATAAAAGTCTTTTTGACATTTTTTTTGAGAAGTTTTTTTAAAGGTTAGTGGATAGGTATGAAATTTTGATAAGCAAATGTATAGCAAATAAACTTTCCCTTTTAAATTGTTAGAAAAGATTTTTTATTGTTGAAAATTCGGTATTAGGTTCCATATATTAGAAATACTTATTAGGGATTAGATTCCTCAATAATCGAATACTTTCTAACAACAAACTGATACTTTTTATTATTCCTATCCCCTAAGTTTATTCAAGTAAAATAACTTCCTATCTTTGTCCCGAAAACATAAATATTTCAGAAAGTTAAAGTCATACAATGCTAATTCGACCGCTTTCTAACCAAATATAAAGAATGAAAAACCGTTTTTTAATAATCATCTTAGTTTTTACTGTTCAGCAATTATTTGCTCAGGCCACACCTGTAAAACCTATAGCTGCACAAATACTTAAAGCAATTGGTTCGGGACAAGAATTCTTTACTTCTTCCCCCTTTCTTATAAGCCCAAACGACACTCTGACTTCATTATTGGCAAAACATGTAGATTCTTTTGCAGTATTAACCATCCAGCCCAGCGAATTAAAAAAAATAATTCAGGCTCAACCCCGATATCTGCGTCTACTTATTCCCGATTATCGAGGCAATCAAACAGAAGTACTTCTTCAATCTCACTCAATAACTGCCCCGGGTTTTGTATTACGAACAAGTAGTGGCGAAAAAATGCAATCATCAGATATTAATGGGTTACATTACTGGGGAATGATTCGCAATCAGCCGGGCAGTTGTGTTGCCATCAGCATTTTCGATGATGAGATAATGGGAGTATTTTCTGCCGGGTATGGCAATATCAACATTGGAAAAATACAGAACCATTCTCAGTACATTATATATAATGATGTCAATTTAAAGGAAAGAGATAATTTTGTGTGTGAAAACCGCTATGGCGAAAACGGCAACATATCCCGACAGGTAAAAACAAACGGAACACGTCAGACAGTGGCACAAAACTGTGTTAAACTTTACTGGGAAATAAATAACGATGTGTTTACTAAATTTGGTTCCCTTTCGCGCACTGTTAATTTTTTGACAGGGGTGTTCAATCAACATCAAATGGAATATGCCAACGATAATATTACCGTTGCTCTGTCCGAACTATTTATTTGGAATACCAATAGCCCTTACAAAGGAAGCTCGAGTGCCGATTTTCTTTACGCCTTTCAAACCAAATCGGACGCTTTTAACGGAGATGTGGGTATTTTAATAAAGATATCCAACAGTGCCGGAGGTATTGCCGGGTTTATTGGAGGTTTGTGCGATACCTTATGGAGCCATAAAAAATGCTTGGCGGGTATTTATAATTATTATTACGACATCCCAGTTTATTCTTGGACTGTAAATGTGGTAACACATGAGCAAGCTCATATTATGGGAACCATGCATACACACGATTGTATATGGAACGGCAATCAAACTGCTATAGATGGTTGCGGCCCGGCAGCACTTTATCCCGGAGGAGGCTCTTGTCCGGATGGGCCTATTCCCGTTAAAGGAACCATCATGAGTTATTGCCATCTTCCGCCTAATCCGGGTATAGACCTTAGCCTTGGTTTCGGCCCTCAGCCCGACAGCATTATCATTGCTAATATTAATGCGGCTCCCTGTCTGCCGGCTTTGCCATGCACAGGTGTATCCGAATTAGCCATTAAGGATAATAACCCCATCATCATTTATCCCAATCCAAACGATGGAACCTTTTTTATCGAATTTGCCCATCTCGTTTCAACCAAAGTGGAGTTTAAAATGTATAACATACTAGGTAAACTGGTTTATGACGAAACTCAGGATTTGATTATCAACTCGGGAATTTATTCCAAAAAAATTGAACTACCTTACAACCCCACAGGCATCTATTTCCTTCAAATTATCGATTCGGACAACAACCGAAGCAATCATAAAATTGTGATCGAATAAAACTAACCCTGATTTTTGGGGCATTAACCTTCGTCATCGCTATATTACCTTTCGGTTTACGCTCCGAACTCGCTTTTTGGCTAGTAAGGGGGGGGTTTTCTTACTTATTTTTTAAGTAAGTGGTGTGGTGGCAGGATGCTAAATAATAGTTGCTAGAAGGAAAATAGCAAATATTGGAAAGGAAATAGCAAATGTTGAAAAGGAAATAGCAAATATTGAAAAGGAAATAGCAAATATTGAAAAGGAAATAGCAAATATTGGAAAGGAAACAGCAAATGTTTGAAAGGAAATAGCAAATATTGGAAAGGAAACAGCAAATGTTGGAAAGGAAATAGAAGAAATTGAAAAGGAAGGAGTAATTGAGGAGGCTTCTCCTCTTAATCCCCTCTCCAAAAGAGAGGGGGAGAATAGTGACGGTATGTGCAAATAGAAAGTTTAGAGATTGTTTATTGGCACCCAAATGATTTTTGATTGAATTTTGAATGGTTTAAAATTTGAAATTCAAAACGCTTCTGATAAATAGAAGCCCAAAAAGTTCTACCCCATTTTTTGTCATTTCTGTCGACAAAGTACTTATATCATTTTGTCTCTTGCCGTAAAATTCTACTTTTGCAGTCAATAAATTTAATAAATAAATGAAAAAAGCTATACTATTTATTTCCTGTGCCCTTATGTTGAGCAATACGTTTGCTCAGGACAAAGCAGAAAAACCTGCAACGGTTATTTACCCTATCGATTTTCACGTAACTCGTCCTTTACGCGATATAGTTGCCGAACATCCGCTGGATGACCACAGAGTTTACAAGAAAGAAGAGTCGGAAGACCGCGAAAACAGAAAAGCTCAGCATTTTGTTAGAGGTGTTAAGTTTGGCGGTGTTTATGGAAATGACGATGCCAGTATTCAAAAATTTATGGGTGATAAACCAGGCAATGGCACTAAAGCCAATTGGGCAGGGCAATCGGCCACTGGTTTCCGTCCGATGGACCCAAGTGGAGCTGCCGGATTAACTCAATATGTGCAGATGATAAATTCTACCACGTTCAGAGTATTTAACAAAACCACGGGTGCCAATATGCTAACTTCCACTTTTGGTAATCTATGGTCAACACCAACTCCCAATGATGGAGACCCAATAGTATTATACGACAAAGCAGCCGACCGTTGGTTTCTGGCTCAGTTTGGTCAAACCGGAAATAAAATTTACATAGCCGTTTCCCAAACAGGTGATGCAACAGGTGCGTATTATACCTGGACCTACACCTCTCCCCTTTTTCCTGACTATTTAAAATTTGGTGTTTGGCAGGATGGTTATTACATGACTTCCAACCAAAGCACACAGCGTATTTTTGTTTTCGAGCGTACAGCTATGCTCGCTGGTTCGGGAACTGCACGCTCAGTAACCCAAACATTCACTCCTCCGCATGTCTCATCCAGCTTTTTTGTTCCCCTTCCGGGTGATGCTGCAGATGGAACTTTACCTCCCACAGGTACTCCATGCCCTATATTTTCTTACTCTGACAATGGTTGGGGTGGTGCTTATGTAGATGCTATCAATATCTATAATGTAACTGTTAACTGGGTACCTACTACTCCAACTGCCAGTATAGCTTCTGCCGGAAGTGTTACTACTGCAGCTTTCGATGGTTCGTATAATGCATCATGGAATGATGTTTCTCAACCTGGAACCACTCAAATGCTTGACGGAATTGGAGGAACACTGATGTACCGAGCACAATGGAAACCGTGGAATAGTTCGGGATATAACTCCATAGTTTTAAGTTGGGGAGTAAAAATAAGTACTACGCAACGAAGTGTAAAATGGTGCGAAATGCGCCAAAATCAGTCTACCGGAACCTGGACCATGTATCAGGAAGGAATTTATACTCCGGATGCAAATACCCGTTGGATGAGCAGTATTGCTATGGATAATAACGGAGGTATTGCACTTTGTTATTTGAAATCTAATTCAACTAATATTTATCCAAGTTTATGTTATACCGGTCGTATGTCGTGCGACCCCCTTGGCACAATGCCAATTACTGAAGTAATTGCGAAAGCAGGAACAGGTTCTCAAACAGGAGTAAATCGTGTAGGAGATTATGCACAAACAACACTTGACCCTGTGGATGGTGTTACGTTTTGGCATACCGGGGAGTATATGGGTAACAGCGGTGTTGCTGGAACTCAAATTTATTCTTTTACTTTACCTACTTGCGCTAATACAGCTTCTGTAATAATTGCTCAAACTACAGGAACCAATCCTGAATGTGCCGGTGCATCGGCTACTTTTACAGCCACACCTACCAATGGAGGTTCATTACCTGCTTATCAATGGCAGGTGAACGGTGTAAATGTTGGAACAAACAGCCCGACATATACCACCACTACTTTGACCAATGGACAGATTGTTACTTGTATAATGACATCAAATCTTGCAGGTGTGGTTGGCAGTCCTGCTACATCGAATGCTATTACTATGGTTGTTAATTCTGCTGCAACACCTACTGTAGCTATAGCTTTAACCACCGGAACTAACCCTCAATGTTCGGGAGCTTCTGTAACATTTACAGCAACTCCAACCAATGGAGGAAATACTCCTACTTATCAGTGGCAAGTAAATGGTGTGAATGCCGGCACAAACAGTACAACATTTACAACAACTGCATTAACCACAGGGCAGATTGTTACTTGTATTATGACAACTACTGTACTTTGTCCGGTTACATCTACTGTAAATGCAACATCTAATGCTATTACCATGACCGTAAATCCAAGTGTTGTTCCAGCGGTAGCTATAGCTATTACTTCAGGAACAAATCCAACTTGCACAGGAGGCTCAGTTACATTTACGGCCACACCTACTAACGGTGGCACTCCATCTTATCAATGGAAAGTAAACGGTGTGAACGCAGGAACAAACAGTGCTACATTTACAACTACAACATTAACCAACGGCCAAATTGTAACTTGTGTTATGACGTCAACCGCAGTATGTGCTGTGCCTGCGACAGCAACATCTAATGCCATCACCATGACGGTATCGTCTGCATTGGTTCCGGCTGTTGCAATTGCTTTAACCACCGGTTCCAACCCTATGTGTACAGGAGCATCGACTACATTTACCGCAACTCCTACTAATGGAGGAACAACTCCATCTTATCAGTGGTTAGTGAATGGCGTTAATGCCGGCACCAACAGTACAACATTTACCACTACTACTTTAACCACAGGTCAAATTGTAACTTGTGTGATGACATCAACCGCTGCATGCGCCAATCCGCTTACAGCAACATCTAATGCCATTACTGTTACCGTTGCTTCCAGTTTTACTCCATCAGTTTCAATTGCTGAAACTATAGGAACTAATCCTATATGTTCAGGCATAGCTACCACATTTACCGCCACTCCTAACAATGGAGGTACGCCAACTTATCAATGGTTGCTTAGTGGAGTTAATGCCGGTACCAATAGTCCTACTTTTACTACTTCTGCTTTGACAAACGGACAAATTGTAACCTGTGTAATGACTTCCAGTTTAAGTTGTGCCAATCCAACTACTGCTACTTCAAATGCAATTACAATGACCGTGAACCCAAGTGTAACTCCTACTATTACGATTGCAATTACAGCAGGAACGAATCCAAAATGTTCTGGAGCATCTACTACTTATACTGCTACCATCACCAATGGAGGCACAGCAACCTATCAATGGCAGAGAAATGGAGCCAATGTGGGAACAAACAGTTCGGTGTACACTACCACCAACAATACCAACAATGCAGTTATTACATGTATTCTGACATCTACTGCACCTTGTGCAAGTCCAAACCCGGTTACATCTAATGCTATCACAATGATAGTGGCTAATACCCTTGTACCATCGGTAACAATAGCACAAACTGCAGGTACTAACCCTATGTGCGCAGGAGCTTCTGCAACATTTACAGCTACTCCAACTAATGGAGGTACTTTACCATCCTACCAATGGAAAGTAAATGGAGTGAATGCCGGAACAAACAGTCCTACGTTTACCACAACTACTTTAACAAATGGTCAAATTGTTACGTGTGTAATGACATCTAATTTAACCTGTGCAACACCTACCACAGCTACTTCCAATGCCATCACGATGGTTATTACCGGAAGTTTGACTCCTTCTGTTGCTATAGCCTTAACTTCAGGAACAAATCCTGAATGTGCAGGAGCTTCTGCAACTTTTACCGCTACACCAACAAACGGAGGAACCACACCTGCTTATCAATGGTTGGTAAATGGTGTGAATGCTGGAACCAATAGTCCGACATTTACCACAACAACATTGACTACAGGTCAAATCATTACCTGTGTAATGACCACAAGTATTACTTGTGCTTCTGTACCAACCGCTACTTCGAATGCAATAACTATGGTAGTTTCACCATCGGTAACACCTGCTGTAGCAATAGCGTTAACATCGGGTACTAATCCGGAATGTGCTGGAGCATCTGCAACATTTACAGCTACTCCATCTAATGGAGGTACTCCGTCTTATCAATGGTTAGTGAATGGAGCCAATGCAGGAACCAATAGTTCTACGTTTGCTTCAACAGCATTAACTAACGGTCAAATTATAACTTGTGTAATGACTACAACTGCTGCTTGTCCAAGTTCTCCTACTGCAACTTCAAATGCGGTTACAATGACAGTAAATCCATCACCTGTTGCTCCTGTTGCAAATAGCAACTCCGCAATCTGTGCTGGTTCAACTATTAATTTAAGTACCCCTGTAGTTTCAGGTGCCACTTATGCATGGTCTGGACCTCCTGCGTTTACTTCGGCTTTACAAAATCCAAGTATTGCAAATGCAACAACAGCTATGTCGGGAACATATTCCTTAACAGAAACAGTTGCAGGATGTACTTCCCCTGCCGGAACAGTGGTGGTAACAGTTAATGCAATACCATCCGTTACTAATTCCACAACATTGCTTGCTATTTGTTCGGGAGCAACCGCATCTATCATACCTGCCTCTTCAGTTGCAAACTCTTCATTTACATGGACGGCAAGTACGACAGGAAGTATTACAGGTTTCACTGCTACTGGTTCTGGTAACATTAATGATGTATTAACAAATAACTCTGGTGTGGCAGGTTCAGTAATTTATATTGTAACTCCAATTGGTCCTGCTTCTACACTATGTCAGGGCTCGCCAACAACATTTGTTGTAACGGTGAATCCTTTGCCAACTATAACTGTAAACGACACTACCGTTTGTGCAGGTCAGCCGGCTAATCTTACCGCCAACGGAGCTACTTCTTATACATGGAGTGCAGGAGCAACGTCAACCGGAATGAATACTGCTACAGCAAGTCCAAATACTACCACTACTTATACAGTAACAGGAACAGCAGGAACCTGCAGTAATACGGCCGTTTCTACTGTAACCGTTAATCCGTCTCCTGCTGTTACAGTAAACTCTACAACAATTTGTAACGGACAAACAGTGAATCTGATTGCTAATGGAGCAACAACTTACACATGGTCTGCTGGAGTAACAGTGACTGGTGTTAATTCCGCTTCTGTTACCCCATCCGTATCTTCCACATATACGGTTACAGGGACAACAGGTGTTTGTTCTGCTTCTGCTGTTTCAACTATTACTGTTAATCCTATTCCTGTGATTACAGTCAATTCAGCATCTATATGTGAAGGACAAACGGCTAATTTGGTTGCAAACGGAGGTTCAACTTATACTTGGTCCACAGGGGCTACTTCAACAGGAGCCAACACAGCTACTGCTGCTCCAACTGTTACCACTTCATACACCGTTTCATCAACAGTTGCAGGTTGTGTGGGTTCGGCTGTTTCAACAGTTACTGTTACAGCCATACCTCCTACTCCTACTGTGACACAAAATGGAAATACTCTTACATCAAGCGCTGCAACTGGAAATCAATGGTATTTGAATGGTATCATCATTTTCGGAGCTACAGGACAATCTTATACAGCAACTCAAAGTGGAAATTACTCTGTTGTGGTATCCAACAATGGTTGTGCTTCTTTAGCTTCGACAGATATGCCGGTAGTAGTTACTGGCATTTCAGAGCAAATTTTACAAACATTAGTTGATGTATATCCTAATCCTAATTTTGGAGTATTTACCATCAGTGTTCAGCAGGATAAATTATTTGATGTAAAAATTAGAGTTCTGAATGTTTTAGGTCAGGAAATAGTAAACAAAACTATTTCGAATACTTTGGGCGGTAAATACGAAATGGATTTATCTTCGAAAGCAAATGGCATTTATTTTGTGGAGGTAAAAACGAATGGAAATACCATCGTTAAAAAAATAAATGTATTAAAATAGTTTTTGGTTGTGATTAAAATTAAAAAGTCCTGCAGAGATGCTGGACTTTTTTTATATGCTAAGCTGAGAATTAAAAGATAAAAAGTACTAGAATATTTTTTGAATTAGTGAATACCGGCAATCACATTTTTTAATTTCTGTTGTACCTCCTTGGCAATATCCCTTAATGATTAATTAGTTACAGCAATCATAGATGCTACCGCCGGATCAACTGCAAATACTTCTATTGTTCCTAGTTCTAATTCCTGCACCACCACATTACATGGTAAAAAAACACCAATCTTATCGTCAGTAGTAAGAATTCTGTAAGCGTATTGAGGGTGACAAGCACCCAGAATTTTATATTTACGAAAGTCAACATCAATTTTTTTCTTTAAAATATCTTTCATATCGATTTCTGTTACCACACCAAAACCTTCTTTCTTTAATTCGGCAGTGACCAATTCTATTACTTCTTCAAAGTTTTCCCCAATGACAATTTTGCTAAAATAATAACTCATAGTTTTAAAAAATTATTGTTTAAATCAGATTGGTTTCTAATATTATTTTCTTGTTACAAAAAAGAGATATGCTGATACGAGAAAGTATTTGGAGATTTCAAAAAATATGGATAAAAAAATGAGAAAGAGATATATCAATTATTTTTCGAGCAGCACACTTCCATTTTCTTTTATAATGTTTCCATTGCAATAGGTAACCACAAGGGCATACACAAAAGAATCTTCATTCAATGGTACGCCAAGATAGGTTCCATCCCAGCCTTTTAGAATATCTGAAGTTTCAAAAACCTTCTCTCCTACTCTATCATAAATATCAAGTTGAATGTTATCAATACCTACTCCATATACGAATAGCACATCATTTATACGGTCGGCATTTGGCGAAAATGCGGTTGGCATAAAATAAGTGTAGTGTTGACTAACATTTATCAAAATGGTATCGGCAGAATGACATCCGTTCACATCGGTGTATTCGCAATAATATGGCTGGCTGGTTACAGGAGTTACAATAGCCTCTTGGCAAATATTACATGACCCTGTAACTGATGGCCCCCAATAGTATGCACTTCCAGGAGGATTAGCAGTTAAATGAGAAGATTCGCAGGGCAGAATATATGTGTCGCCAGTAATTGTAACCGGTATTGGTGGAACCACACTTATATATCCGGTACGAGTTAGAGTATCCGTGCCATAAGCATTGCTTACAATAAGTGTAACGTCATACTGACCAATGGTGTTGTAACAAATCTGAACAGGGCTCTGAGCTGTAGCAGTTGAAGGCACTCCTCCCGGAAACTGCCATGTCCAACTAGTGGGGGTATTCATACTAATATCCGAAAAATTTACACATCCACTATCACACATCACCTTTGGATTGCCAACAAAATTGGCGAAAGGAGAAATACAGTTATTTACGATAACTGTTGCTTGGGCGGTATCGCTGCATGAACCGTTAGCTCCTGTAACGATGTAAACAGTTGTAGAGGTTGGCGACGCATTTGCTGTTCCAACCCCGGTAGATGTTGCACCAGCACTCCATGTATAAGTTGAAGCCCCGCTAGCAGTAAGTGAAGCCGTTTGTCCGGAGCAAATGATGGCTGAAGTTACAGATACATTGGGTACCGCATTCACTGTAACTGTGGCAACGGCTGTATTTGAGCACAACCCTAAAGTTCCAGTTACGGTATAAGAAGATGTTGCGCCAGGCGTTGCGGTTGCATTTCCGCCTCCCGAAGAAGTTGCTCCGGCTGTCCATGTATAACTTGTAGCACCTGTTGCAGTCAGGTTTGCAGTTTGTCCTGCACAAATATTCGGAGAATTAACCGTTACCGGTGGCAGTGCATTTACAGTTACTGTCGCGACCCCTGTTCCAATGCATGCTCCGGTTGTCCCTGTTATCGTGTATGAAGTAGTAACAATGGGTGTGGCTGTTGCATTACCTCCTCCTGTTGATGTTGCACCGGCTGTCCATGTATATGTAGTTGCACCGGTTGCAGTGAGATTGGCTGTTTGTCCTGAACAAATTGTATCCGAATTAACCAATATTACCGGCAAAGGGTTAACCGTGACGGTCGATACAGCAGTGTTCGTGCAAGTATTAGAAGTTCCGGTAACGGTATAGGTAGTTGTACTTACTGGATATGCATAAGCTGTATTAACTCCTGTAACCGTTGGTCCTGCGCTCCATGTGTAAGTCTGAGCACCTGAACTAACTAGAAAGGCTGTATCTCCAGTACATATCGTAACAGAATTGACATTCACATTTGGAATTGCGTTTACAGTAACCGTTGCAACAGCAGTATTAGTGCATGTTCCGGAAGTTCCGGTTACTGTGTAACTAGTAGTGGTAATTGGAGATGCTGTGGCAGTATTCGTTCCGGTTGATGTAGCTCCTGCACTCCAACTGTAAGAAGTAGCTCCTGTTGCTGTAAGATTTGCTACTTGACCATTACAAATAGAAGGGGAATTGACCAATACAGTAATACCATTGCTGACAGTTACCGTAGCAATAGCAGTGGAAGAACAAGCCCCTGAAAAACCAGTGACCGTATAAGTAGTGGTAGTAGCTGGTGACGCATCTGCAGTATTGCTTCCAGTTGAAGTTGCTCCGGCACTCCATGTGTATGTATTTGCACCTCCAGCAACGAGATTAGCCGTCTGACCAGTACATATAGTAACCGAATTAACAGTAACTGTTAATGAAGCTACAACCGTTACTGTTGCCACTGCGGTTCCTGTACATCCTCCGGCAGTACCAGTAACAGTATATGTAGTTGTTGCAGCAGGCGAAGCATCTGCTGTATTTGTTCCTGTTGATGTGGCACCTGCACTCCATGTATAGGTTGTAGCTCCTGTTGCAACTAGATTAGCTGTTTGCCCTGAACAAATAGTAGGCGAATTGACAGCTAGATTTAATGCACCTCCAATGGTAACCAATGCCTGTGCAGTATCTGAGCAACCTGCAGTTGTTCCGGTTACTGTATAAGTGGTAGTTGTTACAGGTGATGCATCAGCTGTATTAACTCCGGTTACAGTTGCTCCGGCACTCCATGTGTAGGATGTAGCACCTGCGGCTACCAAATTGGCTGTTTGTCCCGGACAAATGGTACTAGAATTAACTGTGACAGCAGGTGCGGCATTTATTGAAATTATAACAGGAGTACATCCAGTTGCGCTTACAGGAGAAGAACTTACAACTTGCACTTGATATCCTGTTCCAGTTGGTGTGTTGCAAGGAATATTGCATGTTATTGTTCCGGAATTAGCGATACTTGAGAATGTTCCTATTGTGGTAGGTGAAGCAAAACTACCTGAGGTATCCGACAAAAGAACCGAGTAAACATTTCCGGCAGTAAATGTCCCTGTGCTTGTGAATGGCACAGAAATGCTGCTACAAGCACAAAATGGGCTACCGGGAAAAGTATTTGTTGTTATTTGGTTGGATGAACCTCCAACACTCACGATAGAAAAATTATCTACATGTAACCAAGTCGAACCGGAAAAAGCTCCATTTTGTTGAACCGATAAGTATGCCCCGCAAAAAGGGGCGACAAATGTTACCGTCCTCAATGACCAAGTATTTGCCACAGGTGCAGGAGCTGTATATATTGATGTTCCAAAACTATTTGGTGAAGTTGAAAGACCTACTTCAACTTGATTAGCAGTATAGCCTCCATCAGATCTATCGTAAAATGAAAGTGTGTAGGTATTTCCTCCTACTAAAGGACCAGATAGGTCCATTGTTATCATGTCAGACCCCCCTCCCGTTAAACCAACATAATAAAGTCCATTTTGAGCTCCACTTCCTCCCCATGTTGAAGAAGTAATAATATCCATATCTCCTCCTCCAGCTCCTCCTCCACCCCAAGTTCCAATTGCAGTAACATTTGACATCATTGCATTAAATGCAGAGTTGGTCATGTTGATTTGATCTACGCCTCCAGCTGTATTTATTTCAAAACTTCCGTTCATAAAGTTTTGTGCCTTACTACATTGATTTATGACAAGTAAAATTATAGCAAACAGAAAACCTTTGTATGTCTTTAACATGAGTTTGAATTAAAAAATCACGCTAAATTACAAATATGTTTTTACTATTCCGTTTTAAAATTGATTTTTTTAAACGATTTTAGGGTTTATTTGTTTCTGGTTGTAACAAAAAAAGGGTGATTAGTTGACCGAAATAGTTAAATCCCTTATTAGTTTAAGAATAAATTTAAGCTGTTCTTCTCTGGTGAGTTCTGAGTTATCAAGCACAATAGCATCGTTTGCTTTTATCAATGGATTTTCCTTTCGGTGGGTATCCTGATAGTCTCTGTCGAGCAGATTTTGTTTGATTTCATTAAAGGATACATGTTGACCTTTTGCCGATAATTCATCATACCTGCGTTGAGTACGAATGTCGCTGTCAGCAGTCATAAAAAGTTTTAATTCAGCATCTGGAAAAACATTGGTTCCAATATCACGGCCATCCATTACAATGCCTTTATTTTTGCCCAATTCGCGTTGTATGGCTATCATCTGTACCCTCACTTCGTGAATGGTTGAAATCTTACTCACGTTTTCAGAAACGATCATTTGCCTGATTTCTTTTTCTACATTTTCTCCATTCAGATAGGTGTCGGATGATTTGGAATGCGGATTGAATTCGAAATGAAGTTTAACCTCCGGAAGTAACTTTATAATTTCATCGTGTAAAAAGCTATGGTCTTTTATCGCTCCTTTTCTCAATGCAAATAAAGTAACACAACGATACATTGCACCTGAATCAATATATGCATAACCCAAAGAAGCCGCCAACGCCTTGGCAACAGTGCTTTTTCCGCAAGAAGAATAACCGTCAATAGCAATAAGAATTTTCGACATAATAAATTATAAAGTCATAGATGTAACTGGTTTTTTTGAGTAAAAACCATCTAAATCAAAACTAATAGAAAAATTGTTGGTTGCACCTGCCAGATGATACACCGCTCGTCCGTAGCTAAAGTGAAACTTATAAACTCTGAATCCAAAACCAAATGAAAACCCTGTCATTCCTCTCTTTTCAGGAATTTTTAATTCTTTTCTTCGCTGATAATTGTATCCCACGCGAAGGAATAAATTTTTAGTAATGATTACCTCTCCCCCGATTACCATGTGACGCATAAGTTTATCGCCAAATATTTTGTATTTATTTTGTTTAATAGGCTCACCTGTTAACGGGTCTGTTGTTAAAGTAGGGTTAGCAGGGTCTTCGTATGTTAAGTCCCATTTTTCAAGGTTTTCGTAAATAAAAGATAATCGAATAGGAACATGTTTTGGTTTTTTTGAAATACCAATCTGAATTTCATAAGGCATTTTTTCACGATTCCCAGGAGTATAATCACGCCACTGACGACCTACATTTTTCACAACGGCAGCAATGGCAAAATTAGATTTCGGTCTTACATAAGTTGCACCGAGGTCTAATGCACTTCCCAACGAAAAGTAAGTGTCCATCTGAGAATATATTGTTTTTAACGTAGCTCCAACCGTCAAATTAGAATCCAGTATAGAATGGGCATAAGCAAGATTAAAACTCATTTCGCTTGCTCCGAAATTGCCATCTGTAATTCCTATATCATTAGCTTTTGTAAATTTACCATAGTCCAGATAATTCATACCAATGCTTACATTACCTATTTTATCAATGTGTTTAGCATAGGCAGCATATCCGTATTTAATTCCTCCAAAATAATTTATAAAACTCAATGCAACATTATTGTTCATTGAGTCGGTAAGTAACGAGGGATTAATAAGCGACACATTCAAATCATTATCCTTAACCGAAATCAGATTTCCTCCCAAAGCTGTAACTCTAGCCGAAATAGGTAAATTAAGAAATTCGTAGGTATTGTTGCCCCCCAACTGACACATGGCAGAGAGGCTGAACAGCATTGAAAATAATAGAAAAGTAGTTTTTTTCATATTTATTAAGCACAAAGTAAATGAAAATATTCCTTTAATGAACGTTGAAAGAAGAATTTTATTGTTCTGAATTGAAAATAAATATCAGACCAAGAATAAATAAATGAAGGATTGTGCTATTGCGCTTTCACCAACTTGTAATCCTGATATTTCAGAATATGAACAAAGTTGTTTTCAAAACCACTATCGGATGGATGTTGCTTAAAATTGTAATTGGTCTGAACCCCGTTGTATTTACCTTCCGAAATATTTTTCAGAAATCCAGTTCCCTGTTTTTGTAATTCAGAGATGAAGTAATAACTAACATCAAACCCCTGATATACGTACATATCGGGCTCTGTTTTGTACTTTACTCTGTACTTATTAATCATCATCTTAGTAGCAGCATTGTCGTAATCAACAAATGAGTTGGACGATATGTGCAGAGATAAATCGTTAAGATATTCAATATCTAAATTGTCGAATGTGGTCCAGTTTTGAAGTCCAAACAAAACAACTTTAAACTTTTCGCGCTTGCTTCTTAAACTCCTTACAAACTCGGTAACATACGACTGGTCGACCGAAGGAAGCACCACCACATTGGTTTTAGAAGATGAAAGCATCCCTTCCACTCCGCTTATTCCTTTCGCCTGTTTCACGGTATCATTTATCCCCCTTGACTTCAAATCAGCATTGGCTGTGGTTTTAAAAGCTCCCACAAACGATGCCTCTCTGATTCTTCCGTTATCAACCAATATAACATTTTGAGTACTGAACGAATCAATAACATAATGTGCTACATGTTCCACCTGAAGTGTAGTTGATGGTAAGGCTTTGCATACATAAGCATTAGAAAATAAAATTTTATTTGCCTGAATAAATGGAGAGACAATTGGAATCGAATGTTCTTTCGCAAATTTCGAAAAGGGTGTAAAACTAGAGCCATACAACGGTCCTATCATTAAATCCATCTTAAGTAATTCAGGCTTTTTTAGAATCTTTTCGATGTTCATAGAGTCTTTATCGTCTATATCGTAAACAAATATTTTCGCATTCAACTTTTGTTTTTTCAACGAGTCGATGGCTATTAAAGCTCCTTCGTAAAACGATAACGCTATACTTGTTTTGTTCGGTAGCTCATCATCACCTCTTATCAGCTTGTCCATATCCATGGCCATGGCCTCATCGGCATGAAACGGTAAAAAGAAAGCAATGTTGTATTCGCTTTTCAATTCCGATTTATAAACAGTAGCTATAGTTGTATCTTTCGTAACCTTTGGTTTTGTTTCGGCAGGAGGTACTATTGGGTTCACCACTGGTGTTTTTTCCTTTTCTTTCTGCTTTTCTTTCGTTACTTCTTTTTTTCCTCCGGCCACTTTTTTATTATCCGAAGGGAAACGCAATACCTGACCAATCTTTAAACCATCAGCCGCTTCCGGATTTAATTGCTTGATACGCTCCACCGAAACTCCGTATTGTTTAGATAATGAATACAAAGTTTTACCTTTCTCTATGGTGTCGTATACATACTGAGAGGTGTCGGAAGCCATTACTTCCTGAGGTTTGCCATTTTCTTTCTGTTTTGTTTTTTCTTCAGCCGGCTTCTTTACAGTTTCTTTAGCTTTTGCTTTTGGTTTCTCGAAAGGTATTTTAAGAACAGTGCCTGGTTTAATTCCGTCAATGGCATCGGGGTTTTCGAGCACAATGTCGTTTACCGACAGATTATAAATTTTGGCAATGGCAAACAAGGTTTGTTTTTTATCAACAGTATGCAGATAAAATTTCTTGCCATCTTCCACCACTGTTTTTTTGCTTTTATGGTCGTCTTCCTTTTCTTTTTTCTGAGCCATCGAAACTTCTGAAAACAAAAGAAAGAACAAGGAAAAGAGGCAGACAACCTGCCATACATTTATTGATTTTAATTTAAAAGGTACTGATACTTTTTGGGTCACTTTTTACAATTTTATTTTCTGAACTTTTGTTCTGTAGTTGGTTTGGTATTATTCCCACTCAATGGTAGCAGGTGGTTTGGAGCTGATATCATACACCACACGATTTATGCCCTTTACTCTATTGATGATTTCGTTCGACACTTTCCCCAAAAAATCATGAGGCAAATGACACCAGTCGGCTGTCATACCATCGGTGCTGGTAACAGCTCTCAAAGCTACTGCATTTTCATACGTTCGCTCATCCCCCATCACTCCTACCGATTGCACCGGAAGGAATATAGCTCCCGCTTGCCAAACCTGATTATACAGTCCGGAAGATTTCAGATTGTCAATAAATATTGCATCCACTTCCTGAATGATACGAACCTTTTCGGGAGTAATATCGCCCAAAATACGAATGGCTAAGCCTGGTCCCGGAAAAGGGTGACGATTTAAAATGGCATCTTCTATTTGCAATGTACGCCCTACTCTTCTCACCTCGTCTTTAAACAAAGCTTTGAGAGGCTCCACTATTTTCAATTTCATAAAATCAGGCAATCCTCCCACATTGTGATGAGACTTGATAGTAGCCGATGGCCCTTTAACAGAAACAGATTCGATAACGTCAGGATAAATGGTGCCTTGTGCCAGCCATTTCACATCTTCTATTCGTTTCGATTCGGTGTCGAACACATCTATAAATACTTTTCCTATTATTTTTCTTTTCTTCTCCGGATCCGAAACTCCTGTTAGTTCATCGTAAAACAAACTTTTAGCATTAACTCCTTTTACGTTTAAGCCCATATGCTGATAAGAGTGCAACACTTGCTCAAACTCATTTTTGCGCAACAAACCATTGTCCACAAAAATGCAATACAGATTTTTGCCAATGGCACGATGCAACAACACAGCCGCTACCGATGAATCTACTCCCCCGCTCAAACCCAGCACCACCTTGTCGTTTCCGAGCTGACGTTTAAGTTCGGCAATGGTGGTTTCCACAAACGAATCGGCTGTCCATGTTTGAGCACATTTACAAATATTAACAATAAAATTTTTCAATAATATTTCGCCTTCGGATGAATGATACACCTCCGGATGAAACTGAATACCGTATGTTTGTTCGCCTTTTACCTGATAGCCGGCAAACTTCACATCTTTGGTAGAAGATATTATTTCGTAATTATCCGGTATGCGGGTAATGGTATCGGCATGGCTCATCCACACCTGAGAATTAGCACTGATATTGGCAAAAAGCGGATTATTATTATTTACAAACGAAAGGTTAGCTCGTCCGTATTCCCGGTGTTCCGAAGCCTGAACCTCTCCTCCAAACACATGAGCCATCAACTGAGCTCCATAACACACGCCAAGCAAAGGCAATTTACCTTTAAATGCCGACAAATCAGGACAAGGAGCAGCACTGTCGCGCACCGAAAACGGACTGCCCGAAAGAATTACTCCCTTGATATTACCCGTTATTTCAGGTATTTTGTTGTAGGGATGAATTTCACAATAAACATGGAGCTCTCTTACTCTTCGTGCTATTAACTGGGTATACTGCGATCCAAAATCGAGGATCAAAATCGTTTCTTGCATGTGCACAAAGATAGAAAAATGATTTTAATGAGATAAAAAATAGTTGAAAAGCAAAAAGCACACATATTCGAAATCATGAATTGACATATATTATAAGTATTGTTTCAATGCCACCTCCTGTTCCCAAGAAATAAATACAAATCAGCGTTTTTGTAAATTGCGACAAGTCGAATAATCCCCATCCAGAATAATTCAATTTGAAGATACGTTTTTTACCAATTCAATCAAGAACTTGAATTGTTCAATCAAAATCCTGAGTTGTTCAATCAAACTGCTGAATTGTTCAATCAAAATCTTGGGTGGTTCAATCAAATTCCTGAGTGGTTCAATCAAACAACTGAGTTCTTCAATCAAAATCTTGGGTGGTTCAATCAAATTCCTGAGTGGTTCAATCAAACAACTGAGTTGTTCAATCAAAATGCAGAGTTGTTCAATCAAAAACGTGAGTTATTCAATTAAAAATGTGAGTTATTCAATCAAAATCTTGAGTTGTTGTATCAATCGGCCCAATTAATGAAATAATCTGTTTTTATTCAAATTGTTGTGTTGATTAAATTTTTAATAAATAAGAAAATCAGAAACATGTATTAATCAGAATTTACAGTTTATTTAATCCTCCTAATACATTGTTATAAAATACCCTATTCATTAAAATGTCGAAAAATGGCAAAAATCGACAATCAATGAAAATTGTGAACCATGAAGTAAAAATCATGAAGATAATGAGGCGGGATGGAGTTGAGTTTTTTATAAATAGAATCTATTTAAACGATAGCTGTTTGAAGAATGGTGTGAGGGTTATACTTTATCGCGAACCTTCTATTGCCAAATAGTTGATATAAAAAAAAGACCGGTAAATAACTTACCGGTCTTTTTTTATGAATGAAACTTAGTCTTATTCTCTAACTATTTTCTGAACAAATCCTCCTTTAGATTTTGCAAAAAACACAGAAGGGAAAGAAGAAATATCTACTGTAGTTTTGCTTAAAGCAGAAGTTTTAACAGAAGTAAGTTCTCTGCCCAAGATATCAGTAAAAGTAATTAATTCTTCGTTTGCCGAATTAGCTACAATAATTGAATTGGTAGCAGGATTAGGAGATACGCTTATTCCTGTGTTTGCATTTAAAGCAGCAATACCAACTGTAGCAAACTGAGGAGTAACAATAATTTCGCCCTGAGGATTAGCTCCTGTGGTTGAACTACTGAAATCAGCTAGTTTGGTATAGGTATTAGTAGTAAAGTCGAAACTGAAAGCAACACCTTGATTTGAAGTTCCACCATTATCAGTAGTTCCGAAAAGTAAGTTTCCTGATTGAGTTAAGCTTCTGGTTGGAGAAGCTCCATTGAGTGAATTAAAGTCAAGTAAGTCTGTAAATGCACCGGTTGATGGGTTGATACCAAATAAAACACCTAATCCATTGCTTCCTCCTGTAGGAGTCATTCCGTATAGCATTCCGTTAGAAGCTTGCACTAAACCGCTCAAAGGAGAAGAACCTTGAGTACCATCAAAGTTATGAAGTACATTAAAAGTTCCTGTGCCAAGGTCGAAAGAATAAACAACACCTACGTTGTTAGTACCACCTAACTGAGTCATACCATAAATTTTTCCATCTGTTCCTTCAATAACATCACCAAATTTAGGATTAGCTCCGGTTAAACCATCAAATACATAAAGTTTGGTATAAGTAGAAGTAGCAGGATCGAAACTGAAAAGAACACCCATATTGTTCGCACCACCATAGTAAGTGGAACCATATAATTTTCCATCACTGAATTGTTTTAATGCGCAGTAAGAGTTACCACCGTTTGCACCATCAAAATCATAAATGTCATAATATTGATCGTTGGTAGGATCGATTTTGAAAAGAGCTCCATGACCAAGTGCTCCACCCGCAGCACATGTTCCATAAAGGTTTCCGTCAGTAGCAGCTGTCATACCACCCCATGCTTGCCAACCCAATAAAGTGTTTGCATATAAATCATGAATATTGGTATACGTGCAAGTAATCGGATCGAAGCGGAAAGAAACACAGCTGTCTCCAAAACCACCTAAATCAGTGCAGCCATAAAGGCTACCGTTGTTGGCCAAAGCCATACGTCCTACAGGCATAGCACCAGAGGCGTTTACAAAATTGTACACAGTATGGAAATTGGTTCCATCACCGTTAGCAGAAAAAATAGTTCCCTGTGAATTGGTTCCGCCATTAAAAGAAGTACCCCACAGTTGTGTTTGCGCGTTCATGCTCAAGCCTGTTGCAGCGAGCACTACAAGAGAAAGTAGTTTTAATTTCATCGTAATTTTGATTTAGGTGAATAATAAATTTGGTACAATAGTATAAATTTAATTTCATAATTCCAAACTAAATTATTAACCAATACTTTTTTATTTTACATTTGTGGAGGATTTAAAATTATAGATATGAAGCAAAATTACTTTTTTCGTTCATGGGTTATTATCTGTCTAACTTTCATCACATTTGCTGGTAAGGCACAATGTCCTCCCATCACCGTTAATGCTACGGCTTATCCCGGTATCATCTGTAACGGACAAACGGCCCAGTTAAATGTAAGTGCAGGGGTTTCGGGTGGAGGTTACACTGTATCTCCTATATTATATAGCCCTGAAGTGGGTTCCGGTACAGTTGTTACATTAGGCGATGATGTATTAAGTGCTATGTTGCCGATAGGATTTAATTTTACTTTTTTTGGAAACGTTTATACCCAGTTTAATGTTTGTTCCAACGGATTTATTTCGTTTACATCAACCAATACTACCACTTTTACCCCTGTAGCCATTCCTAATGTATCCTTGCCTAATAATATGGTTTGTGGTGCATGGGTAGATTTAAACACTAATAACGGAGGGGTGGTAAGTTACTATACAACGGGTAATGTTCCCAATCGTAAACTTGTAGTTGATTTTGATAGTGTAGCTCATTTTTCAACAGGAGGAACTCCGGTTTCCTTTCAGATTATTCTTTGCGAAACATCTAACTTTGTCGAAATTCACAATACATCAGTTGTTACCGGAGGTGTAAATCATAGTCAGGGTATAGAAGACCTTAATGGAATGAACGGGTTAGCTGTTCCGGGAAGAAACTGTACCGGAACATGGACCGCCATGAATGATGCATGGAGATTTTCACCCGGTGTTTTGTCTTTATCTTACAGCTGGAGTCCTGCATCAACCTTGTCGAGTACAAATATTGTGAACCCTGTAGCAAGTCCTGCGGTAAGTACGCTTTATACCGTAATAGTTACCGATGCTAATCAATGCACCGATTCGGCAACTGTTAGTGTTATCGTTAATAATCCACCTACGTCTATAACGGCAGCACCCGATACAATATGTGAAGGCAGCAACTCTCAGCTTACAGCAACCGTGGCTACTACCAGCACAAATAATTATGCAGTAGCTTCTATACCTTATGCTCCGGTAATAACAGGAATTGGAACTCCTGTAACTGTGGGGGATGATTTGGTAAGCGCAGCATTGCCTATTGGTTTCAGTTTTAGTTTCTACACACATTATTATTCCCAGTTTTTTATCGGGTCTAATGGTTTTATCACTTTCGATACAACTGCCATGATTAATAATTATCAGGGATGTTGTTCCGGACAGTTAATACCCAGCACTACTTTTCCCAACAATTTGATAGCAGGAGCCTGGGAAGATTTAAACCCAACAGCCGGTGCAGGTTCGGTTACTTATTTTACTTCCGGCACATTTCCAAACCGAGAGCTTGTGGTTAATTTTACATTAATTCCTCATTCTCCTGCCAGAGATTCGGTGACATTTCAGATTCTGCTGTATGAAACTTCTAATGTTATCGAAATTCATACAGCTTCCATGCCCGGCAATCCTCATGGTTACTGGTGGGGACATACTCAGGGAATCGAGGATGCCACGGGTACTAATGCGGTAGCAGTTCCCGGCAGAAACCATGACAATACCTGGACCGCAACCAATGATGCTTGGAGATTTACCCCTATCAATACTTTTACGTATCTCTGGAATCCTTCCGGTAGTCTTTCGAACAATACGATTTACAATCCGGTTGCTTCGCCATCCGCCACGACAACCTACACGCTTAATGCAACAGACGGGAATGGATGCATTGGTACAGCTTCTGTTTTCTTGCATGTTAATCCACTTCCACCTACACCCATTATTACATACAGTAATTACACTTTGTATTCCAATCAGGCAAACGGAAATCAATGGTATCTTAATAATTGGTTAATTGCAGGTGCTACAAGCCAAACCTATTATCCTACTCAAGTTGGAAATTACTCTGTAACTAATACTGATGCTAATGGATGTACATCTTCGTCCATACCTTATAATGTTACTAATTTAGGTGTTGGTGAAAATGCTAATAACACTCAGGTAAGTGTTTTTCCTAATCCGGTAACTGATAAATTATTTATTGAAGTGGATAATAATTCTCCTTCTGAAGTAGTGATATACGACATAACATCACGAAAACTAATTCAACAAAAATTCACTTCTTCATTGATTGTAAATACCGAAACTTTAAGTGCTGGAATTTACTTTTATGAAGTACGAAACGAGAATGCTCTTGTAAAAACAGGTAAAATACAAGTTACACATTAGACTAAAACAATATTTGTTACTTTTTTATTGATTAAGACACATGTAAATTAGGTTGCCGTAACTTAAATACCTTTAAAGATATTGACCAAAGATGGCCATCTCTTTACCCCTTTTATATAAGGGTTTCTCAAGACGAGTCTATTTTATTCCCCCGTTAAATTCTGTTAAAAACAAACGATATGAAAAATATCGGAACACATTTTGCGTTTACTATGGAGTGATTTTTTTAAATAATTTTAATTCTAAACCATAAATAATTTATCAATGAAAAAGATAGCATCAGTATTTGTAGTTGCAGCAATTGGGGGAATATCCGCATTAGGTCTTAATCATTTTTTTGCAGACCGTACTTCTCTTAAGTCGTCACAATTAGTGTATCAGCCCCCTGCCCGTTTTGTTAACATGCCCGGAGCCTCTCCCGAAGTGGGCATCGATTTCACTTCTGCTGCCGAAATGTCAGTTCATGCGGTGGTTCACGTAAAAACTACATATCCTGTAAATGTTAATCAAAATCAGTTTTATATGTACGATCCGTTTCGTAATCTTTTCGGACAACAAATGCCGAAACAAGAAGCTCCAACTTCGACAGGGTCGGGTGTCATTGTTTCCCAAGATGGGTATATCGTAACCAATAACCATGTGGTGGATGGAGCCGATAAGGTGGAAATTACCTTAAACGACAAGCGCAGTTATGAGGCCGATATTATAGGAAAAGACCCTAACACTGATTTAGCTTTATTGAAAATTAAAGAAACCAATCTGCCGTTTATGAATTATGGTAATTCGGATAATGTAAAAGTTGGCGAGTGGGTATTGGCAGTTGGTAATCCATTTAATCTCACTTCCACCGTTACTGCGGGTATCATCAGCGCCAAAGCCAGAAATATTAATATTTTAAATAATGATGAATCAAAAGGTTTGAGTTCAAGTTCCATTGAGTCATATCTTCAAACCGATGCGGCTGTTAATCCTGGCAATAGTGGAGGAGCTTTAGTAAATACAAAAGGTGAATTAATTGGAATAAACTCCGCCATTCAGTCGAATACGGGTTCCTACACAGGTTATTCTTTTGCTATCCCTGTTAATTTGGCGCGTAAGGTAGTTTCTGATTTATTAGAATTTGGTGAAGTACAGCGTGCCTTTATAGGTGTAAGATTGCAGGATCTGGATGCTAAACTCGCAAAAGAAAAAAGTATTAAAGAAATTAAAGGTGTGTATGTATTTTCAACAGTGGAAGGTGGTTCCGGTGACGAAGCAGGTATTAGGGAAGGTGATGTGATTACCAAAATAGGTGAAACGGAAGTGAACAATGTACCTGAGTTACAAGAACAAGTTGGAAGATTCCGTCCTGGAGATAAAATAAATGTAACTCTGAAGCGAAATAATGAAGAAAAGGTACTGCCTTTAACGCTTAAGAATAAAAACGGAAATACTAATGTGGTGGAAAAACCAAAAGTGGAAGTGGTCACTGCGCTTGGTGCTACATTCGAAGAAATTACTGAGAACGATATGCGAAAACTTAATATTCAAAACGGTTTACGAATTGCAAAATTGGGAGCAGGTAAACTGTTAAATGCCGGAATTAAAGAAGGGTTCATCATCACCAACATCGATCATAAACGCATCAGTTCGCTTGCTGATATAAAATTAGCGCTAGAAAATAGAAAAGCAGGGATTCAAGGTGTTTTGATAGAAGGCGTTTATTCAAACGGAATGAGAGCCTATTACGGATTCGGGATGTAACCTGAGTCTTTAGTTCGAAACCTTCAGGGTGATATCACCTTGAAGGTTTCGCTTTTTAGCAGAAACAGAATGACATTGAACTTTGTATATAAAAAAATAAAATAAATTTTGGATACCTATTGTATATCTTTCTAAATAGATTACCTTTGTGCCCGTTTTTAACCACCCGTTAATACTTAATATAGAGAAATGAGACAACTCAAGATTACAAAATCAATTACCAACCGCGAAAGTGCTTCACTGGATAAGTATCTTCAGGAAATAGGGAGAGAGGAATTGATTACTGCTGATGAAGAAGTAGTACTTGCTAAAAAAATACGTGATGGAGATCAGGGAGCGCTCGAAAAATTAACGAAATCGAATTTGCGTTTCGTAGTTTCAGTTGCTAAGCAATACCAAAACCAAGGATTAAGTTTACCCGATTTGATTAATGAAGGGAATTTAGGTTTGATTAAAGCTGCAAAACGTTTTGATGAAACGCGCGGATTTAAGTTTATATCTTATGCCGTTTGGTGGATTCGTCAGTCTATCCTTCAGGCTTTAGCGGAACAATCACGTATCGTTCGTTTGCCTTTGAATCAGGTAGGTTCATTAAACAAAATCAATAAAGCTTTTTCTAAACTAGAACAACAATACGAACGCGAACCGAGTGCAGAAGAATTATCTGACATCTTGGAATTACCGCAAGATAAAGTGGCCGACACCATGCGTGTTTCCGGTCGTCACGTAAGTATGGACGCTCCATTTGTAAACGGAGAAGAAAATAGTTTGCTTGACGTGCTAGTGAATCATGATTCTCCACGTGCGGATAGTTTATTGATGAACGAGTCGCTACAAAGAGAAATAGAACGCTCACTTTCTACTTTAACAGAAAGGGAAAGAGATGTGGTAAAATTGTTTTTCGGAATCGGAATTAACCACGGTTTGACATTGGAAGAAATCGGGGCAAAATTCGATTTAACCAGAGAACGTGTTCGCCAGATTAAAGAGAAAGCGATAAGAAGATTACGTCACAACTCCAGAAGTAAACTGCTAAAAACATACTTGGGATAACAAATTAAACTAACCTTTAGATTATGAAAGCCGCATAAACATCAGTCGAAAAATTATTTCACTGATGATTATGCGGCTAATTTTTTACATATAAATTTTCAAATAAATTAATTAAAAACAAACAATGTTATGGCTTTAGATACAAAAGATGTTTTAAAAGGAGGTACCAGAGGTTCGTACGAAGACGAATTAAACGATTGGATTAAGCAAGAAAAAGCGGCAATTGCCATGATTGGTGTTATTGGAACGCTTTGGTTCGAGAAATCTATCGAACTTATTATTTTCCGCAACCAGTTAGTTGACCGCAGTGCAAGTGAGATTATGAAACTGCATCAATATGCAAAAGACATTGTGAAAGAACCAATAAATGTAACCGACAGCCTTATGTTGGCTCAGGAAATATTAAAAATGGAAGTAGTTCCTTCTCGTATTGATATTGGACGTTTAGCATCAGAATGGATTCAGGAGCATGATAAATATAAATCGGCAAGCGCATTTATGGCTGATAAATTACATGATTTTATCGGTATGGATAAACACACCATTGTTCCGAAAGATGTTATTCTATATGGTTTTGGTCGTATTGGTCGTCTTGCCGCCCGTGAGTTAATAGGACAAGCAGGAAAAGGTGAGCAATTGCGTTTGAGAGCAATTGTTACCAGAAGTAATTCTGATGAGGATATTCAAAAACGTGCTGATTTATTGCGTACAGATTCTGTACATGGCCCTTTCCCCGGAACTATTATCGAAGATTTTAAAAACAAGGCATTGATTGTAAATGGACACACCATTATGATGATTGCCACCAACAAACCGGAAGATGTTGATTACACTGCATTCGGAATTAATGATGCATTACTAATTGACAATACAGGTATAGCTCGCGACAGAGCAGGATTGAGCAAACACCTCTTATCAAAAGGGGTTGCAAAAGTTCTCTTAACAGCACCCGGAAAGGGCGATATCCCAAATATTGTTCACGGAATTAATCACCGCGAATACGATAAAGACGAAACTATTTTCTCAGCAGCTTCTTGTACAACTAATGCTATTGTACCTGTGCTTGCTGTAATCGACAGAACACTGGGTATTACCAGAGGACATTTGGAAACCATTCACTCATACACTAACGACCAGAATTTATTGGATAACTATCATCCGAAATACCGCAGAGGTCGTTCGGCTGCATTAAACATGGTGATTACTGAAACAGGTGCCGACAAAGCTGTTTCCAAAGTATTACCTCAGCTAACTGGTAAAATAAGCGGTAACTCAGTACGTGTGCCAACACCTGATGTATCGTTGGCTATTCTTAATCTTACGCTAACTAATCCAACTACCAAAGATGGAGTAAATGAAATAATGAAAGAAGCTGCACTAAAAGGAAATTTGGTGGAGCAGATTCAATATTCTTTTTCAAATGAATTGGTTTCGACCGATTGTATTGGCAATCCTTGTGCATGTATTTTCGACAGTCCGGCAACTATTGTGGCTAAAGATGGAAGCAGTTGTGTTCTGTATGTTTGGTATGATAATGAATACGGTTACACTCGTCAGGTTATTCGTTTGGCCAAGAAGATTTCTGATGTAAATCGTTTGAGATACTACTAGAATTATTTTTTATTAAATACTCAAAAGTCCTGTTTCATAGTACAAAACAGGACTTTTTTATTATTTATATTTCCTTACAAATTACACTCACTATTAAAACTATTTTCTCAATAAATATAAAGACCGAATTTTCTTCTGATTTGCAAAAAAGCAATAAAAGACGATTTGCTTACATTCCTAAAAAAGGAAAGCACCCGAATTGGGTTTCGGGTGCATTCCATAAAAACAGAATGCTTCTGAAATGTATTTCCGATACATTCTAGAAAAATGGAATACTCCTGAAACGTATTTCGGATATATTCGATAGATATGGAATGCCTCAGAGATTTGTTTTGGATATGTTTCCGAAAAAGGAAATGCTCCCGAAATGTGTTTCGGAAATGTTTCAGAGAAAGGAAATGCCTCCCAAATGTGTTTCGGACATGTTTCCAAAAAAGGAAATGCTCCCGAAATGTGTTTCGGACATATTTCCGAAAAAGGAAATGCTTCCCAAATGTATTTCGGACATGTTTCCGAAAAAGGAAAACCACTCTAACAGAGTTTTAAATTTTTTTTTTGGAATATATAATAGTTTTAAAACACTTCTCCAAGACACAGACAAGTCGAAGATGTAAAAAGCTACTAACGGTATAAAGCAGAAATTGAATACAAAATTCAGAACACTTAATTAATATAGACTTTTTGCTTGATGAATTGTAGTGCAAACTAAATTTTTTAATACGAATTTGCCATATTCCAAACAATACAATTTCAAGCTACATCAAACTTATTTTTGTGAAAACATCGAATAACGGAATACTATTTGCAGTATAAACATAAATCAAACGATTCAAATTATGCAACAATCCAAAATATTTAGTTCATTAATGGTTATTATTATAGTTGCTGGAATCCTGCAATCCTGCAAAAAAACGAATACCACTCAAAGCGAAAATCAAAACGAAACTAAAATTTCAACTCATGGAAGTACTCAAAGTCACAATTCCGGACAAAATTGCATGACCTGTCATAAACCCGGTGGCTCGGGAGAGGGTTGGTTTGCTATTGGAGGATCTGTATATGACACTATGCTTACTTCAGTTTATCCCAATGCAACGGTTAAGTTGTTTACAGGCGCCAATGGATCGGGCACTTTAAAATATACTTTTCAAGTGGATGCGTTGGGTAATTTTTATACTACCGAAAGCATAGATTTTGGTTCCGGGCTTTTTCCTGCGGTACAAGGAAATACATCCACACGTTTTATGTCCACTTCAATCACTACAGGACAATGTAATAGTTGCCATGGAGTGTCAACAAACAGGCTGTGGACACGATGAGGATTTCTTATGTTATGTTTTAAAGAATAGTAAAGTCCTCTCTATTCCTTCACAAATTTTATAAAAGTAGTTTTATTCTCAAGTGTCGTTTTTATAAAATACACACCATTCGAAAGTTTGCTTATATCCATTTGTTCAGTGAAAGATTCGGTAACCATTCCTTTATTTTTTTGAATCAAGGTTTGTCCCAGAATATCTATTAATTCTATGGTTACAACCGATTTTTTTTGCAGATTAAAATTAAGATACAATTCATCTGTAGCCGGATTAGGATAAAGAGTTATCTGATCATCATTAGAAATTTTAGTAGTTGATACACCCAAATTGAAACAAGGTGTAAACGAAATGGAATCGGAGGCAATACCATTTACTATAACCTGTAACCAATAGTTTGCAACTGGTAAGCCCGTAGGAAGCGAGAACTGAGTTGTGTCTGCTAAACCACCTGTTTGCACATCGGTACGGTTCCAATTAAATGTGCGAGCATAATATACATTGCTACCATTGGTAAGCCTTACAAGAGGATAATTAGTGGCCATTTGAAAATCATCACCATACGAAGCTCCTTCGGAGATACCATTAAAGTTGGTGCCCGTGATGGTGTAATTACAATTTGTATCATTCCATAATGTATCGATAGCCGGTTTCCCAGCAACCAAAGGGCTTCCGGAAGGAGAGTAAATATAATACTGAACGGCTTCCAAATCTGCAAAAAGAATATTACCATCGGGCAACACCAGCATATTGGTATAATAACTCGGTACACTCAATGTATCTAGTCCATTGGGAGCAAGCACAGGATTAAAATAATTGGTTAAATAATCGAATTCGTAAAACCAGGTAGGCGCATCAAAAATATGCGTTATGGAAGTTGGTGCATGAGAAACAGCACACAATATCTTCCCATTTGGCAACATAGCCGCAGCTCCATCGGGCACTCCCTTATTATTCGGAATAACCGGGCCTGCCGCCCATGTGCCCGGACTAGTTGTACCGGAAGGCGTATAGATTGCTGTTTGATTAGTTCCTCCCAGAAAAAACGCTCTTCCATCAGGAAGTAAAAGTCCCGGGCCGCATTCCGAACCAAATGGGTCGTATAGTTGATTAGGCAATTGCGCATCAACCACCCATTGATTCAAAGAAGGTATGTATCTTTCGGAATTGACAGAGTTCACATCCACAAACAAAATACTTTGGTCGGGCAATTTTACCCACGAAGATTCATTATGCGAACCGATGGCTGTTGGAGAAGGCGACCATGAATTAGTAAGAGGATTAAATATTGATGTAGTATGAGAACCACCACCAACTATAGCCTGCAAAACTCTGCCATCTGGAAGTATTTCGGAATTGGCATCACTATAAGTTACACCTTGACTAGGAGCCATTGTCCATTGATCCACTACAGGGTCGTATGTTTCTGCTTTGTTATATCCCGTTCCGTATTCGCCTCCGGCAACATACACACGACCATCTTTTAAAACTTGTGAAGAAAAATACAATCGCGAATGATTCATCGAAGCGGTGCTTGTCCATGTTCCGTTTACATAGCTTCCATGAATATCCGGAGTTAGTTTATTCCAAATACTACCAATGCTATCATTACCTCCTGTGTATGCTTTGGCAATAACACTACCGTCACTCATCAGCAACATCACTCCTCCACAACTATCTGGTGCCAGATTGGTAACAGGAGTCCATGTGCCTTGTGCTAGAGAAACATTGACAAAAAAAGAGAACAAGCAGAAAGTGTATAATGAAGGGACTGTTTTTTTTAAAATTAATTCGCGGATAATTATATATAAAGAATTCATAAAATGATTTTATAGTTTTTAAAATTGTTTCCAAATGTAGGAATATTATTATTCCATAAATGTATTTAAGTCTATTCAACTATTAAAAAAAGACTAATTCAATCATTGAATAAATCCCTATCCCAAAAAAGTTTTTTAAATATAATATATATCATTTGACTAAATAAATTAATTTAGCAACCCAATAATTAACCAACATATCTAAATTACTATGAAAAAAATTACAACACTGCTTTCACTTTGTTTGGTTTTATCTTTAACCATGCATGCTCAGGCCCCTCAGGGATTCAATTATCAGGCTGTTGCCAGAAGTTCAACGGGCATTGCATTAACCAATCAACCTATAGGATTACAATTAAGTTTACATCAAGGTAGCTCATCCGGACCTATTATTTATGCAGAAACTCATACTGTAACTTCTAACAACATCGGATTGTTAAATGTAGTTGTTGGAACAGGCTCTGTGCAAAGCGGAGTTTTTAATACTATAGTATGGAGTGCAGGCCCTTATTTTATTGAAGTAGGTATGGATGTAGGTGGGGGAACTAGTTATGTAACCATGGGAACTCAACAATTAATGAGTGTGCCTTATGCATTATATGCTGAATCGAGCGGAACAGGAGGTGCTGTTGGTGCAACAGGTGCTACTGGACAAACGGGGTTAACAGGAGATATAGGTGCTACAGGAGCTACCGGAAATAATGGATTAACAGGACCTACTGGGTCGAACGGATTGGCAGGTGCTACTGGTAACACAGGTAATATAGGAGCAACAGGAAATAATGGAGCAACGGGTGTAACCGGTGCTACAGGAGTAGCGGGTGCAACTGGTGCCACTGGAAATAACGGGACCAATGGAACAAACGGAATAGCGGGTATAGTCGGAGCTACTGGAGCAACAGGAATAGTTGGAGCTACAGGTCAAGATGGAAATAACGGAACCAATGGGGCTACAGGAGCTACCGGAGCTACAGGACTTCCTGGAAACAATGGATTGAACGGTAATAATGGAGCCGCAGGTGCTACTGGAGCCACAGGAGCGTCAGGAACGAATGGTACAAATGGCATTGCTGGAGCAACAGGTGCTGCTGGAGCAACAGGTGCAACAGGGGTATTTTCTGTTGCTGGCACATTTGGACAAACGCTTTATAATAATGGAACATCTTGGGTTGCTACTAGTAGTTTATATAATAATGTAACTAATGTAGGTGTTGGAACTTCATCACCGGAATTCAAATTATCTGTTGGTGCTAATAGTGGTGGTGATGGAGGTATTCTTGCTCAAGGATCATTCGCGTTAGGTACTTCTTTAGTTACTACTGGTGCAGGAACTCGTATGATTTTTTATCCTAAAAAAGCTGCCTTCAGAAGTGGTTATGTTTCCGCTCTGCAATGGGATGATAGCAATATTGGTAATTACTCTACAGCGTTTGGTAATTCTTCTAAGGCAAGTGGAACCAATTCAACTGCAATGGGAAGTAGTACAACTGCTTCTGGTGTTGGTTCTACCGCGTTGGGTGTTTCTACTACAGCAGGTGGTATTAATTCCACTTCAGCCGGATTCAATACCACCGCAACCGGAGATTATTCTACTGCATTAGGGAATGGTGCTAACGCTACTCAAAACAGTTCTGTATCTATAGGTAATACTACTTTAGCTAGCGGACTAAATTCTACAGCTTTTGGAAATACAACTACAGCAAGTGGCCCTTCTTCGACTTCTTTGGGAGGATTTACATCCGCTAGTGGCAGTTATGCTACAGCAATGGGCTACATCACCACAGCTTCAGGTAATTATTCCACCGCAATGGGGTACACTACCACAGCCAGTGGTGTAAACTCTACAGCTATTGGTTCAAATGTTTCTTCTAATTTGCATCAGGGAGCATTAATGCTAGGCGACTTTTCTACAGCTACTTTGATGACAGCAGCTACTGATGATATCATGATGGCTCGTTTTAACGGAGGATATAAATTATACAGCAACTCTGCTCTAACTGCCGGTGTTCAGTTGGCTTCTGGTGGAGGAGCGTGGGCAGCAGTATCTGATAGAAATAAAAAAGAAAATTTTATTGACATTGATAATGAAGACATACTTCAGAAAATTTCTTCTTTAAAAATTACCAATTGGAATTACAAAGCGCAGCCAAAAGCTACTCGTCACGTGGGTTGTATGGCTCAGGATTTTTATCTTGCATTTCATTTAGATGGAACCAGCGACACCACTATCAATACCTTGGATATTGACGGAATTAATATGGCAGCCATTCAGGCCTTAAAAAAACGCACAGACGATTTGAATGATGCAATGAAAAAATTGCAGAACCAAACCAACGAAAATGCTGCTTTGAAAAAAGATATTTCAGAATTGAAATCAGAAAATGCTTTGCTGAAAGCAGAGATGGATGGAATCAGAATTAAATTGGATTTGATGGATGTAAAATCAAAGAAATAATTTATACCTCGTATTTCATTGATTTAATGTAAAGGAAACATATATTATTCGGACAATTGAATAATATATGTTTTTCTTTTACCCACATACCATATATATTAGCATAAACAAAAATGAATATTACTATTCGAGTACTTTTAACAGGAATCGTTCTTTTTTTAATTGACCTTTATTTTTTTCAAGCCATAGTTACCATATTAAAAGGAACGGCTGCTTCCAGAAGGAATACGGTATATTATATCTACTGGGGTTTTACGGCTCTTTCCATGCTTTTTCTAGTAACTGTAGTTTTGGTTAATTACATTAATCTTCCTCCCTTTATCAGAGTATATGTCTTTTCATTTTTCCTACTAATAATTATCTGTAAAATTATTGGCTCTGTTTTTCTAGCTACCGATGATTTAATCAGGTTGTTTCGCTGGATATGGAGCTATTTGATAAAAACCCCCGCTTCAGAAACAAGAGAGATAATTAAAAATCCTCATGCTGTTTCCCGCCTGCAGTTCTTAAATTATATTGCCCTTGGAATGGCTGCCTTACCATTTGCAAGCTTTATATATGGTATGGTTAAAGGAGCTTTTAATTACACCATTCATTCACAAAAGGTGATATTGCCACAGTTGCCATCTGCTTTCAACGGAATAAAAATTGTTCAAATTTCAGATATTCATTTAGGAAGTTTTATTTCGACTGAACATGTTGAAAAAGCCATCGAAATAGTACTAAAGCAAAAACCAGATTTAATCCTATTTACAGGCGACCTTGTAAATAACCGTGCAGACGAAACGCTACCATTTATTGATGTGTTGAGTAAATTGAAAGCTCCGCATGGAGTTTACAGTGTGCTTGGAAATCATGATTATGGAGATTATGTATCATGGGATACGCCTGAGGCAAAAGATCAAAACTTACACGATTTAAAACAAGCCCACGCTAAATTTGGTTGGAGATTGTTGCAGAATGAACATGTATCTATTAAGCGAGGGGATACAGAAATAGCATTATTAGGAATTGAAAACTGGGGAGGTCAAATGCATTTCCCAAAGTATGGAAATATGAAACTGGCCCATGCGGGAACAGAAAAATATCCTGTAAAACTTCTTTTATCTCACGATCCATCCCACTGGAGTATGCAGGTAATTAAAGATTATAAAGATATTGATATTACTTTCAGTGGACATACGCATGGATTTCAGTTTGGCATTGAATTACCCGGATTTAAGTGGAGCCCATCACAATATATTTATAAGCAATGGGCAGGTTTTTATACGGAAGACAAACAACATTTGTATGTAAATCGAGGGCTAGGTTTTCTGGGCTATCCCGGAAGAGTTGGGATAATGCCAGAAATTACCGTGATGCAAATTTACAATTCTTAAAAAACAGTTATGGCAGATGCATTAAAAGATATGTTTAATAAAGCATTTTATCAGCGCCTGGCTGACGAATTGCATAAGGCAGACAAGCGTTTTGCTATAGATGGATTTGTAAAAAATGTAATTTCAGGTTTAGAGTCTCTCTCGCTTAATGAGCGGTTGCGCAATACATCCGTTGTAATGAAAAATTATTTACCATCTGATTATTCTAAATCACTTAATATTCTATACGAAGTTGTTTCGGCTTTTAAAGGAACCTATACAGCCCTTGTATTCCCTGATTATGTTGGGCAATACGGGCACGATGATTTTAATTTATCAATGGAAGCGTTGAAATACTTTACCCGTTTTGGTTCCAGCGAATTTGCTATTCGGCAGTATCTGAAAAGGGATTTTTCTAAAACACTAAAAGTAATGCAAAAGTGGGCTGATGATAAAAACCATCATGTTCGCAGGCTGGCCAGCGAAGGCAGTCGTTCTCGTTTACCTTGGTCGTTTAATCTGGATGAGGTAATCAAAAACCCTGGAGTTACCAGGCCTATCCTTGAAAAATTAAAAGCTGATGAAGAGTTGTATGTTAAAAAATCAGTAGCAAATCATCTCAACGATTTTTCGAAAAATCATTCTTCCTATTTGCTTCAGGTAATGAATGAATGGGATAGAACTAATCCTCATACTGCTTGGATAATTAAACATGCCGGCAGAACGCTTATTAAGAAAGGGAATCAGGAATCGCTTGCTGTATTTAATTTTGAGAAAAATGTAAAAGTAGAAGTCAGTAATTTCAAACTAAACAAATCAAAATTAAAATTAGGTGAATCGCTCCACTTTGAATTCGATTTAATTTCTCACAAATCAACCAATCAAAAATTAGTGATTGATTATGCCATTGGGTATGTAAAAAAATCAGGAGAGATTTCTCCGAAAATTTTCAAATTAAAAGAAATTGAATTGTTACCTAATCAATCTGTACACATAACCAAATCTCAGCCCTTCATCAACCTATCCACTCGAACTCATTTTAAGGGCAATCACTTTGTTGAAATTGTGATTAATGGAAAATCATATATAAAACAGGAATTCATGTTAACACTTTAGTTATTCTGAATAAAGAAAACATCACAACAGAAAAAAATGAAATCAAAAGCTATACAAGTAATACAATACTTCCTCTTTCTTAGCATAGGAGTTTTGCTTAGTTATTACTTTTTTAGAAATTTTGAATTTAACGAACTTAAAGAAAATATAAAGACCGGAAATTTTTCTTGGTTTTACCTTGTCATGCTTGTTTCACTTATGGTGTATATCATTCGCACACTCCGCTGGCAAATGCTTATTAGAGCCATGGGTTATTCCACTAAGTTTTATAATGCCTTTGCTGCTTTATCTATTTCTTATTTTGTAAGTTTTGTTATTCCTCGCTTGGGCGAAGTTACGCGATGTCTTTCGCTAAAAAAGCAACACGACATTCCTTTCATGGAACTATTAGGAACCGTTATCATCGAACGGATTGTTGATGTCATCACTTTGGTAATTTTGTTACTGCTTACCTTAGTATTGCAGTTTAGAGAGATAATGGAGTATTTAAAAACAATTGTCTTTTATCCTCTTTACAATCTTATTTTTTTGAAAATAAAAAATGGAAATATCACTCTCCTTTTCATCATTATTGCATTCGTTGTTATCGCGGCTTTTATCTTCTATCATTTCCGGAAATATATTCTTCGCAAGTCGCCCCGCCTTCTTGTTCAATTTGCTGAAGGATTAAAACGAGGAATAACAAGCATTGCAAAGCTTAAACAAAAAAAACTATTTATCGTTTATACCGTTTGTATTTGGATATGTTATTACCTGATGACCTATTTCTGGTTTTTTGTTTTTCCTCAAACATCAGTGCTAACCATCGGTGCTTGCCTGAGTATTTTGAGTATCGGAACCATCGGTCGTTCTATTCCTGTGCAGGGAGCAGGTATGGGTACTTATCATTTTTTTGTTACAGGTGTTTGTATGCTTTACGGCCTCAGCCAAGAATGGGGTAAAACCCTTGCCACGGTAATTCACCTTGGACAATCATTGTTTACCCTCGCCATAGGTATAGTAGGACTCATTATTTTCTTTGCTGTTTATTGGAAAAATAAAGGGAAGAATAATCTATAAAACCAAGATTTAAAGAGTATGATTAAGCAACATTCCACTTTCCACTAATTGTTTTAGGTAGGGTTCGTACACAACATCTTTCATTAGTTTTATATGTCCGCTGTGATGACAGTCGGTACCGATAAACGAAATCATTTTTTTCTCAATCAATTTTTCAGCAATCAATTTTGTGCCCATAGAATAATATCCTGAAAGAGAATTAATGTTCATTTGCAGTAAAATTCCTTTGTCTACAAAATCTTCATATTTCTGAAAATCTGTATGCCAAAAATTATAACGTTCCGGATGGGCTAAAATTGGCTTATATCCCATTGTTTGCATTTTAAAAATAACATGAAACAAATTATCAGGTGGGTTCATGTATGAAATTTCGAACAACAAATAATTCTTGCCGAAAGTAAGTAGTTTTTCTTCGGTCAATTTTCTTTCAAAATCAAAATCAAGATAATATTCCGAAGCCGCTTCCATTGCAATGGGAACATCGGCCTTTTGCAAAGCTCTTTTAACATTCTCCATACCACCAAGAATAATCTCGGGTGTATTTTTATAATAATCGCTCATGATATGAGGAGTGGTTATCACCTTACGGTAGCCCAATTCGGCCATACCTGAAATCATTTCCACACTATCTTCAATGGTTTTGGCTCCATCGTCAATTCCGGGAATAAAATGAGAATGCATATCCACTTCCACCAACGATAAGTCCACCGGAGTTGTAAGGCGCTTATTTTTTTTGAATCTGCTAAATAATCCCACTTTATAGTTTGTTAATTTTATTTTTCAATATAGTTATTAATCCCAAAAACCTTGATGAATTATTAATTCCGAATTTTTTTAAACCAACCTAATGTATATTTTAATCCTTCTTCAATTTTGATAGAAGGAGTATAATCAAGATTAATTTGTGCTTTTGAAATATCAGCCAACGAATCTCTCACATCCCCTGCCCTATCGGCTTTATACAAGGGAGGTAGGTTGGTGCCAATTAATTTTTGTAATACAGTCATCAGTTGATTCAACGACACTCTTTCTCCTACAGCAATATTATACACGTCACCATGTGTATTGATATCAGCAGCAAACATAGCTTTAATATTGGCTTGAACAGCATTCTCCACAAAAGTAAAATCGCGGGTTTGTTCTCCATCTCCATTTATTGATGGCGATTCATTATTTAAAAGCCAATTAATGAATAACGGAATGGCGGCTGCATAAGCTCCATTCGGATTTTGGCGTGGCCCAAAAATATTGAAATACCTCAAACCTATTATTTCCATTTCGTAGGTCTTTGCAAATATTTCGCCATACAATTCATTTGTCATTTTCGAAACAGCGTATGGCGAAAGTTGTCGCCCAATTTGTCTTTCAACTTTAGGTAATATCTTACTATCTCCATAAACAGAAGAAGAACTGGCGTAAACCAATCGTTTTACTTTAGCATCGCGTGAAGCAATAAGCATATTAATAAAACCTGTGGCATTTACATTATGCGTGGCCATTGGGTTTTGAATAGAACGGGGAACAGAACCCAAAGCCGCCTCATGAAAAACATAATCTACTCCCTCGCAAGCCAAATGGCAATCTTGTAAATTACATATATCACCTTCGATAAATTGAAAATTTTCCAACCCCATAAAAGGTTGAATATTCTCTAAGAATCCGGTTGCAAGATTATCTAGAACAATTACTTTTTTCGCATTGTATTTTATGAGGTACTCAACCAAATTGGAACCAATAAAACCTGCACCACCGGTAATCAAGAACACTTGATTGGAAATATCCTTTTTATGAAATGGAGAATTGTACATTTTTGATTGTTGGTTCAGAAAAGAATTGCAAAGCACTTATCTTGGTTATCTTTTTGTGTATTGTTCTTCGTAGTACTTTTTATACTCTCCCGAAGTAACATTGTTAAGCCACTCTTCATTGGACAGAAACCACTCTACCGTTTTTTCCAAACCTTCTTCAAATTGAAGCGATGGAGTCCAACCAAGTTCTTTCTGTAATTTTGTTGAATCTATTGCATAACGCAAATCGTGACCTGCTCTGTCTTTTACAAAAGTGATAAGTTTAGCCGATTCGCCTTCTGCACGATTGAGTTTTTTATCCATTATCTTACAAAGCAAACGAATCAAATCAATATTTGTCCATTCATTATGTCCACCTATATTATAAGTGGTTCCTGATTTAGCTTTATGAAAAATAACATCGATTGCTCTGGCATGATCTTCTACAAACAACCAATCACGAATATTTTCACCTTTTCCATAAACTGGAATAGGTTTACTATTTTTGATATTATAAATAGAAAGTGGAATTAATTTTTCTGGAAAATGATACGAACCATAATTATTTGAACAATTAGAAATAACTATGTCAATTCGAAAAGTATCGTGATATGCTCTAACAAAGTGGTCGGAACTTGCTTTTGAAGCGGAATATGGACTATGCGGGTCATAAGCAGTAGCCTCGGTAAACAATCCGGTTTCTCCTAAGGTACCATATACTTCATCAGTTGAAACATGATAAAAGCGACCATTATTACCAGTCGAGGGTTGCCAAATAGTCTTTGCCGCATTCAAGAGATTAACGGTGCCAATAACATTTGTCATCACAAATTCTAACGGATTACTGATACTGCGGTCAACATGACTCTCAGCAGCTAAATGAATAACCGCATCAAATTTGTGTTCACTAAAAAGTTTGCTGATAAATTCAGAATCTACAATATCACCTTTAATAAAAGTGTAATTTGGTTTATTCTCAATGTCCTTTAGATTGGCCAAATTACCGGCATAAGTTAGTTTATCTAAATTAAAAATTTGATAACCTGAATACTTATTTACAAATAATCTTACTACATGCGAACCTATAAATCCTGCCCCACCTGTGATTAGTATTTTTTTCATTTTCTAGAATCGGTATTTATTATAAAGCTTTATTCTTTTATAGACTCCAATAGGTCAAGTCTTTTATTTTACCTCTCAATATTCCTTTAACATCAACCACAATACCTCCTTCTGAGAGAATAGATTTGTAATAGGCTTCATCCAATTTTAAATACTCTTTATGATTAACACAAATAACCACGGCATCATACCCTGCTTCTATTGTTTCTGTTAAACCAAAACCATATTCATGCATCAATTCATCCGAATCGGCATACGGATCCACAACATCCACATGAACTCCAAAAGATTTGAATTCTTTGATTACATCAGACACTTTTGAGTTGCGAATATCACTAACATTTTCTTTAAAAGTTGCACCCATTACAAGCACTCGAGACACTGTTAAATTCTTTTTAGCAGCTATTATTTTTTTAACGGTTTGTTTAGCGACATAAAATCCCATGGAATCATTCACGTATCGGCCAGAATTAATAACTCTGGCATGATATCCCAATTCTTCTGCTTTATGAGTCAAATAATATGGATCTACACCAATACAATGTCCACCAACCAAACCCGGAGCAAATTTTAAAAAGTTCCATTTTGTTCCAGCAGCATCGAGAACATCAAAAGTATTTATTCCAATTCGACTAAATATCATTGACAATTCATTCATCAACGAAATGTTCACATCACGTTGTGTGTTTTCAATAATTTTTGCTGCCTCAGCTACTTTGATAGAAGTTGCTCTATGCACTCCTGGTTCAACAATTAGTTTATAAGTTTCAGCAATTACGTTTAACGATTCTTCATCGCAACCAGAAACCACTTTTAATATTTTGGTGATCGTGTGTTCTTTATCTCCGGGGTTTATTCTTTCTGGAGAATATCCAACCTTGAAGTCTGTTTTAAATTTCAAGCCTGAATTTTTTTCCAATACGGGAATACAATCTTCCTCAGTACAACCAGGATAAACGGTGGATTCATAAACAACATAATCTCCTTTTTTTAATGCTTTCCCTACCGAACGAGATGCTCCTAACAATGGCTTCAAATCGGGACGATTGGATTCGTCTATTGGCGTAGGTACCGCCACAATAAAAAAATTAGCAGTTTTCAAAACATCAATGGATGCGGTAAACTCGATGTCACAGCCCTCGAACGCAGTTGAATCTAGCTCCTGAGATGGATCAACATTGTTTTGCATCATTTTTACCCGACCTTCATTGATGTCAAAACCTATAACTTTAACTTTTCTGGCAAATGCTAAAGCAATTGGTAAACCAACATATCCAAGTCCGATAACTGCAATCTTGGCTTCTTTGTTTTTAATTTTATCTATCATAACCATATTGTTTTTATGTTTCTCAACATTTTCATGTTAAGAAATATCAATTGTTTTTTTTAAAAGTAATTCATTTAACTTAAAACTGACGATGCTCTGTCTTGTTCAACTCCTCTTTTGATAAAGATTTGAAATACTCATAAGTTATTTTCAACCCTTCTGCCCTATTCACTTTTGGCTCCCAACCTAAAATAGCTCTGGCCTTTGTAATATCAGGTTTTCTTTGTTTTGGATCATCCTGAGGAAGTGGCAGTGAAATTAATTTCTGAGAAGTACCTGTAAGTTTTATTATTTCCTCACCAAATTCCTTAATTGTAATTTCGCTTGGATTACCAATATTCATCGGTTGAGTGTAATCACTCATCAGCAATCGATAAATTCCTTCCACCAAATCATCCACATAACAAAACGAACGGGTTTGAGAACCATCACCAAACATGGTTAAATCTTCGCCTCGCAATGCTTGACCAATAAATGCAGGCAAAACACGTCCGTCATTCAGTCTCATACGGGGACCATAGGTATTAAAAATTCTTATAATCCGTGTTTCTAAGCCATGAAATGTATGATAAGCCATGGTCATGGCTTCCATAAATCGTTTCGCTTCGTCATACACACCGCGAGGACCTACAGGATTAACATTACCCCAATATTCCTCGGTTTGAGGATGAACCAAAGGGTCTCCATACACTTCAGATGTTGAAGCAACAAGTATTCGAGCCTTTTTAACTTTTGCCAACCCTAACAAGTTGTGTGTCCCCAAAGAACTTACTTTTAAAGTTTGAATAGGAATTTTCAAATAATCGATGGGAGATGCTGGCGAAGCAAAATGAAGAATAAAATCCAAATCACCGGGAACAAAAACGAACTTAGAAACATCGTGATGATAAAATTCAAAATGCTCAAGTTTCATGAGGTGTTCAATGTTTTTCATATCTCCTGTTATGAGATTGTCCATGCCTATCACATGAAAACCCTCCTTCATAAACCGGTCGCATAGGTGAGAACCTAAAAAACCTGCAGCACCTGTAATTAAAACTCTTTTCATAATTTAAAGTGATTTATTGATTTGTAAAATTTAAAGAAAAGGGAAACAATTTTGAACTCTCTTCTCTTAGATTAATCAAATCTTAATCTATTTCACTGTTTCTCTTCCTATGGAAGAATAATAAAACCCTAATGATTTCATCTGATCAATACCGTATAAGTTACGACCGTCAAAAATTACTTTACTATTTAATAATTCCGACACTTTATCAAAGTCAGGTGTACGGAATAAGCTCCATTCAGTTGCTATCAATAATGCATCAGCTCCTTTAAGCGCATTGTATTCATCAGAAGCATATTTAATTTTGTCTCCGATAAGATTTTTAACATTGCTCATTGCTTCCGGGTCGTATGCTACAACAGTAGCTCCTTCTTTCACTAATTCATCAATAATATATAAAGCCGATGCTTCACGAATATCGTCTGTATCCGGCTTAAATGCAAGTCCCCAAAGCGCAATTGTTTTTCCTTTTAAATTACCGTTGAAATAGGCTTTTATTTTTGGAATGATGATGGTTTTTTGTTTTTCATTTACCTCCATTACCGACTCCAGAATTTTAAATTCGTATCCCACTTCGGATGCCGATTTAGCTAATGCCTGCACATCTTTAGGAAAACAACTTCCTCCGTAACCAATTCCGGGGAATAAGAAACGTTTACCAATTCTCTCGTCACTACCTATTCCAATACGAACGGCATCCACATCAGCTCCCAACTTTTCGCAGAGGTTAGCAATTTCATTCATAAAGGTAATTTTGGCAGCAAGAAAAGAGTTTGCAGCATATTTGGTTAATTCGGCTGAGCGCTCGTCCATATAAATTACTGGGTTACCCTGACGAACAAACGGCTTGTATAATTCATCCATTAATTTTCTTGCTCTTTCGGATTGTGTTCCGATTACTACCCTATCGGGTTTCATAAAATCATCCACAGCAAAACCTTCTCTTAAAAACTCAGGATTAGATACAACATCAAATTCTATCGAAGTGTTTTTAGCAACAGCAGCTCTTACCTTTTCAGCAGTTCCTACTGGCACAGTACTTTTATCAATAATAACTTTATATTCCTTCAGTATTTTGCCTAAATCATCAGCTACACCAAGTATGTAACTTAAATCGGCCGAACCATCTTCGCCCGGAGGTGTAGGAAGAGCCAGAAAGATAACTTTTGCATGCTCTATGGCATTTGCAAGATTATCTGTAAAAGTCAGTCGTCCTTGTTTAATGTTTCTTTCGAAAAGCAAATCCAAATGAGGTTCGAAAATAGGAATAATACCAGCCTGCATTTTGGCAACTTTTTCCTTATTTATATCCACACAAATTACGTGATTGCCTGTTTCGGCTAGACATGTTCCGGTAACTAATCCAACGTATCCGGTTCCAATTACTGCAATGTTCATTATTAGAGTTAAAGTTTAGTTTAAGGTTGTTTTCAGTTTTGTTTATTTGTTCAAAAATTCAAGCACAGAGGTTGTAATGTAATGAAGAGTTTCCTCATCCAACTCTGTATGCATAGGCAACGAAACCACCGAAGCACATAATTTTTCAGTAACAGGAAAATCTGAATCCTTATAACGAGGATCAAGATAGGCTTTCTGATTATGAAGAGGAATAGGATAATAAATCATAGCAGGAATTTCTTTACTTGCTAAAAATTCTCTCAAAGCATTTCTGTCCACCCCGTTTAACTGAAGCGTATATTGATGAAACACATGATTGGAATAAGATGCCCTTGCAGGTGTTTTTAGTTTAGGATTTCCGGCAAAAGCCTTATCATAATAGCTGGCAGCATTATTTCGGGCTGCACAGTATGCATCCAAACTACGAAGTTTAATTCTTAATATGGCTGCCTGAATACTATCCAAGCGAGAATTTACTCCTATCATATCATGGATGTATTGAGCAGTTTGACCATGATTAGCAATAATTCTTAGTTTTCCTGCTAATTCATCATCGTTCGTAAATATTGCTCCTCCGTCACCATAACATCCCAGGTTTTTGGAAGGAAAGAAACTGGTACAACCAACTGTTCCGATAGTTCCTGCTTTCTTTTTCGAACCATCAGCAAAATAATACTCTGCACCGATGGCCTGAGCTGTATCTTCAATTACATATAAATTATGCTTTTTAGCAAGACTCATGATGGCTTCCATATTGGCACATTGTCCAAACAAATGAACCGGAACAATGGCTTTAGTTTTTGAGGTGATTGCTTTTTCGATGGCCTTTACATCTATATCAAAAGTGTCAGGAATAACATCAACCAAAACAGGAGTTAATCCCAACAAACCAATCACTTCAGCTGTTGCCACATAAGTAAAATCGGCAGTAATAACTTCATCACCGGGTTTTAAACCAAGTGCCATCATGGCGATTTGTAAAGCATCTGTGCCATTGGCACAAGGAATAACATGCTTAACCCCTAAATATGATTCGAGTTCTTTCTGAAATTCTTTTACTTCAGGACCATTAATAAACGCTGTATTATTAAGTACATTTTGAATGGATGCATCAACCTCTGTTTTTATTTTTTCATATTGACTTTTTAGGTCAACCATTTGTATTTTTTTCATGCTAATTTATTTTAGTTTTTCAATCTTATTAAAAGGTGGGCAAAGGTAGTAAATTAACAATTGAATTGTTCAGGAAATAGTGGGGAAGAAAAATGATATATTATAAAAGTGAATGCTATTATTCAATGAAAAAACTGACAAAAAACAGACATTAGTTTGTGTTTTTTTACTAAAAAGAAACCCTGAATTTTAAAAATTCAATAGAACTAAAAATTTAATTCGGCAACTCTATTTACATGCCACTCCATTAACTTTACTGAGTCCGCATACAAAACGAATGACCGCTATCCAATATTCGTTGTAATTAGGATTTTCTTTCCACAAAGCAGACGAGCCATGAATTCCGGACTGAACAGGAATAAATTGAGTGACAAGAGGAGAATTAATTTCACTAATTAAGTTGGTTACAGAGGGAGCTTCTTCTTTACTGGAGGTAACAAACAGTGGCTTTTTATATGCTTTTATCGCAGTTTTTAAATTTAGTTTATCTCCAAAATATTCACCGGGACTAAAAGCCAATACGGCTTTCACCTTTTTATTTGTGGTGCCTATTTTTATAGCCAGAGAAGCACTGTAGGAACTTCCAACTAGTATAACCTGTTTATTGCTTTTTTTATACGCATAACTTATTGCCGACAATATATCTTTCTCGGCATCCAGATAGGTTACCGGTTTGTTTTTTTGTTTAGCGGCAATGGCTGTTTCATTTTCAATTCCTTTAACTTCGTTACCTGAACGAGCGTCTAAAGCAATACAATTAAACCCAAATTTCATGAATTTCCATGCTGTTTCGCGGTATTCACCTCTGCTGTATCCAGCCTGATGACAAAGAATAATATACGGCAACGAATCGGAAATGAAATACAAATCGGCTGTTATTTTAACACTATCTCGTGAAGGAAAAGAAATTGGAGTCTGAGCATTTGCACCCAAAATTGCAATTGCAAAAACAATAAAGAGTTTTGCCTTTTTCATTTTGTTATAATTTTAAAACGAAATTATAACAAAAAATCCCGTCCTGCACACGTGCAAAACGGGATTTAATAACAGTCGATTGTTAACTATGCCTTTTCGGCCAGCACAATTACTTTATTGTTTAATACTTCAACCACACCTCCGTTAATCTCAAAACTCTCCACTTGTTTTTTGGAATCAGTAACTTTTACTATCCCTTTTTTAAGCGAAGCAATCATGGGTGCGTGGTTATCCAAAACACCAAACGAACCATCAGCACCGGGAAGTTTTACGGCTTCCACATCGCCACTGAATAATTTAGTTTCCGGAGTTATTATTTCTAAATGCATTTTTTTAGTTTTGCTTTATTATTTCGATTCAGCTAATAATTTTTTACCTTTTTCGATAGCATCTTCAATAGTACCAACAAGGTTGAATGCTGCTTCAGGATATTCATCCACTTCTCCATTCATAATCATGTTGAATCCTTTGATAGTATCTTCGATAGGTACAAACACACCTTTTAATCCTGTAAACTGTTCAGCTACGTGGAAAGGTTGTGATAAGAAACGTTGAACACGTCTTGCACGCGATACAACCAATTTATCTTCTTCCGAAAGCTCGTCCATACCAAGGATGGCGATGATATCCTGAAGTTCTTTGTAACGCTGAAGAATGTTTTTAACACGTTGCGCTGTGTTGTAGTGTGCATCTCCCAATACAATTGGAGTAAGGATACGAGATGTAGAATCCAATGGATCCACAGCAGGATAAATACCTAACTCAGCAATTTTACGGTTCAATACTGTAGTAGCATCCAAGTGGGCAAATGTTGTAGCCGGAGCCGGATCGGTTAAGTCATCTGCAGGCACATACACCGCTTGTACTGAAGTAATAGAACCTCTCTTAGTAGATGTAATACGCTCTTGCATCAATCCCATTTCGGTAGCCAATGTTGGTTGGTAACCCACCGCTGATGGCATACGACCTAACAACGCTGACACCTCTGAACCTGCTTGTGTAAAACGGAAGATATTATCAATAAAGAATAAGATATCGCGACCGCCCGATTTTTCATCACCATCACGGAAATACTCTGCCATGGTTAATCCTGACAAAGCCACACGAGCACGCGCTCCTGGAGGCTCGTTCATTTGGCCGAACACCAAAGTAGCTTGAGATTTCTCCAACTCTTTCATGTCCACTTTAGTCAAATCCCATCCGCCTTTTTCCATCGAATGTTTAAACTCTTCGCCATATTTAATAACGTTCGATTCAATCATCTCACGCAATAAGTCGTTTCCTTCACGAGTACGCTCTCCAACACCTGCAAACACAGATAATCCTTCGTATCCTTTTGCAATGTTGTTGATCAACTCCATAATCAATACGGTTTTACCAACACCAGCACCACCAAACAAACCGATTTTACCACCTTTTGCATAAGGCTCCAAAAGGTCGATTACTTTGATACCTGTATATAAAACTTCAGTAGAAGTACTTAAATCCTCATATTTAGGTGGGTCACGGTGAATAGGAGCTCCGCCTTTGTTCGACACAGCACCAATACCATCGATAGCTTCGCCTACCACGTTAAACAAACGTCCTTTAACTTGTTCTCCAACCGGCATAGTAATACCAGCCCCTGTACTTCTTACTTCCAGACCACGATATAAACCATCCGAAGAGTCCATAGCGATAGTACGAACAGTATCTTCTCCTGTGTGTTTTTGAGTTTCTAAAATAACTACTTGCCCGTTGGGTTTCGTTACTTCCAATGCTTCCAAAATGTTTGGCAACGTTGCTCCGCCTTCGAATGTTACATCGATTACGGGTCCGATTACCTGTGCTATTTTACCTTTAGATAATGACATTATTTAAGTTTGAATGATTACTTTTTTTTAAAATCGAGCGCAAAAGTAGTAATTAATATTATATGGTAAAATTTTGTTCGTATTATGTTGAAAAAATTAAGATTTAGGATTGGAGGGTTAGGAATGAGAACTTCGAAATACACATCCATAATTAATAATTTCTTGCTTCTCTTCTTCTTTGATTTTGTATTGATATATTGATACTTTTCTATACAAATACTTTTTAACTAAAAAAAACTAATCATTCCAAAAGTGTAGATAAATGATAAAAAAGTGTTATGTGGCATTGTGGACGGGGAGGGGAGCATAACCAAAGTGAAATGACACATTCTGTTTTCAGAATGCCATCAAACAAAAGTGAAATGACACATTTGGATTTCAGAACGTCATCAAACCAAAGTGAAATGACACATTTGGATTTCAGAATGCCATCAAACCAAAGTGAAATGGCATATTTGGATTTCAGAATGTCGAAAAACAATTTGGAATCGTTGTTTCTGGATTTTGAAAACAGCTTTACACTCTTAAACGAACATCAGGATGTTATTCATTACAATATGTATCAGCAAATTGCTGTCATTCCTCCTTTTCATTCTAAAATTCTTCAAATCTAAAATTCTAAAATTCCATCAGTAAATCTGTGGCTAAATTTCCCTCCTCTCAACTTGAAATTTGAAATCCTACCCCCTTATTTCTTCTTTAACTCTTTCGGGAAATCAGATTTTAGAATATATACCCCATCCATTGGATTTTCGAGCGGAAATTTATCATGGAGGTAAAAATACAAATGCGTATCACCTGTTGGCTCGTCCACCACTTTTTCAGTTTTTTTAATGAGCTTTTTAGAAACCGCAAATTTCATTTCTTGTCCACCTTCGGTGAGGCAATCGACCAAGGTCATATCCCAAATTTCAAAGCTAAAGTTTGAATTGTCGGGATAGTAACCGGCAAGAGTATAAATGGCATTGTTCTTAATTTTAAATTCCTTCACCGGCTCCGAAACCTTCATTTCGTCTTCCCAAAGGTGTTTTATATTGTCTTCGGTTTCCTGTCCTTCGTATAAATCATCGGCTAAGCCCTTGTTAAATTCAGAATTGACAAGTATAAAATGTAAAATTAAGTTCATTTGAAATTTAGGATTTAGGATTATTTGATTTAGGATTTGAGGATTTCCATGTCTTATAAATATCTTGCTGTTTGGGTCTGTTAACTTCAACCTCTCTCAATGGCTCGCATTGCTTTAATGTTGCGTGGCAATCGGCAGGCAATTGCTGATAAAGTTTTGTGCCTGCTGTTTTCCATTCAATCATAGCATCAGTTACATCTTTTATAATATTAGCCGGATTGCCAACTGCCATTTTTCGTTCGGGTATCACCATATTGGCAGGCACCAAGCACAACGCACCGATAATGCAGTTATCGCCTATCACAGCATTATCCATAATAATTGCATTCATTCCAATCAGAGCATTTTTACCAATCGTTCCTCCGTGAATAATGGCACCATGTCCAACGTGTGCCGCTTCTTTCAATAATACCGTTGTTCCGGGAAACATGTGAATGGTACAATTTTCCTGAACATTGCATCCGTCTTCAATAATGATTTGCCCCCAATCTCCTCTAATAGCTGCTCCCGGGCCAATGTAAACATCTTTGCCGATAATCACATTCCCCGTTACCGCAGCTTGCGGATGAACAAAAGCACTTTCGTGAATAACCGGTTTGTATCCGTTGAATTCGTATATCATTTTTAAATTTAGGATTTAGGATTTTTAGATTTAGGATTTATGCCAAATAATCTCTTACTGCTTTTTTTATACTGTTCTTCACACTTTCCCATGTTTCCCCATTCAAACTCAACGGATTTTCGCTTTGTTCAGCATCTTCAAAATAAGTGATGGCATTCGGTATCGAAATTAAGATCATTTGATTTGGATACTTCTTCTTATACCATTCCATAATTTGCCCCAACGAATAATGCTTTAATAATTCAGCCAAATCAAAAAAGTCTTTTTTGTTTCCTCGTCCAAGTATTGCATTTATTTTCATAGCCGAGATATCCGCATTATCATAAAATGAAATTCCTTCCATTAATTCTATTGGCTTCAAAATTGGATGAGGATAATTTACAATATCCACCTTTATACTTTGAATCATACAAAACACCGCAAATGTAATTTTGGTTGGTTCATAAACAAATTCACTTCCAAACTCCCTTTCTAATGCCATTTCAATCTCCTTCTGTTTGAAATTTTCGTTGACAAATAAATCCAAGTCAATAGATTTTCTATGCCCAAACTTTAAAGCTAATGCCGTGCCACCTACAAGTGATGCTCCTTGCAATTCAGGAACATTCATAAGTCGTTTTAATAAGGCCAGGGTCCCTGGTTCAATTGCCGAAGTTTGTAACATCTGAATTTTTCTATTGGTTCATCAATAACTGCCGCTGCTAAATGCATACGATGTTCAAAAAGAAATTTTGCATTTAACAACGCCTCCTTCACTTTCTCATCACCATAATACCTTCGGCATTGCCTTATATCTTCTACATCTCCCCTGTCGAACACACGTTCAATCACCCAATTTGGATGTTTGTCATAATCCAAATTATCAAAATCTACATCCCAAAAGATGCGTTTTTCGAAAATAGGTTTTGGTTTATTCATTTTATTATTTAGCATTTTTCTATAATAACCGCAAACCCTTGCCCCACTCCAATACACAAAGTAACCAAAGCATAGCGTTTATTTTGTTCGTGCAATTCAATAGATGCCGAATTTAAAATCCGTGCACCACTCATGCCTAACGGATGCCCAAGAGCTATAGCTCCTCCATTCGGATTTATTCTCGAATCATTATCTGCTAATCCCCATGCACGAGTACAAGCCAGCGACTGTGCCGCAAACGCCTCGTTCAGTTCTATAATGTCCATATCTTTCATAGTTAAACCTGCTCTTTTCAAAGCAAGGTTACTCGCCTCCACAGGCCCAATACCCATAATGCGTGGCTCCACACCAATCACTCCGCTCGAAACAATTCTCGCTTTTGGAGTAAGATTGTATTTCTTTATTCCTTCTTCCGAAGCCAGCAAAATCGCAGCAGCCCCATCATTCAGTCCCGAAGCATTACCCGCAGTAACCGAACCTCCTTCTTTCTTAAACGCACCTTTTAGCTTTGCCAAACCTTCCATAGTAGTGTCGGGGCGCATAAATTCATCTTTATCAAAAAGCTTGGGTTCTCCTTTTTTCTGAGGTATCTCCACCGTCATTATTTCTTTTGCAAATCTTCCTTTTGCCTGAGCGGCCCCAGCTTTCTGCTGACTCCATACAGCAAATTTATCCTGATCTTCCTTGTTTATCTTATCTCTTTCAGCAAGGTTTTCGGCAGTTTCGCCCATTCCTTCAATGCCGTAAAGCTCTTTCATTTTCGGGTTGATAAATCTCCAGCCAAACGAAGAATCAAACATCTGAGCATCTCTGCCAAAAGCAGTAGCCGTTTTCGAAATCACCCACGGACCACGAGTCATGTTTTCCACTCCTCCTCCTATCATCAAGTCGCTGTCACCCGTCATTATCACACGAGCAGCACTCATACAAGCCGACAAACCCGAAGCACATAATCTATTCACCGTTTCTCCCGGAACAGTATAAGGCAAACCAGCCAGCAACAAAGCCATACGAGCCACATTGCGGTTATCTTCACCCGCCTGATTCGCACAGCCCAATATCACATCGCCTATTGCCGACACATCAATCTTGGCATTTCGCTTCACCAATTCCCTTATCACCATTGCCGCCAAATCATCCGTACGCAAAGTCGACAGCGTTCCTCCTAAATTTCCAATCGGAGTCCTCACCCCATCTATAATATATGCTTGTTTCATTCTCTTTTTTTTAGTTCGGCAAATATAGGTAAATCCTCAGTTCCTTATTCTTCCCCTTTTCTATTGTTCAAATGTTCTATTGTTCTATTGCTTTTTTTGACAATCTGCAATTTGAAATCCTAACTCTCCCAAATTTTCGATGTCCTATAAACTGTGCCTTTAAAAAAGGCTACTTTTTGTTTCTTCTGATTCGAAATTTCAATATGATAAGTTCCTGTTTTATTTGTCAAACTCAACTCTGTGGCTTCGCAGGTAATCTCATCTCCTGTCATTAGAGGAATGGCAAACGTAATAGAACATTCCAGCGCAACACTCAGCCGCCCGTATGAATTAGAAGCAAAAGCAAGCGCACTGTCAGCAAACGAAAACGCAATTCCTCCATGTGCCGAACCAAGCCCGTTCACCATCTCTTCGCGTATTTTCATTTTCAAAATACAATGTCCATCTTCAATTAGTATCGGCTCAATCCCAAGCCAGCGACTGAAATTGTCTTCGGCAATCATCTTAGCTACTATTTTGTTGGCTGTATTCATTCTATTTGTTTTTAATTTAAAGGCAATAGTTACTCGCTGATGTTTGTGTGTCCTGTTCCCAACAACCATCAACTAACAACCATCAACTATATTAATAAAACTTCTTATTATCCTTAATCATCAGTTTCATCAGTATGCACGGGCGATAGCGCTCTTCGTTGTACAATTCATAAAGCACATCCAAGGTATTATACACATTTTGCAAACCTACTTCATCCGCCCATTTTAACAATCCTTTCGGATAATTCACCCCTTTAACCATCGCCAAATCCAAATCATCTCGGCTTGCTAACTTCAAATAAAACGAATCAACCGCTTCATTGATGAGCATAGCAATAACACGATTAAAAATATATTCACCCAAATCCTTATTCGTATTTGGTTCAGGAATTGTTGCACCTTCGGAATAATGATAATACCCCCTACCCGATTTCCTTCCGAAGAGTTTTGCTTCGAACAATCGCTTTTGAGTAAGCGATGGCTTGAATCTTGACTCATAAAAAAACTGAGTCCATACACTTTCAGTAACTTTATAATTAATATCGTTGCCAATAAAATCCATGAGTTCAAAAGGCCCCATTTTAAAACCACCAAAGGTTTTCATTGCCCAGTCGATGGTTGCAAAGTCGGCCATGCCTTCTTCATAAATCCGAATAGCCTCCCCATAATAGGAGCGGGCCACACGGTTGACAATAAAGCCGGGTGTATCTTTGGTAAGAACGGTTGTTTTTCCCCAACTATCAATAATTTTTTTTGATTCAGAAATTACATCCTTGTCTGTCAGAAGAGAAGGAATTATTTCGACCAAAGGCATAACAGGAGCAGGATTGAAGAAATGAATACCAATTACTCTTTCGGGTTTTGTACATGCCGACCCGATAGAGGCTATAGATAATGAAGAAGTATTGGTTGCCAAAACACACTGCCCGGAAACAATTGTTTCGAGTTCTGAAAACAATTTTTGTTTTACTTCCAGCATTTCAACAATGGCTTCGATAACTAATCCGCAATCTTTGAATTGGCTTAATTCATTGGCATAACTGGTTAAAGAAATAATTTTATCCGCTTGAGATTGCGTCAATTTTTGTTTCTCCACTAATTTCTTCAGTGTTATTTCCAGATTTACTTTTGCTCTATTGAGTGCGTTCTGGTCGGTATCGAAAACGATAACCTGATGTCCGGCAGCTGCTGCAACCTGCGCTATTCCTGCGCCCATAGCGCCTGAACCGATAATTCCTATTTGTATCATAAGCCCCTCCTAACCTCCCCGAAGGGGAGGAATTGTTACGTGTTAAATTATTATCTATTATTTAGGCCCTTCTCCCCTCCCCTTCGGGGAGGATGGGTGGGGCCTCTATTCCCCT
>CAIYIS010000015.1 GCA_903926385.1 uncultured Bacteroidota bacterium
AATCTAAAGTTCCAATCATTGTATTTGATAAAAAATTAGAAAAGTTTGGAAGTAAAGTATTGTTTCCCGAAAAACTAAAAAAAGCAAATGAAATATTAGCTAAATCTGGTCTACCCAAATTTAAGAAGTAACTTTATTTGCAATTACAGACTCATTTAAAAAATTAATTTATACAGCCCGCAGGCGCGAACGTGTTTCCCTCGTGCCGGATATTAGGTGGCGTCTCGCCACCAAGAGTATTAAATAAAAAATGTGGCGAGCCGCCACAGAAAAATAAACACGAGCGAAAAACGCTCGCGTTTGCAGATAGCATATAGCAACAAAAAAATCAATATCTTTGCACCCATAAAATGAAGCATCCTAAATATCAATACCGTTCCGAAAAGCGTTTGCTTTATTATGAATTTATAAGCGAAGGACCTAAAGGATTAATTAAAAAAATTGTAGAATATACCGAAACAAGCACCGAAAACGTTTTCAATCTTGGCTTTGGAGATTATGATGAAGCTACAAAAAGTATAAACGACCTAACAGTTACTAACAATGGAGATAGCTTAAAAGTATTGGCAACCGTAGCATCCACTGTTTATGCATTCACAGAGAAGCATCCAAAAGCGTGGATATTAGCCACAGGTAGCACATCAATCAGAACAAGATTATACAGAATGGGAATAACAAATAATCTTACCGAAATAGCAGAAGACTTTATAGTATTCGGTTATAACTCCGAAGGAGACTGGGAAGAATTTGTTGTAGGCGAAGATTACGAGGCATTTTTAATAACAAAAAAAGAAAATAAATTCACAAAATAAAATTACAAATGAACATCAAAAAATTAAATCAATCTAAAGTTCCAATCATTGTATTTGATAAAAAATTGGAAAAGTTTGGAAGTAAAGTATTGTTTCCCGAAAAACTAAAAAAAGCAAATGAAATATTAGCTAAATCTGGTCTACCCAAATTTAAGAAGTAACTTTATTTGCAATTACAGACTCATTTAATAAATTAATTTATACAGCCCGCAGGCGCGAACGTGTTTCGCTCGTGCCGGTTATTAGGTGGCGATACGCGACAGAAAGATAAACATGAGCGAAAAACGCTCGCATTTGCAGAAAAACAATCAACAAACAACAACAATTTCAACAAATGAAAAACAACGCAATTCAACCGGAAGACCCAGATAACTGGATATGGGGAACATTTTATTACAACAAAAACGACAAACGCATTTTTCCTCCTAAGCTAAACAAAATGATGGGTTGGACTATTAACTTTGCTAACCCGCGTTCTATAATTGCATTCGTGGTGTTAGTGCTTGGTTTTGTATTGTTGGGTTTTGCTGTCTCTTATTTTTTCATAAAGTAAATCAGCCCCTGCCCTCCCCTGCCCTATTTATCCTTTAATCGCAAATAATGCAATAAATACCATTGTTTGTTAAATACTCTCTATCTTTACCTCCAATTACTAGTGTATGAAAAGAGTTTTAATAATTGCTTGCATGGCGGTGGTTTTATCGTCCTGCAAAAAAGATACAGTACCCGATGCATTGCCCACTGTGGTTACTACCTTTCGTGCTCATGGCTTAGATGTAGGGTGGGATCAGTCGGGTAGCAACCGAATAGCCTACTCTGCCAAAGAAAGCGATGGATATTACGACATTCATTTTGCCAACCCTGATGGTTCTAACGATGTATGTTTAACTTGCAATCATCCGGCTTTGCCCAATAAACACATAGCTTGCCCTTACTGGCATCCTTCCGGAAAATGGTTATTAATGACAGTAGAAAAAGCTACACATCCGGGTTCGTCTACCGATGCTTTGCCCGGTTTTGGTGCTTACACCGACATTTGGATTATGAGCAGCGATGCCACCAAGGCTTATAAACTGGTAGATTTGGTAAACGATTACGACCATGGAGTAATAGCTCCCCGATTTTCTCACGATGGTAGACAGATAGTGTGGACCGACCGAAAAACTCAACCCAACCTGGCTGTTCCGCTTCAACAGGCCGGATATTGGACTATAAAAATTGCAGATTTTAAATTCAGAGCTTCCGATAGTGTTCCCGAAATAAGTAATATTCGCACCCTCGAACCGGTGGTGGATGCTTTTTACGAGAGTTATGGTTTTTCGCCTGACGACAGCAAAATTATTTTTTGCAGCGACCTGCATCAGGCTTCTTTTCTAGACGAACACATTTATACAATAGATACCTTAGGTAATAATCTGAATCAACTTACCGACAAAGATTATAACGAACATGCGTTTTACAAACCCGATGGCAGCAAAATAGTGTGGATGAGCAGTACCAAAAGCACTTCGGGAGGCACAGACTGGTGGCGCATGAATCCGGACGGAAGCAATAAAGAAAGACTAACTTACTTTAACGAACCCAATAATGCCCAGTATGCAGGTCATGCTGTGTGGGCTGGTTTAGGCTCCTTTGCTCCCGATGGTGTACATTTTATAGGTGGACGACAAGTGAGTTTGATTACTCAGGAAGGCGAAATAATGATGGTAACCATTTTGCATTAATGCAAAAAAAACAGATATAGATTGAATAGTATGCAAACTTTAGACAGAACCACTCCTCCGGCATTCAGAACGGTAGAGAAAGTAGAAATGATACATGCAAGCGAAAAACGTTTGCGAAACAATATTCCGGTTTATGCTGTAAATGCAGGAACTCAGGAGTTAATTAAAATTGAGTTTTTGTTTTCGGCCGGAATGTATCAGCAAAAAATGCCTTTGCAAGCATCCACTGTTAATGCTATGCTCGAAGAAGGAACTTCTAAAATGAATGCGGCTCAGATAGCCGATGCGGTAGATTATTACGGAGCTTTTTTGGAAACCAGCGTTCAGCAAGACAATGCTTCTGTGGTGCTGTATACATTGAATAAGCATTTAAAAGCCACATTGCCGGTGGTTGAACAAATAATTAAAGATGCTGCTTTTCCTCAGGCCGAATTAGACACCCATCTTCAAAACAAAAAACAAAAATTCTTTGTCAATAATCAAAAGGTGGCTAATCTGGCCCGCAAACGTTTTTCAGAATTAATTTTTGGAGCCAAACATCCGTATGGAATTAATGTGGTAGAAAAAGATTTTGATGCCATAACCATTGCTAAGCTGAAAGAATTTTATTCTACCTTTTACAAAGCCAATAGCTGCAAAATAATTATGGCCGGCAAAGTAAATGATGATGTGTACACCCTGTTGGATGAACATTTTGGCGGAAACGACTGGACATCTGATGGAGATTTAGAAATAAAAAGCACACCCATCGATACCTTTACAGACAGAGAACAACTCATCTACAGGGAAGATGCTGTGCAATCGGCCATTCGTATCGGAAAAGTAATGTTTAATAAAACACATCCCGATTATCAAAAACTCCTGGTGCTGAATACCGTTTTTGGAGGATATTTTGGTTCTCGCCTGATGGCAAACATTAGAGAAGACAAAGGTTATACTTACGGTATAGGTTCAGGAATGGTTTCGTTAAAAAACAGCGGCTATTTCTTTATTTCTACCGAAGTTGGAGTGGATGTTTGTAAAAAAGCCATTTCAGAAGTGTATTACGAAATGAACCTCTTGCGCACCGAATTGGTAAGCGAGGACGAATTGGAATTAGTTAAAAACTATATGCTGGGCACATTCCTGCGCAGTGTAGATGGCCCGTTTGCTATGGCCGATAGGTTTAAGGGAATTATGGAATATAATTTAGGGTATGATTATTACGATAAATATATTTCTACTATCAAGTCAATTTCTGCTATAGAATTAAAGGAATTGGCCAATACACATTTTCAAGAACAAAATATGGTTGAATTGGTTGTTGGTAAAAAGAATTAACAAATTTTTAAAAGCTAAAATCTTTATTTAATTATCTTTGCAATCGAAAAAAAATAAAATGTTTAAGAAACTTCTTTTTCTTGTTGTATTAATAGCTGTATATACTTCTGTGGCAATGGCTCAGGTACCTTCACCTCAACCTCGTTGTATCAGTGTACTGCCAGCTCCTAATCTTGGTGGAGTTACCATTACCTGGACCACTCCCCTCGACCCATTAAGTCAATTTGCAAGTTATTCCATTTACAGATCCAGCACTTTTGCAGGGCCATATTCTTTAGTAGCTGGTATGCCTATCTTTGTTTACGGCCAAACAAGTTTTACTGATATTGGTGCCGGAGCAAATACAGGAATAAAATATTACTATATTCAAACAACTTACAATGCACCAGGCCCATTAGTTTCTCCTCCGGTAGATACAATTAACACCATGTTCCTTAACTTGCCGGGTGGTGGTTCTACAGCAAACTTAAGCTGGAATCCAATTGATATTCCTGCCATCAACTCTTCGTCCGGTACTTACAACATTTACATGGAATTCCCTGCCAATGTGTGGACATTAACTGGCTCTTGCACTAATCTTAGTTATTTGGATACCATTTTTGCGTGCAATGCAACCATCAACTACCGTATAGAAGAAACGGACGCTAATGGATGTGTATCTGTGTCGTCTGTAAAAGGAAATGCATTTTCTAATACTATTCCTCCTGCCATTCCTGTAATGGATACCTTAAGTGTAAATACGAACAACCACCCTATGTTGAATTGGAATGTTAATTCTGCTCCTGATGTGGCTGGTTATGTAGTTTACCAACTCAATGCAGGTGGTGCATGGGTAGCGGTAGATACCGCTTGGGGTATAAACAATGTTAGTTACACCTATTTGGGAGGAAACGCAGGTATAGACTCCTTACAATACAATGTAGCTGCTATCGATTCGTGTGGAAATATTAGTCCCCTTGGTAATGCTAATCTACAGACTATTTACTTAACTTCATTAGCCGACATTTGCAATCACAGCGCCATCCTTACTTGGAGTGCTTATCCTAACATCGGTAGCGGGTTGGCCGGATATAGAATTTATCAGGCTACTGCTGTGGGCGGGCCATACACATACTTAGGAACAGTTGCACCCGGAGTACAAACATTTACTGCTACAAGTTTAATTACTTCTACCACATATTTCTTTAAAGTAGAAGCTTACGATTTATCAGGGCATAAATCTGTTTCATCAAACAGAAGAAGTTTTTATTGCGCAGCTCCTATTCCTCCTCAGTTTCTTTATTGCGAATCTGCAAGTGTTGGTGGTACTAACAGAGTTGATGTAACAGCTTTTGTTGATACGTCTGCCTCCGTTTTAGGCTATAAAATTTACAGAGCAACCAATAATAGTTCTAACGGTTATTCAGAAATAGGGATGATTGCTCCACCTAACTATCCACTGATAATGTACTCCGATTACACGGCAGACGCTTCTCAGCAATCATATTATTACAAAGTGGTGGCAGTAGACAGTTGTGGTTCGAATGGAATAAGTTCTAATATTGGACGAAGTATTAATTTAAGGGTAGCTGGAAATAGTGATTTCACAAACACGTTGACTTGGAATAAATACGAATCTTGGGAAGGTAATGTTATGGCTTATCACATTCTTCGAGGAATAGATGGAATAATAAATCCAACTCCTATTTGGACAATTATTCCCGATTTAAGCGAATCGTACACATATTTAGATACAACTGTATGGAGAGAACCAAGAGGTGACGGGAACTTCTACTATGAAATAGAAGCCATTGAAGGTGCTGGTGTTTTGTTTAATTTTGGTGCTACAGCCCGCTCTAATATAGCTGTTGCAAAACAAGAACCTGAAGTTTTTATTCCGAATGCATTTACTCCTGATGCAGGGATGAATACAACTTTTGCCCCGGTAACCGTTTGGGCTGAATATGCAAACTACCATTTCGATATATTTGACCGTTTTGGAGAAAACATTTTCACCTCATCTAAAATTGGTGAAGCATGGAATGGCTCGTATCACAGTGGAAAGAATTGCGAAACTGGAGTGTATGTGTATTTGCTTAAATACAGAACTGCCAAAGGAGAAGATATTCAGAGAAAAGGTATAGTTACCCTTATTCGTTAATAACTTCGTTTCAAATCAATTTTTTATTCTCATCCTTATTTAAACACAACTGTTCTATAATATATGTATAGTCTAGAGCTAATTGTTTTACACATCAGACATGGCTGAGGCAACATTACATATTACTATTAAGATCGCGATAGATAGCCTAAGGAATAAGAATTCATTTCACTGGACAACAAAAAAGCCCCGCACTATGCGAGGCTTTTTTGTTAAAGGTGTATTTTGAATTCTGAAACAGGGTAGTTAATCTTTAGTATAGATTACCCGGCAATGATAAGTAATATCCGAAACTTCGGTATAGTTAATGGTTATTTTAGTATGAGGAGCATTTACATTACTAATGGTGCCAGTTCCGGTAAATTTTCTGTCCATGGCAGGGTTACCGCAGTTAACGGTTTGCTCTGGAACTACCAAAGTGGTACCACTTGTAAGGTAAGAAGCTACAGCCCCTCCCATGTTATTACCAAAACCACTATAATTCAATTGACCTCCCATATCCCAAGATAAAAATAAATCATCAGTAAAATAAGTAGAATCTGCCGTTAGAATAGTTGGAAATGGTTTAATATTGAGAGCCAATGTTGGATTACCATACGTTCCTTCTACATCCACCACATAAACTGTGCGGGTTGCTGTTCCTGTATTTCCTGTAAAGTCTTTAGCTGTATAGGTAATAGTATATGTCCCTATAACGGAAGGATTAACTGTTCCTGAAGAGGTTACTTTTAATGTACCATCCTGATCATCCAAAGCAGTTGCTTCAGCATCCACGTATGGACGGCCTTTCTGTAAATAGCAAGTTGGCAAACCTAGAACTGTTACAACAGGATTTACCGAATCAAGCTTATCCTTTTTTTTGCATCCTGAATAAACAAGCACAGATACACCAAAAACCATGAGTGCAGCGAAGGAAATGTATTTTTTCATTTTCATTTATTTAATTTCTGAGTGACAAAATTAATGTTTTTTATTTTACCTGATAAGCATTTGTCGCATATTTATAAAGATATGACGAGTTAGGCTTTTGTTATTTCAGTTTTAACTTGCTTAATTTTTTAAAAGCTTGTTTTTCTATTTCGGCTATCTGCTCTAAAATATCAGCGCATACAATAAAATCTTCCTGACGATTATTTATTCTTCCTTTGTAAATACGCCCCATCTGAACAGCCGACTCTCTCCACAAATCGCCCGATTTGGTAAACTCTTCCGAAATTTGAAGTAAGTTATCATTTGGTACAAATGCATTAGCTTGTTCTAAAAAAGCAGCGTACAAAAATCTAAATCCTCCACCACCGGTACCAATTTCTTCTTGCATACGCACTATCTGGCCTAAGTATAAACCGGCTTTGCGAGGGCCTAATTTATCTCTCCATTTCAATATTTGACGAGAGGTGTAATTTATTCCATCTGTTCCCACAATGCTTCCCGGCAAACGAAGCATCATTACCGATGTGCGCTTAATGCCTTTAATGATGGCTTGTTTCACCATCTGGTCGGTTACATTCTGAACATTTTCCGGAAAATAAACATGTCCTTTAGGTGCTAATGCTCCCTTCGAAAATCTTACTTTTATCATATCTGCTTCCGATATCGTGGTTACCGATTCCATCACAGGGTCGCTGATAAGGTAATGGTCGTTTTCTTTTCCATACACAATTAAATTATGTGCATTAAAATGAAAACGATATTCGGGTGGAAAATAAGGCAGATTGTACACTCCCACCTGGCAGCCCACCGGCACACCTTCTTTTACTTTCTGATCCAGAAATTCTTTTGCCGCCTTTTGATTGCTGAATTTAGCTCGCGTTACTTTTATGCCTAATGATTTACAAGCCTGACTGAATATCCAGCCGGGCATGGTTCGGTAAGCCACAGCCGGGCCATTGTTTACTGTAACTACCGGAAGATGTAAATAAAAAATTCCCGACCCCATTCCGAACACCAATGGTTCGGTCATAAAGTCAACTCCGTGATATCGCATCAGGCTGGTAGCAACTCCGTTTTCGCAATGCGCGGCCTGTATATGTTTAAATTCTTTTTCCAAACTGTTTATTAATGTTGGTTGATTGTGTAATTGGTTATTATTGTATTGGTTTTATTTCACAAAACTAATGTGAAATCGTTTTATCCTTTAAAGTTTTTTAATTCATCCACTGTTATTTCAAAAACTGAAGCGTAAATGTTCAGCTTTTTTTCGCTAAGCGATTTAAAAACGGATGTTTTTAAATGACGTTTGATGGTAAATTTCCAGAAACCTGTATAGCCCGATAGTAAAGTAAAATTCATCATTTTTAATTCCATAAAATAATGAATCGGACTTTTTTCTCCTCTTGCCACTTCGGCTCTGGCTTCTTCGGCTCTTTCTTTTATATCATCCCATGCATTGTCCAGAGCGGCTACTTTTACCTCCCACCCTTTGCTTAATTCAGTAGTGTATTTTCCGTCCTTGTCTTTTACATACATCAGCTCCCTTGTCATCGAAGCTAAGGCACAATCGTCTTGAGGAAGTTCTTCTTTTTTCATCGTGTCAAACTAATTTTTATTGGCTAAAACTATTGAATTAATGTCGGCAGCTATGCTAGCATCATAAGCCAGCCCGTGCAAATGTCGTTCTTTATTTTCATTTTCCAATGATATGGCATAAGGATCTACATTCATCCTAAGGTCAGTTCCTTTAACCTGATGACTTACTACACGAAATATTTCGGCTGCTATTTTCTCTAATGTTTTTACATTCTCCGAAATCTTTTCGGTTAGCTGTTTGGGGGCAAACTGTGTTTCCATTTCCAACTGAAAATTACGAATACACGTTACATCAAACGGGTCGATATATGAGTTTTTAAAAATCTTGTTTTCGAAAGGATGCCAGGCAATAAACAGTTCCTGCATGGCTTTGTTAAGCTCTCCGAACTTTCGGCCAGTGCTATCATCAGCAGCAAATAATTCTTTGGCTACTTTTAAGTTTGTAAATCCTTTGTTGGTAAATAGCAAACACGGAACAGCCCAGTAAATAGCCCAATCCCAGCATATCTTTACAAGCATTATCTGAGCGCTATCCATCAATGCATATTTGTTTTGATAAATAGTAATCCAGTTTTCCAAATGAGAACGGTGAGACTGCTGATACACACTTGTACGAATGCTAATGTCTTCTCCGGCCAGTTCACGAAGTATTAAATCAGACAGCCAGGTATTATTCATCGATATGAAATCTGAGCCCGGTGAGTAGAGCGGGTCGAGAAAAGCACCTGCCTCTCCTGTTACTCCCCATCTGTCGGTGGAATAGAACTCTCCCGAGTCGTGAGCAAAATGTTTAAGCACTCTAAAATCGAGCAACCCCTCCCCTTCTCCTCTTGGTTGAAGCATTTTGTAAGCCAATGGTTCGTTTTTTTGCAACCACACCAAGGCTTTTTCGTAGGTATTGATATCTTCGAACGCATGAAAATCGGGATGAGCCACAATGCCAATACTTGTATTCTTCGACCCCAAGGGAATTACCCAAAGCCAATATCCCTTGTCCATAAAGTGAACGGTGGCGAGGTAACGAATTTTCGGTTCCAGAAAGGTTTTCCATTTCTCGTTTTCCGACCAATCGTTAATATCTATTTCACCTTTTAGTCTCCACCAAACCGAATTAGTAGCATGGTCCATTGGTTTCTGAAACTTTAGTTTTCGCTTCAGCAAACTTGCTCTGCCGGTAGCATCAGCCACCCATCTTGTTTTGGCTGTATATTCCTTCCCATCTTTTTCGTATGTCACCTCGTGCATCTCTGCCTGCAAATCCACTTGCTTGGCTTTGGCTCCGGTTATCAAAGTGGTGCCTAACTCCTGAGTGAGTTTAGCCAAATAATTTTCGAGTGTTCCTCTGTCCAACTGATGGCTTGGTACTTTTAGCCTGTTATAAGGCCCCAGTTCTACTCGTTCGGAAATATCTTGTTTGGTTTCTGTTCTGAAAAAAAATCGTAAACCCTGCTTGGGTAACTCAAATTCGTCCAAATAATCCTTTATGCCCAACACCTCCCGCATATAATAAGTAGCGAGTTCTACTGTGGATTCGCCTACTTTATGAGCGGCAGTTGGTGCTGCTGCTGCCATACTTTCGAGTACGAGTATGCTAATTTCGGGTTTGGCTCTTTTGAGCTGTACCGATAGGGTTAGTCCGGCCAAACCACCCCCTGTGATGATTACATCGTATTCTTTTTGCATCCTGATTAGATTTTTTTTGAATGGCGAAAGTAACAATTTAAAGTGAGGGGTAGGGTTAGAAAGTTTAAAGTTTCGGGGAGAAATTTCAGATTTCAGATTTCAAATTGAGGGGCCGGAAAGTTAGCCACAGATTCACTGATTAAATTTTAGAATTTTGGGGTTGTAGAATTTCAGAATGAAAAGAAAGGGAAGAAATGGCAGGAAATGGGGTTGGGGTGGTGAAAAACATGACATGGAATTAAAAAACATGACATGAAATTAAAAAAACATGACATGCTATTGAAAAAACATGACATGCTATTTGAAAAACATGACATGAAATCAAAAAAACATGACATGCTATTTGAAAAACATGACATGGAATTAAAAAAACATGACATGGAAATGTTAAAACCGGACATGGAATTAAAAAAGTCGGACATGGAAAGTGAAAAGTCGGACATGGAATGATAAAAACCGGACATGCTATTAAAAAAGTCGGACATGGAATGTTAAAAGTCGGACATGGAAAGTGAAAAGTCGGACATGGAATGATAAAAACCGGACATGCGATTAAAAAAAACGGACATGGAATGTGAAAAGATGGACTTGAACGCGAATTTTAACGAAATAGGACCACGCACAACCCGGCTCATAAGTCCACTGGACTTCTGCCCTGAATTTACGAAAGGGCGAGTTCGGAGTGATATCCTAATGGTAACAAAGCGAGATGGACTGACTAACTGCACCCGACCCGTGCGAAGTATCCTTTTTTTTGGTTCGATGTAAGGAGAAGGAAATGGCACTTCGGCTCCGCTCAGTGACCGAAGGGGCTAATGGGGAGAGAGAAAAAAAAGATACCGCGCGAGGGCGGGAGAAAGGATTACGAAGGGAGATAAGGTTGGTGCCCGAATGATTGTTGATTGGCGATTGTTGATTGATTATTGAGATTTGAGATGGGTTATTGCTGAAAGAAGGAGCAAAAAAAACCACCAGAACTAAGTTCTGATGGTTTGAGGGATGGATGAAAATATGATTTTAAATATGTATAACCTCTCCGTAAGCAGCGGCAGCGGCTTCCATGATGGCTTCGCTCATGGTAGGGTGAGGATGTACGGTTTTGATGAGTTCGTGTCCGGTGGTTTCCAATTTACGAATGGCCACAATTTCGGCAATCATTTCGGTAACGTTAGCGCCTATCATGTGTGCTCCGAGCAACTCTCCGTATTTGGCATCGAAAATAAGTTTTACAAAACCATCTTTGGCACCGGCAGCACTGGCTTTGCCACTTGCCGAGAAAGGAAATTTACCAATCTTGAGTTCGTATCCTGCCTCGCGAGCTTTGGCCTCGGTGTAGCCTACAGAAGCTATTTCGGGCTGACAATAGGTGCATCCGGGAATGTTATTATAGTCTAAAGGCTCGGGAGAGTGTCCTGCAATTTTTTCGACACAGATGATACCTTCGGCACTTGCCACATGAGCCAGGGCCTGGCCCGGAATGCAGTCGCCAATGGCGTAATAGCCGGGTATGTTGGTTTGGTAATAGGGATTGGTCAGAATTTTCCCTTTGTCGGTAGCTATTCCGGTTTCTTCTAATCCAATGTTTTCGATATTGGCCTGAATACCCACAGCCGAAAGAACTACTTCGGCATCGATAATTTTTTCGCCCACTTTGGTCATCACTTTTACTTTACATTCTTTTCCGGAAGTGTCGACACTCTCTACAGTGGATTGTAACATTACATCAATTCCGATTTTTTTGAAAGAGCGTTCTAATTGTTTGGAAACCTCTGCATCTTCGAAAGGAACGAGAACGGGTAGAAATTCTACCAAGGTAACTTTGGTTCCCATGGTGGAATAAAAATAAGCAAACTCGCTGCCTATGGCTCCTGAACCAACTACTACCATTGTTTTTGGTAATTTGGGTATTACCATAGCATCGCGGTATCCAATTATTTTTTTGCCATCGATAGGCAAGTTGGGCAACTGACGAGAACGAGCTCCGGTAGCAATAATAATGTGTTTGGCATCGTAGGTGGTTACTTTGCCATCGGCATCTGTAACATCAACTTTTTTGCCGGCCTTTACTTTTCCGCTTCCGGTAATTACATCTATTTTATTTTTCTTCATCAAAAACTGAACACCTTTGCTCATGCCTTCGGCCACATCTCTGCTGCGTTTTACGACAGCCGGGAAATCGGCTTCTCCGCCTTTTACAGTAATACCATAGTCGGCAGCATGGTTTAGGTATTCGAACACCTGTGCGCTTTTGAGCAGGGCTTTGGTAGGAATGCAACCCCAGTTTAAACATATCCCCCCCAGATTTTCGCGCTCTACAACTGCTGTTTTTAAACCTAATTGCGATGCTCTGATGGCCGCTACGTATCCGCCCGGACCGCTACCTATTATTATTAAATCGTAACTCATTTTATTGAAATTATAAATTAGTAAAGTTGAATTTTAAATTATTTAAGAGTTGCGAAAGTAGTAATTTATTTAATTCTTTTCCTTAAGAATATTTTCGCTTAATCGCCTCACCCCTTAATCCCCTCTCCAAAGGAGAGGGGGAGAAACTTAATGAAACATAAGTATAGCTTGTTTTTAGTCCCCCCTCACCTTTGGAGAGGGGCTGGGGGGTGAGGAGTTATTGTTTGTTTTAAATAATTTCAGTGTAATTGCAATTTATTTTGTTCCAAATAATGAAACTGTCGGCTATTGTGAATTGAATTTGTATTTTCGCGCTTTGTAAATCTACAAGAACGATTTAAGTGAAACATCCAAAATTATATAATCAATGAACTATTGCATATCCTTTACCGAACCACACCGTCATTTTATCGACATTGAATTTATTGCCGATAAGGTAAACACAGACGAATTGACCATACAGCTGCCTGCCTGGCGTCCGGGCCGATATGAGTTGGGCAACTTTGCAAAAAACATTCAGAAATGGGGAGCTTACGATGTTAAGGGAAATGCATTGGAGTTTCGCAAAACAACTAAGGATTGCTGGAAAGTAAACACAAAAGGCGTTTCGGAAGTACATATTAAATACAATTACTATGCTGTGGATTTGAATGCAGGCTCCACTTTTCTGGACCCTACACAGCTATATGTTAATCCGGTTAACTGCTGTGTGTATATTCCCGAAAGGATAAATGAGGAATGTAAATTATCGCTGGTGCTTCCGGCCGATTACAAGGTGGCTTCTTCGCTAAAAAAAATGCTTTGTGATGAAGTAAATAATTGTCATTGTTTTTTGATTAAGAACTTTCACGAACTGGCCGACTCTCCTTTTATAGCTAGTGCTGGGTTGCAACACGAAGTTATTACATGTAATAAAACAGATTTTCATTTGTGGTTTAACGGGGAGTGTAAACCTAATAGTGAAAAACTATCGAATGACTTCAGCAGATTTTGTTCGCATCAGATGGAATTGTTTGGCTCTGCTCCTTTCGATGAATATCATTTCCTATTTCAAATATTGCCTTCGAGATTTTATCATGGGGTGGAACATACCGCATCTACAGTGATTGCGCTTGGGCCAGGTTATAATTTAATGAAAGGCGATTTGTACGAAGACCTGTTGGGAGTGAGTTGCCATGAGTTATTTCATGCATGGAATATAAAAACGATTCGCCCAGTAGAAATGCAGCCTTACGATTACACAAAAGAAAATTATTCGCGACTTGGTTATGTGTGCGAAGGTGTGACTACTTATTATGGCGATTATTTGTTGTACCGTTCCGGAGTTTTTACCAGCGAACAATATTTTCAAACATTAAATGAACGATTGCAAAAACACTTTGATAATTTTGGTAGATTGAATTTGTCGGTTGCCGATTCTTCGTTTGATACATGGCTGGATGGTTATGTTCCGGGGATACCTAATCGCAAAACATCTATATATGACGAAGGAAATTTGCTTGCCTTTTGCACTGATATTTTTATTCGTAAAAATTCTGCTAATCAATATTCGTTGGATGATGTGATGCGCTATTTGTACACCGAGTTTGGTAAAAAGGGCATTGGTTATTCTGAACAAGACTATAAAAAAACTGTGGAGAAATTTGCAGGTGCTTCGTTCGATATACTATTTAATGATTACATCAATAAGGCATCTGAATTTACTTCCATTCTTCAAGATGCGCTGAACTATATAGGTTGCAACTTAGTTCTTCAATCTTCTGCTAAATTTCATGAACACGCACTGGGATTGAAAGTGCATGAAGTGGCAGGGGTTACTAAAGTTCTGGCTGTGTATCCTTATTCTGTTGCCGATGTTTCGGGTATTGCTGTGAATGATGATATCATTACTATAAATTCTATTCAAATAAAACCGGATGGTTCGGGAACTAATTTCAGTGAGTGGTGTTCGTATTTTGGTAATACAACTCTTGAATTAACTGTAATGAGCAATGGAATGAGTAAAACAATTAAACTGGTACCTGAACCAAATCAGTTTTATAAAAATGCTTTTGTAAGAAAACAGGATAATGCTACAGCAGAACAGGAAAAGAACTTTGCTTCGTGGAGTAAATAAAAAAGATTCACAGATTTTTTTCAATCTGTGAATCTTAGTAAAAGTTTTTGTTAACTATTAATTAAAGTGGAAAAAGAAAAACACTACAGCTGCATAAGCTTTAGGAATTCCGCTTGCACTGCCAATACTGCTTCCGGAACTGTTACGAACAGTACCATCTGATTCGATTTTACCAATACTACTTCCCGATTCATTTCTTACAGTTCCGTCAGATTCTATCTTTCCAACGCTGCTTCCTGAACCATTGCGAATGGTTCCGTCTGAATCTATTTTACCAATACTGCTTCCAGAAGAATTACGAATGGTTCCATCCGAATCTATCTTGCCCACACTGCTTCCGGAACTATTGCGGATTGTGCCATTTGATTCAATTTTCCCGGTACTGCTTCCACTCGAACTTCTTATATCCTGAGCTTTTAAATTAGTTACGCCAATGAATAACACAAACGATAACAATAAACTTGTTGTAATTTTTTTCATAATAATTTTGTTTAGGTGAATAATTTTGAAGAACAAATGTAAGGAAAGAAATGAATGAAATCACTTTTCTGTCAGGCAGAAAAGAATATGCTAATCGAGTGCTCTTCTATTAAACATTATATATCCGAAGTGAAATAAAAAGGTAAAAGGAGTCGTCACCTGATCATAATAATTAACACCAAGGCTTAGTGGTCCGACAGGAGTAGTCCAAACAATAGCACTTGTTCCAATGTAATGCTGCAAAGTAAATGGTAGAGTATAATCAGTTTTGTTATCGGCTGTTTTAACAAGAGTTTGTACCGGTTGAAAAATATAAGCTTCTGCTCGAATTTCAACATTCTTGCGAATATTAAAAACCAGTTTTATTCCCCCAGCTAAATATTGTTGAGCTCGGTAGTTTTCAAGAAAGACAGTTTTACTATCAGGGGTTGGCTGAAAGGCCGGACAGGATAAAATAGACGAAGTGTAATTATGAAAGAGTGTTTGAGTAGAATAAGCTCCCTCGCCAAACAGCCCGACTTTAAACGAACCTCTTCGGTTAAAATACCGTTCAGCTTTAAATTTTAAAACTAACCATTCATGATGTTTGGTGAAATTAGAATCAGTAATGGCGGCAGTTGAACCTGGAGTGTTCGTTTCCATGCCGTTTACATAGCGTACTTTCAAGTTCAAATATTCACCCTGATTAGCATATTGCTTTCTGTTCAGTGAATTAATTTCGTAATAGGCTTGTGCGGTGAATGCATCAAAATCGGTACGGTCAGCAGTATCGCGTTCGGTGAAGTTAGAATTCTGATAATACTTGTCAGTAATTCTAGCACCTCCTGCACCTGTTACAATGCGGCCTTTACGACCTGTAGGAAAACCGATGTTCAAGTCACCATATTCTTCCGACTGCAACAAATATAAAGGACGAATGTCTTTTGTAAATGCATTGGATGATTTATAATAATCCCAATGGTTCCAGGTAAAATTAGGCTCAATATACATAGGCGTTTTAAAAGGGAAATCGATACGTGCTTTTACTTGAGCCGAACTGTAAAGTTTTCCAAAATACCCATTCGCCATAAGGCTAGTTGCAATAGCTCCAAGGTAATTATACTTTATGCCTAAGTATCCTTCTGAAATAGGTCGGTTAGAAAAGTCGCCTCCGAAATCTGTAATAATATTTCTTTCTTTCTTTACTCTTAGATATAAATCGTAGAAACCAGTTAGAGGGTTAAACGTAGCCTTCGGATAAATATACTTAATTTTATTATCTGCAGATAACCGGAAATAGCCTTCCTTAATATCCTTGAGCGAAATTTTATCCTTTTTATGGCGCAAGATTTTCATTGCATACTCTTCCTGTTTCCAATTCAGTCCTTCAAAATAAATATTATCGAAAACAATTTCAGGTTGTTTTGCTTTAAATTTTGCACGTTTGGTATTTATTGCATCAGGGGCAACTCTGCGTTCGGTGTAGAGTTTAATCATTTCCATCTGTCGCATAGCCGAAGCATAACCACTATCGATTAGCGGTTGCACATTTTTAAAATTAAATAATGCAACATCTGTTTTAGGTTCTATAACAATACCGTTTTCGCACTGAACTTTAAAATCGGATTTACTCTGAAGCATACTTTTTATTTGCGAAAGGATATTGTCTTCATCGGGAGGTGGGTTATTCGCACTCACATTCGAACCAATAATAAAGTCGGGATAAAAATCATCATACATTACATTAGATGGAAAATTATTATATAATCCACCATCGAATAATAGTTTTCCATCCACTAAGATAGGTCTAATGTAAAATGGATATGACATGGAAGCTCGCACCGCCTGAGCTAAATCGCCTTTTCTAAATATAACAGATTCTTTTTTCTCTATATCCGAAGCCACACATCGAAATGGTATAAACAAACTGTCAAAATTATATCCTGCCGCTGCTGCTGCAGGGCCAGCTAGTTCCATCATCCCGAAATCCATAGCAATTGGTGAAATTACGTTGGTGGGCAATGTTCGAAGTATTGTTGAATCAAAAAGTCTAAGAGTTATCCAAGATGCATCATCATCTCCGCGTTTGAAATAGTATGCATATTTCACATCAATCATTCCTTCCGACATATTCCGAAATTGCTCAGTTTTTACTATGCCTTCTATTTGAGTTGGCGAAAATCCCATAGCATACAAACTGCCCACCAGAGCGCCCATAGAAGTTCCGGTTATGAAATCAATCGGAATGTGATTTTCTTCGAGAGCTTTGAGAACACCAATATGTGCCATGCCGCTTGCAGCACCGCCACTAAGAACTACTCCCACCTTTTGGGCTTGAGTATTCAAATTGGCAAACAAAAACACCGCCAGTAACAATAAAGACAGGAATGTATGTTTTGTAATGTTCATGAATGATGAAATTTTCTGATTACAAAACTAATAAGAATTAAGGGAGTGCAAATAAACATTTATTTATTTATTCACATTACTGTTTGAATAAGTCCGGTATAATAGTCAGGTGCTTTCAATAGTCGTGAACCATACCAAGAAAACAATTCCCCATCTACTAATACAATCTTTGCTTCTGGACAAATGGATTGGAACTGTTGAATGTGTTTTTCAGAAAAAGGAAATGGTTCGGAAGAAAGAAAAATTACCTGAGGATTAGCCTTGGTGATCTGCTCTGCGCTTACTTCAGGATAACGCATATTTACTTCAGATGCGAATACATTTATCAAACCACATCGGGTAAGCATATCATCAATAAAGGTATTTCGGGCTGCTACCATAAAAGGGTTTTGCCAGATAAAATAAGCAATTTTAATCTGCGATGCCTCGCGTGTTGCAAATTGATTAAACAAAAACTCTATTTCCAGCTTAAGGTTTATTCCTTCCTTGTTTTTACCTACCAATGCTCCAACGTATACCATCATTGTGAAAGCATCTTTGAGGTTATTACAATCACTCATCCATACGTTATAATGTTTAGACAATTCCTCAATTTGTTGCTGATCGTTCTCTTCTTTGTTTCCAATAATTAAATCAGGATTCAATTCTTTTATTTTTTCGAAATCAATCGTTTTTGTCCCACCCACCTTTGTCTTGCTCTCATACCATTCCTTTGGATGAATACAAAATTTGGTTATTCCAATCACTTCGTTTCTTAATCCTAAATCATAAAGCAATTCAGTTTGCGAAGGCACAAGCGAGATAATTCGTTTGGGTGTTTCTGCAAGCTCCACTTTTCGGCCTAACTGGTCGGTGTAAATCATAAATTATTTTTGTTTGTTGGTTTGAATAAATTCCGGAAGCTTGTTACCATCTATTAATTCGATTTTATGTGTGCCGGCATAAGTTATCGCTTCTTTGCTAAACTCCCCGTTGCTTATCAATATGGCTTTTCCAATTCTTTTGTTCAGTAAGAGTAGTTGGTGGAGTTTTTTTAACTGTGGTAATTGCACTGTCTCCAAGGCATTATCCTGCCACAAGGATTGAATAACTACTTCTATAATACTTGCAGAGGTGATTCGTTTGGCTGACATAAACACACCTCCTTCGTAACTTCTTTTATGGTGATTGAGATGATATCCCGACTTTGATAACAAATCGGAAACGAAATTTTCAAACTTCTTTTCATCCATGCCGTGAAAATTGCTTGAAACAGGATGTTCAGTTAGTGTAGCAGAACTTCTCCTTTTTTTCAATCCAAACAATCCGAAAATTTCCTCTTCCGACATTAATTTATCAAGATTAATTTCCTCGCTCAGTTCGTCCACCACCACATTGAATAAACTTTTCTTCGACTCCAGGATATCAAATATTCTTCGCTCTATGGTATCTTCAGCAAGTAGCATGGTTTCAAAAACAGTTTTATCCTGTCCGATGCGGTGAGCTCTTCCAGCCGCCTGTGACGAAATAGAAGGGTTCCACCACAAATCAAAATGAAAAACATAATTAGCTCGTGTCAGTGTAATTCCCGAATTACCGGCCTTAAGTGAAAGTAGCATTATTTTATTCTCCGTATTATTTACATCTTGAAACTGGCGCACCATAACCTCCCGCTGACTTAAGTTGAGTTGACCATGATAATACAAAGGATTAAATTCTTTCAAATGTGGTAAAAGTGGTTCCAGTGTTTTTTTCGGAAACTGAGAAAAGATTAAGGCCTTATCGCCCTGCGATGTGAGTTCTTCCAGTTTTTCTTTCAGATAATCCAGTTTCGAACTCTCTTGTGTTTCCGGGTCAATATTGCAGAGCTGTTTTAATTTTGTTATCAATGCAAAAACGTGTTGAATCGTAGCCTCGTTTCCTTTTCCTTCCAAATCGAGCACCCCTGTTGCTTCTGCATGGTCGTACTTCCTTCTTTGACTTGGCGAGAGTTCCAGCCACTCATAATGTTGCTGTATGGGTTGCAAATCTTTCAGCACATCATCTTTTTTTCTTCTGATAAAATTAGCTCGATAGGTATCTATCACATCTTGTGTGCTCGTTTTGTTTTTATCCTTAAACATATCTGCATTCAAAGTTTCGCACACGGTCACCAAATCTTTCAATTTGTTTTCCATCGGAGTGCCCGAAAGGGCCCATCTGTGTTTGGCATACACCACCCTCACAGCCTTTGTCATTTTCGTTTTCGGATTTTTTGTTTTTTGAATCTCATCAAATATCAACACATCAAAATGCGTTCTCGCTCTGTCATCTTTGAGCGGATAGAAAAATGTATGACCACATTTCGGACACGCTACTTCTGAATAATGCAATTCAAAAGGCACATCTATTTCTCCTTCACATTCCGGAACCGGGCAATAAAAATGATGTCCATGCTCATCCACTTTCAATCTTTTTAATTCAATCGTTTTCTCCAAATCTTTTTGCAACGATTCGTATACGCAGATATAGATATGTGCCCCTGTGCTCCACAATATTTTTCTGAATTCAGGGCTTCCCTCTAGTTTCAATGCTTTCAGTTCTGGAGCCCATCTGCACAATTCGTTATACCAGTTGGTGAGTAAGGCTTTTGGACAAACAATACAACACGAAGTAATCTTTCCTGTTGTAAACAGTACTTTTAAAGCTACTATTGCTTGAATTGTTTTGCCCAGCCCCATTTCGTCTCCTAATAACGCTGCTGGGTTTTCGAGTAAAAATTCTATTCCTTCGGGCTGAAATGCTAGTAATGGTCGCGGAAAAACAATGGGGTTATCAAAGTTTTTTCCGAGTGGGGGCTGTAGAGCCGGAAATATTAAATCAAAAACATCAAATTCATCAAACCTGTTTTCTTTCTTGTATTGTACCTTGATGCTTGGTTTTTCAAATTCATCATTTTCTTCTGTCTCGACTTGTTCTTCCTCAGGTATGGCCTTCTCTCTTGTCTTCCTAAATTTGGGTTCTTCTTTTTCTTTTGGTTTTTCTCTTATATAAATCTTTCCCTTTATCAATGGCTTTTTAAATTGTACCGCAAAATTTTCTATTGCAGGAAACAGGTCAAGTGTATCCTGTATGTTTCCCAAATCATGCACAGTAACCGTATCGAATGTAAAACCCACAATTGAATTTTCTCCTATTTCTGTTTCAAACAATACAGGAAAGTTGCTTATGGTAAGCGATTGGGGAGAGTAACAGTAATTCTGACTGATGGTAATATCCGGAAAGCCCAGATTACTGAATGACTTAAAGCCAAGCGGAGGAAGGTAGAAATCCACTTCGCCCAGGGAGGCTGTGCTTTTTTCTTTCACAGGAACCAGCTTCTTGGCGATGCTCAATTTGGTTTTCTGAAAAAACGAAAGCTTATAATCGGTCATTGTTATTTGAATTTCTGATCGGTTTTGCCCAATATCTCTACCGATTTTTTCATCCGTTCAAACGGTTCTGTTAGGTCGAAATTTTCGAAAACAGTTTTTACTGATTCGCTTGTGTTCTTAACATCCTTCGGAAAGTCGGGATTGTAGCTTATTTCCACCGGTTCAAATGTATTGTATTCATGAGCTAAAATTATTTTCCCTTCCGATGTTTCTCCTGTTTTCTGTTCTTCATCTTTTTGTTCCGCTTTGTTTATAAGCACCACAGCGGTATTTACTTTAGTCCGCATCGACAGTAGATAAGGTGCATTTACAAACAAGAAATCAGGAACATTAATTACTGATTTCATAAGCGGCACACCGCACAACTCAATGCCTATGTAAGGTTGCAGTCGTTCTCCATAAAGTGCTCTCTGAATTGCAGTGGCCTTTACCGAATGTGTGCATTTAAATTCGAGAGGAATTCCGTAACTGTCGGTTATTAGCAGTGTACCAACAAAACTGTCTTTGGTGTCGGTTTCGTATAGCGAGTAGAAACCTATTTTTAATTTTGACATGAGGCTACAATTAATTGTGTTTATTAATCCTAATTCTCTATAATGCAAAATTAAGAAATAATAAACTACAAGATGTTGCCTTCTTGGTAATTATTTTTTTTTGAAATCTTTTAAATATTCAGGAAACGTATTTGTTTTGACTTATCAAATACGTTTCCTTAAAAATTTCACCTATTTAGTGAGGGCATTAATTATATCGTGACGGGTGATGATATAAGTATTATCCAATTTGAAATCGCGAACCAAAACTGCCGGATTGGTATCTGTAATCATAGCCGAAAGCGAATCGATAGGAGCCGAAATATCTACAAACGGGAATGCAGGTTGCATTATGGTTTCCACTTTATTGTTTTTTATCTCCGGATTAGCCACCACTTTTGCATACAACAAACTTTCGTTCAACGAACCCACAATACGTTTATCTGTCGTAACCGGAATTTGCGATATATCCATTTTGCTCATTACCTTAACGGCATTGCCAATCGTATCCGAACTTTCGATGGTAATCAGTTTGCCATTGGTGTTATTGTTTACCAAATCTTTTGCTACCAAGCCCTGTTTATCAAAAAATCCTTTTTCCATCATCCAGTCGTTATTAAACATTTTGCCTAAATAACGAGTTCCATGGTCGTGAAAAATAACCACCACCACATCTCCTTCTTTCAGTTCGTTTTTCAGCTGAATCAATCCTGCCATAGCCGAACCTGCCGAGTTACCTGCAAAAATCCCTTCCTGCTTGGTAATTTCTCTTGTCATGATGGCTGCATCTTTATCCGTTACTTTTTCAAAACGGTCGATGATATTAAAATCAACATTAGCTGGCAAAAAATCTTCCCCAATTCCTTCGGTTATGTATGGGTATATTTCATTTTTATCAAATATTCCGGTTTCCTTGTATTTCTTAAAAACCGAACCGTATGTATCAATTCCCCATATTTTCACATTCGGATTTTTTTCTTTCAGGTAGCGCCCGGTTCCGCATATCGTTCCTCCTGTGCCCACTCCCACTACGAGATGGGTTATTTTACCTTCCGTTTGTTCCCATATTTCGGGGCCGGTTTGTTCGTAATGTGCCTGAGAGTTGCTCAAGTTGTCGTATTGATTCGGTTTCCACGAATTCGGAATCTCTGCCACCAGGCGTGACGACACCGAATAATACGAACGTGGGTCTTCTGGGTCAACATCCGTAGGACATACAATAACATCCGCACCAAACGCCCTCAATGCATCCACTTTTTCTTTCGATTGTTTATCGGTTGTTGTAAAAATACAATTGTATCCTTTAATAATAGCCGCTATAGCCAGCCCCATTCCTGTGTTTCCGCTCGTACCTTCTATTATGGTTCCGCCCGGTTTCAAACGTCCGTCTTTCTCCGCATCTTCTATCATTTTCAAAGCCATTCGGTCTTTAATGGAATTGCCGGGGTTAAACGTTTCCACCTTTGCATACACTGTTGCCTTTAAATCTTTGGTCAAATTATTTATACGAACCAATGGAGTATTTCCTATCGTTTCTAAAATATTGTTGCTTGCTTTTCTGAATGTCATGATTTGAATTGTTGAATTGCTGAATTGTTAAATTGCTAATTGGGGCGCAAAAATACTAAAATAAGCGTACCTCTTAATCAATCGAAATTACTTTTATTTCCACTCTTCTATTGGCCGCCATTTCCGATTCATCTCTGGCCAGTGGATACAACATATTCTGCGACCCAAACCCTTTTTTACTCATTCTTTCTTTTTCAATTCCTGAGGCCACCAGCATATCAAACACCGTTTCGGCCCGTTGTTCCGACAGTTTTACATCATTCCATCCTCCTCCCGCCCCGTTTATATATCCTTCTATCATTATGTGCATGTTTTTATTTTTCTTCATCAGCTTACTCAAGGCCTCTACAGATGGCTCCGATTCGGGAAGCAGTTTGGCCATGTTTCCATAAAAGTTAATGGTACCCATTCTGTATTTCTTGCCTTTTTTAAGTCGGGGCAACACAGTTCGAATATCATTAAAAGCAGCACTTTTCTTCAGTTGACTGGTATTAATAGTTTTTACTTGTGTAAATCCACTGTCGTTCGTGTAGGTCAGGCTGTAGGTTACATTCGTTTTCATGTCTGCTTTAAAACCATATTTCCCGAAATTATCCGTCTCCACCTTCTTCACTGTTTTCCCTTCGTTATCAAACAGCGACACCGAAGCCTTAACACCCACGCTGTCCTCATTCAGCACCACACCTTTTATTTCCACTTCCTTTTTATAACCGAAATACAGCCTATGTCCTTTGCCATCGGCATACACATTATCCAGCACCAGCAGGTATTGTTCTCCTTTTTTTACAACCAAGGACGCGGAGTAAGAATCATTAATTCCCTTGCCCACAAATTCCTTTTGTGACGAAACAGATAATCCAGTCCAGCCTTTCAGTGCAGCATTGGTGCGCGACAGATTACTTCTCTCTGGTCGTAATTTATGGTTCAGTATTTCATCGCAGGTAGCCGAGTCTTTATAGGGGTAAACCAAAAAATCATAATCGTTGCTGGAGTCGGCAGGAGCAATATCGAATTCCAAATTACCATCCTGAATAACCGTTAGTAAATACCAGGCAGAATTATGTTCGTTTTCGAAAGCATTTTTGTCATAAGGCCCTGTGGCTTTTATCTCCTGCACATTTCCAAAACCATTGGGAGGCAAAGTGGGCCCGTAATGCCCCGTTTGTTTAACAGTTATTTTTATGGCCGATGCACAGTCGCACGAAGTTTTAGCAGGGCCGGCAGGTTTAGGAGGGTTAACTGTGTTCGGGGCTGTGTTTTTCTGAGCATAACCCGCCATGCTCCATATCAAAATACAAAATACCCTAAGCCATGTTTTTTGTTTCATAAAGTATCCTTTAAATTATTCTGCCAAATTACAATTTTTCGGGAAATGAAGTTTAAGGTTGGAAAGTTTAAGGTAGGAAAGTTTTGGTTCATCATTGCGATGGCAGGAAAGCTAACTTTATACTATTACTTCCTCCTCACCGTTACGTTTCGCCTCCTCACTTGTGGAAGGTAATTTTGACCGCACTATATATTATAGTATGAAATGGAAGGAGGGAAAATGGAGATTTAGGGTTAAAAGGAAGGAAATGGGAAAAAACTGAACAGTGAAAAAAAACGTCAGTCTAAGAAAAAAACAGCCAGTCTGAGAAAAAAACAAGCAGTCTGAGAAAAAAACAGGCAGTACAGAGAAAAAGAAGAGTACAAAAACACGATCGTACGCTATCAAACTACAATCGAAAGCTATCAAATAAGACTCGAAAGGCAGTACAATGAAAAAGAACGCTATCAAATGACAATCGAAAGCTATCAAATAAGACTTGAAAGGCGGTACAAGGAAAAAGAACGCTATCAAATGACAATCGAAAGCTATCAAATAAGACTTGAAAGGCGGTATAAGGGAAAAGAACGCTATCAGATGACAATCGAAAGCAGTCAGAATGCAATCGAAAACTATCAAATAAGACTTGAAAGGCAGTACAAGGAAAATGAATGCTATCAGATGACAATCGAAAGCTATTAAATAACAATCGAAGGGCCTCATCCCTGAATCCCCTCGTCGAAGGAGAGGGGGAGAAACGTGACGGTTGGGGTAAGACCTCACCCCAGGCCCCTCGCCTTGAAAAAAGGAGAGGGGGCGAAAGGATGACAGTTGGAGTTTACTTATGAAAGAGAGAAACCTCCAAACTCGCAAAGGAGCGAGTTCGGAGTGAGAACTAAAAGGTTATTAGAAGCTTGCGCTGACTAACTGCGCCCGATTGTACTGGAAATCCTTTTTCTTTGACCTTTTCGGGCAAAGAAAAAGATTGGAAGGGAAAGCGGGAGGACAGGTGCGAACGAAGAGGTAAGGGTAAACGCCCAAATTAGATTTGAGATATTAGATGTGAGAATTGAGATGTGGGTTGTGAGATTGAAGTTTAGAGATTGCTTCGCTGCGCTCGCAATGACAACTTGAAACACGAAACTTTTAAATTTGAAATCTGATAACCGATACCGTTTAAAAAGCCGTTTGTCTCATTTTGCTTTCGGCATAATTAAATACCTTAGCTTTGCAACCTAACTTAATAAATTATAAAATGAAAAAAATAATGGTATTGGCTGTTGCAATGTTAACAATGGCTGTGGCGCATGCACAAAAGGTCAAAGAAGCAGATGTGCCAAGTGAGGTAAAAGCAGCGTTTGCAAAAAAGTATCCGGATATCAAGGCCGGTGAATGGGTTAAAGAAGATGGTAATTACGAAGTAGAGTTTGATTATAAAAAAGCCGAAATGACCTTGGTAATCGACCCTAAAGGAACAGTGCTCGAAACCGAAACGGAAATAAAAGTAAGCGAATTGCCAAAAACAGTTTTGGATTATTGCGCAAGTAAATATGCAGGGAAAAAAATTAAAGAGGCATCGCGCATAGAGGGTTCTGCCGGAGAGGTAACTTACGAAGCAGAAATAGAAAAAATGGATGTTCTGTTTGATGCAAACGGAAAATTTTTGAAAGAGTCGAAAGACTAAACAAAATAAAACAGAGGGCATGCCGATGAGGTATGCCCTTGTTGTTTTGCAACTATATTTATCATACCTATTACTTACCTAACATTGAAACGCGTTAACTTTCTTGTGCTTTGTTTTGTGTTTGCCTCGTTTGGGGCAATGTCGCAAAATGTGTTTAAGGCTGTCGTGCACGATAGTGTTACGCACGAGGCATTGACGGGCGCAGTGGTTAATGTAGAAAACCTAAACATAGCTGCTGGTTCGGATGCTAACGGAAATGTGGTATTGAATAATATCCCGAATGGTAAGCAGAAGTTGTTAGTTAGCATGATTGGATATAGAAAAATGATTCTGGCCTTAGAATTTCCTCTTTCCAACTCCACACCTATGCTTATTAATATGGCCAATGAGGATAATGAGTTGGATGTGGTAATGGTGAGCACCATGCGCACCAATTCTCGCATTGACGACCTTCCTACAAAAGTGGAAGTACTCGGACAAGAAGAAATGGACGAAGAAAGCACGCTGGTGCCGGGTAATGTATCCAGTATTTTAGGCGATTTATCCATCATTACCATACAACGCACCAATCAGATAAACGGGAATGATGCCATTCGTATGCAAGGGCTGGATTCGAAGTACACACAAATAATGCGAGATGGTTTGCCTCTGTATGGTGGGTTTTCGGGAAGTCTCGGAGTGTTGTCTATTCCTCCTCTTAACCTGAAACAAGTAGAGATAATAAAAGGTTCGGCTTCTACTTTATATGGTGGCGGAGCCATAGGCGGATTGATTAATTTTATTTCGAAAACACCCGTGGATACTCCCAATGCTACCATTTCGCTAAATGCAACTACATTGAAAGAAGCCAACTTTAATGCATTTGCATCGGGCAAAAAAGGAAAAGTGGGTGCTACTTTGTTTGCCGGGGCCAATGTAAAACAAGCGGTGGATATAAACGGAGATGGGTTTACAGAAGTACCTGCCAACGAAAACTACATGGTTAATCCTAGATTGTTTTTTTATATCAACAAACAAACTGACCTTGTTGTGGGACTTTCGTCAAATTACAATAATAGCACAGGTGGCGACATCGCAGCGGTGCAACATGGAGCAGATACGGCACATCCGTTTTTGCAAAAGGAAAAAACATTTAGAAATACAGCTGATTTAGTGTTTACTCATCAGTTTTCGGAAAAGAATAACTTAACGTTTAAAACAGCTGGCAGTTCGTTTCAGAGAGATATTGACTACTCCGGTTTCATGTTTAACGGTACTCAGTATTCGAGCTACACTGAGTTAAATGATGCGCTGAAGATTAAAAACCATAACATCATTGTTGGTCTTAATCTCATTTCCGAAAACTTTATGTTGAGCAATAGCAATGCTCCTCTGTTTTCTAATTACAATTATTACACCGTGGGAAGTTTTGTTCAGGACGACTGGCAGGCTTTTAAGAAGCTGTCGTTTCAGCTGGGTGTTCGTTATGATGTTCATAATACATTCGGTAATTTTTTCCTGCCCAGAGTTTCGATGTTTTATAAACCAACTAATAAGTTTAGCGTAAGGCTTGCGGTGGGAAGCGGATACAAAACTCCCAACCTTTTTGATATTGCCGATCCTTCGCCAAATTTGAGTTCATTGCCGAATACGATTCAGTCAGAAAACTCGTATGGAGTTAATGCCGATATAAATTATCACACGGTTATTTTTGAAAAACTGAGTATTCAAATCAATCAAGCATTTTATTATTCTAACATCACCCACCCTGTGGTGATTGATACTTCGGGAGCATTGGTAACGGCACGAAACGGAAACTTTGTTGTGAATAGTTATGGTACGGATACCTATATCCGCTTTGCGTATGATGAGTTGGAGTTGTATCTGGGATACAACCACACAGAAGCAACACAAAACTATGATGCGGCTACTTATAATATGCCTTTCAATCCGAAGGATAAGTTTTCGGCTACATTGGCTTATAAAATAGAAGGAAAATGGAGAATGGGTGTTGAGTCATCAAATATGGCTAACCAATATATTTATAACAATAAAAAAGTAAACAATATTTGGTTTATGGCTTTAATGGTGGAACGGAAGTTTAACCGAGTAGGAATCGTTTTGAATTGCGAAAATGTACTCGACACCCGACAGTCGAAATATTCACCTTCAATAGAAGGCACCACTAAAAAGCCTGTCTTTATGCCAGTATGGGGGCCTGTGGAAGGTAGGGTGATTAATTTATCTATTAGGATAGTGATTTAGGTGAGGCTATTCTACTTTACAATTTTGTCTAACCCCAGAACAAGATTGGTTAAACTTTACTAATAAATTTTTCGATTTAATTTCACCTCAAAAATTAATGATTTATCGATAAATTATAATTCAATTTCAATTTTCGCTTGACTGTTAAATAAATATTATTACTTTAGTGCAACCATTTTTAAATTTTGTTCGTCTATTTATATATAAGACAACATAAAAATAAATTTATTTGTAATTTTGAAAAGATGAGAATGAAAAAAATAATTACTTTATGCGTATTGATTCTTTTATCAATAGGCATTACAATCGCTCAAACAGATAATAAGATAGTCCAGAAATCAGAACCTGTTGTTGAAGGAACCTATCAAATTCAAGTTGTCAATTCAAGAAATCAGCCAAACATTCCTGGTAATATTAAACAATTGGTCCTGGAAAACAGAGCGACCAATGAAGTAAAATATGTTACTTTGGGTACAGAAGTAAGAATTATGATTCTGCCAACATCCGAAATAACCAAACCGGATTTTAAGCCAATAAAAATGATTGCTCATGTAGCTAAATGATTTCTTAACCATTAAAACTATGAAAAAACTTTTACTCCTTCTTTCCATCTTTATTTTTAATTTTACTTTTGGACAAGCTCCGGCTAACGACAATTGTACAACGCCTCAGGTTATAGTCATTCCGTCATCAGGAAATGTTTGTATTAACTCAACAAATATTAATGCAACCAGCGACAATTTTACGAACACATGTGATACCGGTGTTCCCGGAGATGAAGTGTGGTTTGCTTTTGTTGCTACAGGTACTCAGAACACTGTAACAATTACTCCAAATGGTGGTACACCTGCACAACAAGTGGTTGTTTCGATGCAGAATACAAATTGCGCTTCAGGTTCGTATAATGTTTGTAATGCCAGTGCTACTGCCGGAGGGACAGCTACTGCTACTTATTCTTACACTCCCGGTTCTCAAATTCTATTTTCTGTTGAAACCAATGGTACGGATGGCACTTTTCAGGTATGCATCACTTCAACCACCCCACCACCTTCTCCGGGAAGTTCATGTGGAACAGCATCTACTTTATGTAATTTAAATAGTTTTACTGTAAATCCCATGCCATCGAATATTTCGGCATTGCTTCCTTCTTGTTTTTTGGTAAATCTACAGCAACCCGTTTTTTATCAGTTCACAGTCGGTGTCACTGGAACATGTGCTTGGTCGGCAACTCCTCTAGGGGCCACGGAATACGACTGGGCGATGTATAATATTTCTGCTGGTTGCCCTGGAAGCGAAGTCGCATGTAATTATGATTACGATTTTGGTTTAGGTGATCCAGTTGGAATGACTCCCGGTTCGCCTACCATTTGCCCAACAAGTTCAATATCTGTATCCGCTTCAGATGAAATGTGTCCTTCCATAACTGTTGTCGCTGGGCAAACATATCTAATCGTTATAGATAATTTTGATGCGAATAATGTGGGTTTTAACTTTTCATGGGCAGGAAGTACTTTTCAGATGGCTAGTTCTGCATTTACAGTTACCCCAACTAATGCATGTAACTCTGCCAATGCAACCTTTGTAAATAGTAGTGTGCCAGCAGTAGCGGCTTCATCATGGAGTTTTGGCGATGGCACAACCTCAGTTCTACATAATCCACCTGCACACAGTTATCCTACACCAGGTACTTATTTGATTTCGTTAACTACAACTACAGCCAGCGGTTGTGTTAGTGTAGCTTCCGGAAGTGTCACTGTAAATGCTACTCCCACAATGACCACACCAGCTAATATTTCTGTATGTGCAGGAACAGCCATTGCGGCAAGTAACTTTGTAAGTAATCCCACCGGAGCAACTTTTGCATGGACCAACTCAAACACAGCAATAGGACTCGGGGCGAGCGGTACTGGAAACTTTCCCGGATTTACTGCTGTTAATGGGACAGGAGTAAATATTGTTTCTACAATAACGGTAACTCCAACTGAGAATGGATGTGCAGGAACTCCGATTAATTATACAATAACAGTTACACCCGGAGCCACAGTTGCGAATGCAGGTGCAGCACAAAGTGTTTGTGGAACAACTGCTACTTTGGCTGGAAACACCGCCACCAGCGGAACGGGAACATGGACATTAGTCAGCGGAGCGGGGACAATTACTAATCCTGCTTCACCTACCTCCACAGTTACGGCATTGGGAGTTGGCGCAAATGTATTTCAATGGACAATTACGAGTCCGCCATGTCCTCCCTCTACAAGTCAGGTAACTATTACAAGTACTGCGATTCCTACTGTAGCAACAACAGGGCCTAATCAAACTATTTGCGGAACAACAGCTACATTGTCTGGTAATACCGCTTTGGTTGGCTCAGGAGTATGGACATTGGTGAGCGGAGCAGGCACCATCACTACACCCGCTTCGGGAACATCAGGCATTACAGCTCTAGGAACAGGAGCCAATGTATTTCAATGGACCATTTCCAATGCGCCTTGTCCTTCTACGTCAAGTCAGGTAACAATAACAGGCGGAACTGCTTCTACTGTTTCTATTGCAGGAACAAATCAAACAGTGTGTGGAAATGCGGCCACCCTTGCAGGTAACACTGCCCTGGTAGGTACCGGAACATGGACATTGATTAGCGGAGCAGGAACCATTACTAATCCTAATTCGCCAACCTCCGGCATTACCGGTTTAGGCGTGGGGCCAAATGTTTTTCAATGGGAAATAGATAATCTCCCTTGTCCACCTTCCACAAGTCAGGTAACCATTACGGGTGTAGCTGTTCCTACAGTTGCTTCTGCCGGACCTAATCAAACAGTTTGTACCGGAAGTACAACCATGGCCGGAAATGCTGCGACTATTGGTGCAGGATTATGGACATTAGTGAGCGGAAGCGGAACTATTACAACTCCTTCCTCCGAAGTTACTGGAATAACGGCCATTGGAGTTGGAGCCAATATTTTTCAATGGACCATTTCGAATGCTCCATGTCCTTCCACATCAAGTCAGGTAACCATTACAGGAGGTAATCTTACCACGATAGCTAATGCAGGAACTAATCAAACGGTTTGCGGAACTAACGCAACTTTAGCCGGTAATGCTCCTGCTGTAGGAGTAGGAACATGGACACTGATAAGCGGAGCAGGAACCATAACAAATCCTAATCTTTCTAACTCGGGTATTACTGGTTTAGGTGTTGGGCCAAATGTTTTTCAATGGGAAATAGATAATTTACCTTGTCCCCCATCAACCAGTCAAGTAACTATTACAGGTGTCGCAGTGCCAACAGTGGCAGCAGCCGGACCTAATCAAAACATTTGCGGAGCAACAGCTACATTGGCAGGAAACATAGCTAGTGCAGGTTCAGGATTATGGACTTTGGTTAGCGGAAGCGGAACCATTACCAATCCTACATCAGAGTCGTCAGGTATAACGGCAATGTCGAGTGGTGCCAATGTATTTCAATGGACCATTTCAAATACTCCTTGTCCTTCTACTTCAAGTCAGGTGACTATTACGGTAGGTTCAATACCAACAGTGGCATCAGCAGGAAGTAATCAAAGTGTATGTGGTGCTAATGCTACATTAGCAGGAAATCAAGCGGTGACAGGTGTTGGAACATGGACACTTGTTAGCGGAACCGGAACGATTACCAATCCTTCGCTCCAAAACTCAGGTATAACGGGTCTAGGAACGGGAGCTAATGTTTTTCAATGGGAAATAGATTTACTGCCTTGCCCTGCCACAACGAGTCAGGTAACGATTAATTCGGTGGCTGTACCTACTGTTGCTGCTGCCGGAACCAATCAAACGGTTTGCGGTACTACAGCTACACTTGCCGGAAATACTGCAACAATAGGTACAGGTCAATGGGCATTAATTTCAGGGAGCGGAACCATTACTAATCCTTCTTCACCTACATCAGGAATAACAGGGCTTGGAGTTGGTCCTAATGTTTTTGAATGGACCATATCAAATCTTCCTTGTCCATCTACATCCAGTCAGGTAACCATTACAGGTGTGGCTGTTCCTACAGTGGCTTCAGCCGGACCAAACCAAACTGTTTGCGGAACTAACGCTACACTTGCAGGAAATAATGCTGCTGTGGGTAGCGGGTTGTGGACTGTGGTAAGCGGAACAGGAACCATAACCACACCTTCTTCCGAAACATCAACCATCACCGCTCTTGGAGCCGGAGCAAATGTATTTCAATGGACCATCTCTAATGGTATATGTCCTTCTACCAATAGTCAAGTTACTATTAATGGTGTAACTCCACCTACAGTTTCTTCAGCCGGACCAAACCAAACGATATGTTCAACAACGGCAACTTTAGCCGGAAGTGCGGTAACATCGGGAACAGGAGCATGGTCATTGGTAAGTGGTACAGGAACCATTACCAACCCTAGTTCTCCAACATCTGGTTTAACCGGATTGGGTATAGGTAACGATGTATTTGCATGGACTATTTCGAATGCTCCATGTCCGGTTTCAACCAGTCAGGTGACTATAACAGTAGGAGCGCCTACCACAGTATCTAATGCCGGACCTAATCAAACGGTTTGCGGAACAACCGCTACACTTGGAGGAAATATAGCTTTAGTGGGAACAGGTACATGGTCTCTTATTAGTGGAAGCGGAACGATTACTAATCCATCTTCGCCTACATCAGGAGTTACAGGTTTGGGTGCCGGAGCCAATGTTTTTCAATGGAGCATTAGCAGCGCCAATTGTCCTCCATCTACCAGTCAGGTAACAATAACAGCTAATCCTTATCCTCTGGCTCCGGTGGTGGCAAGTCCTATAAATTATTGTGAAAACGACTTGGCATTTCCATTAACTGCTGCCGGAAGTAACTTACTTTGGTACACAGTTCCAATGGGAGGAACAGGAAGTAATATTGCACCTACACCATCCACTTATCCGCCCGGAACTACATTTTATTATGTAACACAAACGGTAAATGGTTGCGAAAGTCCTACATCTGCAGTTCAGGTAGTGGTTACTGCATTGCCTATAGCGGCTTTTTATGCTCCATTACAAAATAGCATCGAAAATCCGGTTATACATTTCAGTAATCAATCAATAGGAGCTACTTCCTGGTTCTGGAATTTTGGTGATAATTTATCTTCTTCCACGAATACAAGCACAGAGCAAAGCCCGGTTCATACTTACAGCAATGTGGGAACTTACTGCGTAGAACTGGTTGTGGCCAATGGAGTTTGTTTGGACAGCACAAACATTTGTTTGGTTATCAATCCTCAGTTTACATTTTATATTCCTAACTCATTTTCTCCAAACGGAGATGGAGTAAATGATGAATTTTTTGGAAAGGGGCAATACATCAAACAATTTGATATGTCCATTTACGACCGTTGGGGAAATCTATTGTTTTACGGTGCTGATATTGCCGATCATTGGTTAGGAGATACCAAAATGGGGAGCGAAATAGCTCAGGAGGATGTTTACGTTTATGTAATCAATATAAAAGATAACATGAACGAAGACCACAAATACATTGGTCGGGTTACATTGGTTCAATAAATAATTGCCCGAGGGCAGATTATTTATTTTCTTACATACATTACTTCTTTTACCGCTTTTACCACTCTGGCTATATTGGGTAACGAAGCTTCTATTAAAGTGGGAGCATAAGGTAGCGGAACATCGGCACAAGTAACTCTTGATACAGGTGCATCCAGATAATCGAAAGCATCTTTCTGAACACGGAATGCTATTTCGGAAGAAATAGATGCCAGAGGCCATGCTTCTTCTACTATTACCAGTCTATTTGTTTTCTTTACAGAATTAATTATACAATCGAAATCGATAGGGCGCACAGTGCGCAGGTCTATCACTTCGGCATGTATTCCTTCTTTTTCGAGTTCGGCAGCTGCTCCCAAGGCTTGTTTCATTATTTTTCCAAATGATACAATGGTTACATCTTTTCCTTCTTTCTTAATATCTGCCACACCTATCGGAATCAAGTATTCTCCATCAGGCACTTCGCCTTTGTCGCCATACATCTGCTCACTTTCCATATATATTACAGGGTCGTTGTCGCGAATGGCCGACTTTAATAATCCTTTAGCATCGTATGGATTAGAAGGAACAATTACTTTAAGGCCGGGAGTGTTGGCAAACCAGTTTTCGAATGCCTGAGAGTGTTGAGAACTCAGCATACCTGCCGAAGCAGTTGGGCCACGAAAAACCATAGGGCAGGAAAATTGCCCACCACTCATGCTCATCATCTTTGCAGCGCTATTTATTATCTGGTCGATGGCTACGAGCGAAAAGTTAAATGTCATAAACTCTACCACAGGGCGCAAACCATTCATGGCAGCTCCCACAGCTATACCAGCAAAACCAAGTTCGGCAATGGGCGAATCGATTACTCGCTTGGCACCAAACTCGGTAAGCATACCTTTACTTACTTTATATGCTCCGTTATATTCGGCAACTTCTTCGCCTATCAAAAAAATCTTTTCATCCCTGCGCATTTCTTCGTTTAATGCTTCTCTTAGGGCTTCTCTAAATTCTATTACTCTCATCTGCTGGTTTTATTAGGGCGCAAAAATAGTATTTTTTATCGGTACAAGGAGTTTCAAATTTCAGATTTCAAGATTTCAAATTGAGAGGCCAGAAAGTTAGCAACAGATTCACTGATTAAATTTTAGAATTTTAGGGTTGTAGAATTTTAGAATGAAAAAATGGAAGTTTTGCCTCAGATTGACAGATTAATTTTAGAATTTTATGATTATAGAATTTTAGTTTGAAAAAGTGGAAGTTTAGCCACAGATTAAATTTTAGACTTTTTTTGAGTTCGGAACATTACGATAGGGGGCTATGTAAAAGTTTCCAGTATATGGCTAGCTTGCCAACAGCCTATTGCAAAAGTTTCCGGTATATGGCTAGCTCGCCAACTGCCTATTGCAAAAGTTTCCGGTATATGGCTAGCTTGCCAACCACTTATTGCAAAAATTTCCGTTCTCGCCCTTGTTTGTAGCGAGGGCGAACGAGAAAGGCGTTTACAACGCATATTACTCTCCCAAAAGAGTGAGACCAAAAAAAAGAGGAATCAGTTCAGCACCGATTCCTCTTTTAATATAAATTTAAGTCAGATTAATGTACGTCCACCAACTCCACATCAAAGGTTAAGTCGGCCTTTGCCGGAATTTGAGGAGGTCGGCCCTGCTCTCCGTAAGCCAAAAAGTAAGGAATTACCAAACGTAATTTATCGCCCATATTCATAAGGGCAATGCCTTCTTCCCAACCCGGAATTACTTGTCCTCTCCCAAGTGGAAACTCAATAGGTTCTCCTCTTTCTATTGACGAATCGAACATTTTGCCATCGGCCAGATATCCCGAATAGTGAACTTTAACCGTTTTTCCGGCTTCAGCTTTCGCTGGATTGTTGCTTTTGCTCACTACATAATATTTAATACCCGAAGCAGTAGTTTCTTCTTTTAGTCCTTTGATATTATAAGGTACAGCCGAAACAGCTGCTGTAACATCCACAATTTCTACATCGAATACCAAATCAGATTTGGCAGGAATAACCGGTGGACGACCCGCTTCGCCATAAGCTAACAAATAAGGAATGATTAGTTTTGCTTTATCTCCTTTGTGAAGCAAAGCCAAACCTTCGTCCCATCCCGGAATAACTTGTCCGGCCCCCACTTTAAGTGTAAACGGTTTCCCTCTTTCTACCGAAGAGTCGAACATTTTTCCATCCAGAAAAAATCCGCTGTAATGCACCGTTACTTTAGATGCGGCACATGATGGTGCATCTTTGTGAGTTTCGTACATAATGTATTTAAGTCCCGATGGAGTTTTCATGGTGTCTTTTCCTTTTGCACTCCATGGGCGCAAACCTTCAGTAACTTTCAGTAATTCGATATCGAAAATCAATGTCGCATTAGCCGGAATTTTACCCATTGCTCTGTCGCCATAAGCTATAGAAGGAGGAAGTTTAATGGTAGCTTTGTCGCCTTCCTGAAGTAAAGCAAAAGCTTCGTCCCATCCTTTGATAACCTGTCCGGCACCAAGTTTAAATTCGAAAGGCTGCCCGCGAGGAATAGAACTGTCGAACACAGTGTCGTTGGTTAATTTTCCTGTGTAGTTAACGGTAACTTTGTCGCCCGCAGAGGCCGTTTTTCCATTTCCTTTTTCGGTAATGGTGTATTCAAGTCCGGAAGCGGTAGTAATGGTTTTAGGATTTTTCACTTTTACAGAAGTTGTTTTTTTATCTTGAGCCATAGCCGTAAAAACGGTTAAACTCAAAACAAAGGTGATTACTTTTTTCATTTTATTTAGTTTTAGTATTCATTAATTACCCCTGTCGATGCATTAACATTGACAGGGGTATAAAATTGATTGTTGTATTAAAAACTATTTTCTTACAGGTGCTTCTTGCGGTGGTGCTGCTTTTTCGGTAACAAAACTTACCAACTCCACATCAAAAACCAATGAAGAGTATGGAGGAATTGGACCTCCGCCTTGCTCACCATAAGCCAATGTTGCAGGAATAATTAATTGTCCTTTCGAACCCGGGCTCATTAACATGATACCTTCGTCCCATCCTGGAATAACCTGACCCATTCCTAAAGGAAACTCGATAGGCTCATAAGGTCTTTTTTCGTCAAACAAATTAGCTTTTTTTGCTGCTTCTTTATCCGAAGTGTCGAACACAGTTCCATCTAACAAACGACCGGTATAGTTAACTTTTACAGTACATCCTTTACTTGGGTGTGCACCTTTACCTTTTGTTTTTTCAGCGTAAATTAAACCGGATGCAGTTGGTTTAGCAGTAATTTTATTATCGGCTAAATATTTTGCAAGGTTAGCTGCATCTTCGCCTTTTCTTTTTTCGAGCATAGCAGCACGCTCTTCCATTTTCTTTTTCTTTTCTGCTTCCACGTCAGCTTTAGCAGTAACTTTTAATAGTTTTGCTTCGAAGGTTAACATAGTTCCTGTTTGAATATATTTAGGAAGTTCTTTTACTTTAAATGTTTTTAAGTAAACCGAATCAGCAGGAATCATAAAGCTTGCGCTATCGCCTACAGACATCATACCCAAAGCATCTTCAAAACTTCCTTTGAAAGTGGTTTTGCTAAGCGGAAACTCAATGTATTTATTTTCGCTTCTTGTAAATTTAGTATCTTTAGAATCGAACAAAACCGAATCTTTATTATTTTTATAAGATAAGATAACTCTTACCATATCGCCTTCACTTGGCTTTACACCTTTTTCATCGTGGGTATAAAATTTAGCGTACACACCATTTTCGTTAGCATCATATCCCGGGTAAGGAGATTTATGACACGAAGAAAGCGTTACTACAGATAAAACAACCCCTACGGCTGCAGTTGTAATCGTTTTGTTAATCGACATTTTCATTGTTTTTTTTTAATTGTTGTATTTAGTTAAACTTAGTAATTCTATTTCGTACACCACCGTAGTAAAAGGAGGAACAATCCCGGTGGATGACCCTGTTTCTCCAAAAGCAAGTTGCGAAGGTATAATAAATTTTGTTTTCGCACCTTCATTCATTAATCTAATTGCAGATTCTAATCCGGAGATAATTTGACCTTGCGTACCCACAACCATTTCCAATGGCTCTTTTCGGTCGTATGTAGACTCAAAAACTTTTCCATTCAGGAAAGTGCCTTTGTAATGAATCTTGATTGTATTTCCACTTTCGGCATTATCACCCGCTCCTTGTTTGATGGGTAAATAAAACATTCCGTTGTTAAGCGGATAGAATTCGGTTTTGCAAGTATCCAGAAAAGTTTTCAGTTTACGTTGTTCTTCAATATCGCGGTCTTCAACTATCTGAGCATAATTTTTCAATTCTTCCTGATACTGTTCGGGAGTAAGAATATTAAACAACTTCACATCCATTTTCACAAAGCTACCTTTTGGCAAAAAGATTGGCAAATCAGCATTAAAGAAACGTTTGAAAAGTGAATCGGAATTGACCATAAACGATACACTATCTCCGGCATTCATGGTAGAAAGTCCTTCTTCAAAACTTCCTTCAAAAGAAGAATGTTTGAACGGAAGAATTACTTTACCTGTTTCGTTGTTGGAGTAGGTATCAAGAAAAACAGAATCTTTTTCGGTTTTGTAAGTAATTATTAATTGAAGATACTCCCCTTCTTTAGGCTTATGTTTCCCATCTCCTATCACCTGAAGTTTGTAATACAAACCAGAGTCGGTAAGAGTGTAGCCTTTGAATTTTGACTTCCGGAAACAGGAAGAAAATGCAAAAACAAAAAGTAGTAGGTATATTATTCGTCTATGGTTCATTCTTTATTCTTTCTCATCAGTACTTACTCTTAAGCGTGATGTTATTCTATATTTTTTTATCTTACGGACAATAATTCTAATTCATATAACAAAGAAGCATGAGGCGGAATTTTGTGTTCATCTCCCACAAGTCCATAGGCCAAATGAGAAGGAAGTATAATAACTGCCTTATCTCCCACATGCATATATTTTACACCTTCGTGCAAACCGGTTTCAACATTATCCTGACCAATGAGAAACTCCTTGGCTCCTGTTGAGTCGGACGAATAACACAAAGTGCCATCGAGCAAACTGATTTTAAAATTCAATCTGGCTCTTTCCGATTCTTCGGCCTGTTTTCCTGTTCCTTTTTTAGTAATCATATAGCGTAATCCTGTACCAGTGGTTATCATTTTCCAATTATGGTGTGCCACGTATTGGTCTATTTCATCACTTTCCTGTTTTACATATATCTTATTAGCATCAATGAGTTTTTCTTTAAACGCTGAACTCTCTATGTTCACCTGTTTAGCATGTGTATTTTCGCTATGATGGCAACCTGCTGAGAAACCAGAGGCAACTATAACAAATACAAAAATATTAATTTTACTAAACATCATCTGCTTTCGATAACCGGATGCTCCGATTTATTTCTTTTTATTTAATTGCTTTTTGTATTCCGGCAAAACAGAAACAAATTTAATTACAGCCTCGTCAAGAGTTAAATCGCTTTCGCCTCCTGCGGCATGCGCATGCCCTCCCCCATTGAAATTTTTACGAGCAAAAAGATTAACATCAAAACTACCTTTCGAACGGAATGAAGTTTTGATAGCTTCGTCTCTTTCCACAAAAAATGCAGCAAAACAAATTCCTTCGATAGAAAGAGCGTAATTTACCACTCCTTCGGTATCTCCTTTTTTATAATTAAAACGCTTCAATTCGTCAGAACGCAAACTAAAAAATGCGGTATTGTATTCTTTGAGCACAGTTAATTTTTCGGACAAACAATAGCCTAGTAACCTTAATCGGCCTTCGGTGTTGTCGTCATATATCCTGTTATGAATTTCCGAATTCTCTGCTCCTGCTTTTATCAAATCAGCTACGATGGCATGTGTCCGCTCGGTAGTAGACGGAAATCTAAATGAACCGGTATCGGTCATCATGCCTGTATAAAGACAGTTTGCAATGTTTTTGTTTAGTTTCTTACCATCATCCATCAGATGAATAAAGTCGTAAACAAGCTCGCAGGTGGAACATGCTTCGGTGGTATGCAACATGTACTTTGCAAAATCTTCGGGTTGCAAATGGTGATCGATAATAAACTTGGCAGCTTTAGATTTGGCAACTTCAATTCCCAAATCGCTTATACGTTTTAAGGAATTAAAATCGAGGCAAAATATAAAATCGGCTTTTGCTACCAATGGCTTTGCCACTTTAGGTTTTTTAGAAAAATCAATAACCTTATTGTTTCCGGGCAACCAGTTAAGAAATGCAGGGTAATCGTTAGGTGTTATTACTGTTACCTTATGTTTTTTGAGCAAAAAGTAATTATAAAGCCCCAAAGAGGAACCCATTGCATCTCCATCGGGAGACCAATGTGTTACTATCACAATGTTTTTGGGAGTCGATAAAAGGCTTTTTACTTCTTTAATTTGAGCTTGATTCAAGATTCATTTTTTTTAATGGGCTACAAATTTACTATAATTTTTCACTTGGCATAGTAATCGATTTGTGAACGAATGTTAAACAAAAAGACAGGAAACTGTGCATTAGGGTAAACACCTTTAGTTTCAGGACATCCGTTTACAATAATAATTATGAAGGGTTTTAAATAAGCATTAAAAGAAAGAGAACTGCCAAAGCAAAAATAGTTTTATCACTACCTTTTGTCATATAATATTGTTGCATGATTTCTGAAAATTAAACATACCTTTGCGCCCTTAAAAATGATATGAAAAGATAATAACGGGGCATGATACATTAATTTTTATGAAAACCTCAATACTAATTTTCCAAATAACTAAATAATGGCACGCAAAGCTAAAGAAACAGACGATTTACCAAAAGCAAAAATCAATAAGACAACATTAAAGAATGCCATGCGCATATTTGAATACACAGGCAAACATCGCTGGAAGTTGTATGTAGGTCTTGTGTTTTTATTATTAACCAGCGCCACTGCTCTTGGCTTCCCAAAACTAATGGGTATGCTAGTGGACACTGCCGACCCTAAAAAGATAGTAGCACTCACAGCTAATGAAATTGGATTGTTTCTATTAGTAGTGCTGGTTCTGCAATCGGTGTTTTCCTTCTTCCGAGTTTATCTTTTTGTTAATTACACCGAAAATACATTAGCCAATTTGCGTCAGTCGGTATATTCGCATCTAATCAAATTGCCGATGTCGTATTTTGCTCAAAACCGAGTGGGCGATTTGAATAGCCGTATGTCAAGCGACTTGATACAGATTCAGGATACATTAACTACGACCATTGCTGAGTTTCTTCGTCAGTTTGTAATCATTTTAGGAGGTATTGGTTTTCTGGCTTACACATCACCCCACTTAACAGTACTGATGCTTTCCATTGTTCCGGTAGTAGCTGTGGCCGCTGTGTTTTTCGGACGTTTTATTCGTAAAACATCACGTAAAGTTCAGGAAAAAATTGCTGAATCGAATACCATCATTGAAGAAACTTTGCAAGGAATAGCCAGTGTTAAAGCTTTTGCCAATGAATTTTTTGAAAACAGACGTTACAGAAAAAGCACTGAGATTATTGTCGAAAACGCCATTCTTGGTGGGAAATACAGAGGTGGGTTTGCATCGTTCATTATTTTCTGCTTGTTTGGGGCCATTGTATCGGTGGTATGGTATGGAGTTGTACTTGCCACTCGGGGAGAACTGTCCATCGGTGAATTGATGCAGTTTTTATTGTATTCCATTTTTGTAGGAGCATCTATTGGAGGTATTGCCGAGTTATATGCTCAACTTCAGAAAGCCGTTGGAGCAGTAGAAAGAGTATTCGAAATACTGGAAGAAACACCGGAGCTAATTGAAATTAATGAGCAAAGACTGGTAGAAAACAGAATAAAAGGAAATGTAGTATTTCAGGATGTGGCTTTCACTTATCCATCCAGAAAAGAAATTCAGGTTTTGAAAGGTGTTAACGTAGTTGCCGAAAAGGGAGAAACGATTGCCATTGTCGGGCCATCGGGTTCCGGTAAATCTACATTTGTTGCTTTACTTCTGAGATTCTACGACCCTGAAAGCGGGAAAATATTAATTGACGGTAAAGATGCACGCGATTTTCCTCTTACCGATTTAAGAAATAATATGGCCATTGTACCTCAGGATGTATTGTTGTTTGGCGGAAGTATTAAAGAAAACATTGCTTACGGAAAACCATCTGCCACTATTGAAGAAATAGCCGAAGCAGCTCGTAAAGCCAATGCATACGATTTTATTGAAAGTTTTCCTGAAAAATTCGAAACACTGGTTGGAGAACGTGGTATAAAATTATCGGGAGGTCAGCGTCAACGAATAGCCATAGCACGTGCGGTATTAAAAGACCCAAGCATCTTAATTCTTGATGAAGCTACTTCTTCTCTCGATTCAGAATCGGAAAGAGTGGTGCAGGAAGCATTGGATAAACTAATGGTTGGCCGTACATCATTTGTTATTGCCCACCGCTTGTCCACCATTCGTAAAGCAGATAAAATTATAGTAATCGATAAAGGAACGGTTACTGAAAGCGGCTCTCACGATGAGTTGATGAAGATAGAAAACGGACTTTACCGTTCGTTGAGCAAAATGCAAACAGAAAACTTTTAGAAAATTGCAACATATTTTTGCAGTAACAATTAATAAACTATTTTTGTACCAAGCTAAACCTAAAAAAAACAAATTATGAAAATGAAAAAATTACACGTATCAGCAGTTATGCTTTTTGTATTGCTAATTTCTTATTCTTCTTTCGGGAGGAATTTTGAATTGCCTGCAAGAAAATTAAATTTCAATAAAACATTTAGAGGAGATGGTGGTGATAAAAATGTTATCAGCGGAGGTTTCTTTGTTTTAATTGGTATAGGCACACCTTCTTTCAAATACAATGATCTTGGATACGCATCAAGCAGCCGTGTCGGAATGGGAACACAATTTAGCGTTGAAATTGGAAATCAATTTATGATTTATAAACAGGAAGGTAAATTTGGAATTGGAATTAGTTCCAGCTGGTTTACATTTGGGTATAGTTCGGTTGAAAGATCGTATACATTTCCATACGATAATTACTATTCTAATGGTTCAACATATACATCCTATTATACGACCCAATCCAAGTTTTTTAATTACGATTTCCGCTTTTTAAAATTCGGGCCAATGGGAACAGTAGCAGTTGGCCCTTTGGCCATTGATGCAAGTTTTGATATCATCCCTCTCACACTTTTTGTTGGAGGAACAAGTACTCCTACCACTATAAATAACTACAATAGCTACTATACAGGCAATGTATCTCATACCATGGTTTACACTCAGTATGGGATTTTCTCGAACTTTGATGTTTGTGTTAAAGCAAGGTACAAAATATTTACAGCCGGAGTTGATGTGCTTTTTGGACACAACAATTATGCGGACTCGGATGTTTCAGGTACTTACCACACTTCAACCTTTACTCCAAAAGTAGTTTTCGGGTTCAGATTTTAATTAGAAAGTAATTCTTAAATAGGAGGCTTCGTTCAAAATGAACAAAGCCTCTTTTTTATTCCAAAATGTTATACTTTTGATGCAACCTATTCAGAATTTTAAACATCTATTATATAAACAACATTTAATATTAGTGAAATGAAAAAAAAAATCTTCGTTACAACCATCTTCTCTATACTTTTTCTTCTCATCACTTTTGGGGAAAAGGCAATTGCCTGCAATGCTAATTTTACACACACCAATGCTTGCGCGGGCGATACTGTTTGGTTCACAGCTATTGACCAATATGCCATTTATACCTGGGACTTTGGCGATAATACCTCACAAATAAACATCAACCACGACACAACCACTTTTCATGTTTACAACACACCCGGAAATTATTATGTACAGTTGTTTGTTAATGTTGGTGCCGAATGGGATTATCAAACGCAACTTATCACCATAGGCAACACCTGCTTTAATGCCGATTTCACGTATGTATGCGCAGGCAGCAATTATATTAATTTTACAAGCCAGAGTCCGGGAGCTATTTCGCAAACATGGGATTTTGGCGACCCTTCCTCAGGAGTGAATAATGCAAGCACCACTCAGAACCCTACTCATGGCTTCACATCTGCAGGAACGTATACGGTAACTTTAATTGCCAATAACGGCACCGTGGCAGATACCAGCATTCAATCGGTGGTAGTTTCAGCAACATGTATTGGAGCCAGTTTCAACTCTGGTATGTTTGGCAATTGTTATCAGGATTCAACTATCTTTTATGTTTACTATACTGGCTCCATAACTACTTATAACTGGAATTTTGGAGACCCTGCTTCGGGCAGTAACAATACTTCCACTCTTGCTAATCCAAAACACATGTTTTCGGCAATAGGATTTTACATGGTGACTTTAACGATTTCGAACGGTGCCGACACACAAACCATTTTGTATTGTTTACAGGTTGAAGACTGCACCACATGGCCGGGCGATTGCAATGGAGACGGAGAGGTAAACGAGGATGATATATTCCCAATTGGAATGTTTTATGGCGACCACGGCAATCAGCGAATGGGTGCTACCACGAACTTCACTTCACAACCCGGAATAGACTGGCCAAACTTTAATAATTTCATGTACTTGCAAGCTATGCGAAATAAAAAGATGGCCGATTGCAACGGAGATAGCACAATTAATTTTTCTGATTTAGCTGTGGTGTTGGCCAATTACGGAATGAGCCATACCACACATAATAATATAAGTGGAATGCCGGAGGCTACCATTGCCGACCCAACTTTGTATATCCAATTACCATCCGGTTCTGCATTGGCAGGAACCATCGTTACTGCTCCGATTTACCTAGGCACATCGTCTATTCCATGTACAAATCTGTATGGCTTTTCATTCAGTATTAATTATAATTCTGCTTTGGTAGTGCCAGGTTCTGTTTCTATTGATTTATTATCGAACTGGCTTGGAAATAATACCAACGAATTAACTTTGACACACGATAATTATGCAGCAGGAAAAATAGATGCAGCAGTAGTTAGGTATGACAAAACACAAATACCTTCTGGCTATGGACAAATCGGAACCATTACATTTCAGTTGCAAACAGGGGCTAACGGAAACTTCCATCTTTCGTTTAGTCCATCTGCTAAGGCTTTAAGTACAACAATGTGGTCGAGCTCACTTTCTAGCAATATGGAAATATTCAGACCTATTAATCTGGCAACTGCCGATTTGAACGTGAGTGTAGGTGTGCAAGAGTTGAACGAAAACAACACTATTGAGGTTTTCCCTAATCCTTCTAACGAAATCATAAACGTGAAATTAAATTCATCTGAAGTTTCTGAAGTTACACTAATGAATGCCTTAGGTCAAGTGGTATATAGTCATTCAGGAGTATTGACAGATGTCTTGAAAATAAATTCTGCAACCTTTGCTCAGGGATTATATACCTTGTCGTACAAAACGAACAATGGTATATTTACAAAAAAAATTAATATTGTTCATTAGGGATAAGTAGTCATTATAAAAAGAAAAGCTCCTTAACAGGAGCTTTTCTTTTTATAATAAATCCCATTCTTTTCATACTTTTACACAAAAATATACAATGAAATATCTTTTCTATTCTGTGTTGTTTCTGTTTGCTTCTTGTAATAAAACATCAAAATCCATTACTGTTCCTCAACAAAAACAGGATGTGAGCGGAGTTATTATTTCCTATCAGGCAACAGCTTGTTTTGGCAAATGTCCGGTATTTAACATGACCATTAACGGAAGTGCTCAAACCATAACCTATTCCGGACGAATGAATGTTGAAAAGATTGGAGTATACACTAGACATTATGAAGCCGACTCGATAGCGGCATTGGTTACAGCCTTTGAAAGCGCGCATTTTTTTGAATTAAACGAAAAGTATTTGGGCAAAGTTGTCGATTACCCTTCGGTAATCACCTCCTACTCCAACAATGGAAAATCGAAAACAGTTACCGACCGTGTAGACGGACCTCCACAACTGAAAGCATTAGAAAATAGATTATACATCCTTTCGAATAGCCAAGGATGGACTAAAACCGAAAAACCGGAAGAGAAGTAATAACCCTTATTAGTGATTACGATTTACAATCGATAAATCAATTTGTATTTTAAAGCACTCTGCCATGCCAGCTTTTGGCTACAGGCACTTCCCATTCGTTATCAAAAGCATATTTAGTAGTTACCATATTATTAAAAACAATGGTAGTAGAATTGACTAATCCCTCTGTTGCTAACTTTTCGAACTCACCGAGTTTACAAGTTTCTATATCATCACCTTTTCGGTAAGCTACCTGCATTCGGTCGAGCAGAAGAAGATTAAAATGTTCGTCCAGACTTTTAATGAATTTCAACAATGTATCCTGACTGCATCCACTGGCCATAGTTTGTTGTTCGTCCACTGCAATAACGATAAAACGATTGTAAAATATATCAATGCTGGCTTTTAATCCCGCTCCGTGAGCCGACCAGTGAGCTATAAACTCTCTTCCGGCACTTGTAATTAGTTCAATTTCGTTAGCTGATAATGTTCTTTTACTTTGATACACCCACACTTTGGCTGCCGGGGGCATGTTATTGATTGAATTCATTGGTTTATTTTTTTTGCAAAGGTAAAATATTATTTATTTAAGTAATATCAATAAAAAACATCGGCCATTAATGCGGAGGAACTAGAGGCATCTGAACCTTCATAAAATGGTGCGTTTCCGGCAATATCTTTCGCTCTAACATCAAAAATGTAATTTCCTGCAGGAAGATTTAGAAAGGTTGAAACAGACCAAGTTCTTCTTTCAACATAGTTGAATATTTGTGTTACATTTGTTTGAATTGCTGTTGAAATAGGTACATTATTATTAAAAATTTGAATCGAAAATGCAATTACTCCAGATCCCAAGGAAGTTTCAACTATTGCACCGTAAGTAGTAAGATTTACTTTTGCTGGGCCATTAAGAGTTATGTTAAGTGTTAACCCTGGAACATTTTGATATGTTGAAGTAGCTGCAACAGATCCCGTTCCAATCGCTCCATACGTCTGTACATTCATATTTCCGGTTGGCCCGGTTGGCCCGGCAGGTCCACCACTTGGTCCTGTTGGTCCCACTACTCCGGTTGCTCCTATTATACCTTGTATTCCTTGTGTACCTGTTGCTCCGGTTACCCCAATTGGCCCTATTGGTCCGGTTACGCCATTTGCCCCTATGTTACCTTGTATTCCCTGCACTCCCTGCAAACCTGTGGCACCTGTTACGCCAATCGAGCCTGTAGCCCCAGTAGGACCAGCAATAGAACTACCAGAATTTTCGGCATACAAGGCATACGGAACACTAAGTAGTTGACTCACAGTGGTTATACTATAAAGTATTCCCCCTGTAGGGTCTGTTTCTGTTTTAATAAAATAAGGACCTGCCCCCCAGTTGATACCTGCAAAACTACCCGAAACAACAGTTCCGGTGCCTATTTCGAGTGTTACCAATCCATTTACATTACTAATTATGTTTTGTGTTTCAGTATAAACAGAATTACCGGAAACCGAACCTTGCAAAATACTTACTCGCATACTTACTAAATGAGACACGATAAGATTATTACCAGCATCGTGTACAACAGCCTGAAAAGTCATTTTCTGTGGGGCTTGTGCCAATACCGTTATAGCAAGTATCAACGAAATGAAGAAAGCGAGTGATTTTTTCATTTAATTCTTAATTATTTTAAAACTTTTTATGTAAGAAAATGCATTTTCAATTTCAATTAAATAAGCCGCATCGGCCAGTAATTGTACCGGAATTGAGGTTTGTTTATCAAGTATATTTTCCGATTTTATTAATCGTCCTCTTTCATCAAAAATGGTATATTTTAAATCTTTTAATTCTGTCTTACCTATGTCTAGAATTACGAAAACGGAAGCTAGGGTTGGCGACAATGTAATATCGGTTATCGAATCGTCTATTATCTTTAAAACAGGATGTTGAACACCTTGATTTAAATTTCCGCCTGTGCCGGAGGTATTGAGATAGTCTATTTGTCCTATTGTATAATTTATAGTTCCGCCTGCACCTGTTCCATCCTTACCCGAAGCAAAAACGCCCTGCTGCGCTTGCAAACAAGGTGTGAAAGCCATTGTAAGATTTACTATAAGAAGTATATTTAAATATTTTAGCACAATATAAAGATAATTACTATTCCAATATTTATTTTATCATACAAATATACACTTCTTTTTTTCTGAAAATTAAGAAAATAAAAAAACAACAAATTAGTATATATCGCTTATCTGCTATGGTCAATTACCATCCAATATTCTAAAAATTATTCAAAAGAGTTAGTTTCGTTAACTTGGTTGGTCTTTTTATACCTAGATTAAAAGTCAGATGGATTAACACAAGTAGTATTTAACCTATTCCAAATTTTTGGAATATATGTTATACGTGTATTTCCCTTATTCCAAATTTTTGGAATATATGTTTTACTTGTATTTCCTTTATTCCAAATTTTTGGAATATATGTTTTACGTGTATTTCCCTTATTCCAAATTTTTGGAATATATGTTATACGTGTATTTCTCTTATTCCAAATTTTTGGAATATATGTTTTACGTGTATTTCCCTTATTCCAAATTTTTGGAATATATGTTTACCGTGTATTTGGCCTATCCAAAACTTTCCGCATTGAACTTTTCGGGTAAATTAAAGGTTTATGGGGAATAAGTAATTCGCTTTAACGGAAAATTTTTCAGTACTAATTATTAGTGAACAATTAAACTAATTCACTAATACACCAACTATAAATTCTGGGCAATCAGTTCGGCCACATCCAGCACTTTTACAGATTCTTCTTTGTTAAAATGTTTAACACCATCTGTAATCATGGTATTGCAGAAAGGACAACCAACGGCTATAATGTTGGGGTTTGTGGCCAAAGCCTGTTCGGTACGTTCTACATTTACTTCCTTATTTCCTTTCTCAGCTTCTTTAAACATTTGCGCACCACCGGCACCACAGCAAAGTCCATCGGCACGGTTGCGCTGCATTTCCACTAGTTGAGAATCGAGGTCGATTAAAATCTGACGAGGAGCTTCATACACATCGTTGGCACGGCCAAGGTAGCAAGGGTCGTGAAAAGTGACTTTCTTTCCTTTAAAACTTCCGCCTTCTATTTTAATAAGGCCATTGCTGATGAGTTGCTGAATAAACTCGGTATGATGTATTACCTCGTAATTTCCGCCCAAAGCAGGATATTCATTTTTAAGAGTATTGTAACAGTGAGGACAACCTGTAATTATTTTTTTTACTTCGTACCCGTTGAGAATAGTTATGTTTCCCATGGCCTGCATCTGAAAGAGAAATTCGTTACCTGCGCGTTTTGCCGGGTCGCCTGTGCAACTTTCTTCAGTGCCAAGCACAGCAAATTTCACATTAGCATGGTTCAATATTTTTACAATCGAACGGGTTATTTTTTTTGCTCTATCGTCAAAACTACCTGCACATCCCACCCAGAATAATAATTCCGGAGTTTCGCCTTTAGCAAGGTATTCGGCCATCGTTGTTACGTTTAATTTTTCCATAAGTCTATTGACCCTAATAACCTCTAATAGGGGAGGTATTGAGCCTAATTTAAGTTAATATATTATTAGTTTCTTTAAATAAAATCTATCACCCTCAGCAAGCCCTCCCTTTGGGAGGGTTGGGTGGGCCATTATTCCGCCCACTTCAATCGATCTGCCTGGCTGAATTGCCATGGAGCACCGTTGTTTTCAATGTTATTAAACATTGAGTTTAATTCGGCAGGAGCAGAACTTTGCTCCATTACCATAAATCTACGCATTTCAATAATGATACTCAATGGGTCTATGTTTACAGGGCATTCCTGAACACAAGCATTGCATGTGTTACATGCCCATAACTCTTCCGGAGTTATGTAATCGTTTAGCAAACTCTTGCCATCATCTTTAAATGTACCGTTGTTTACATCCATGTTTTTACCCACTTCTACCAAACGGTCGCGTGTGTCCATCATTATTTTTCGTGGAGACAAAACCTTTCCGGTAATATTGGCAGGACAGGAAGATGTGCATCGTCCGCATTCGGTGCAGGTGTATGAATCGAGCAATTGTTTCCAGGTTAAGTCCATTACATCTTTAGCACCGAAACGCATCGGAGTCCCGTCACTGGGAGGAACCACGGCACTTGGGTCGAACATTAATTTTACTTCGTTAGTAACACTGTCCAGATTGGTAAATTTTCCTTTTGCCAAAAGATTGGAAAAATAAACATTCGGAAATGCCAATAAAATATGGAAATGCTTAGAGTAAGGAAGGTAGTTCAAAAAGGCAAGAACCATGGTAACGTGTCCCCACCAGCCTATACGTTCAATGACATGTAATGCCGACTCCGACATTCCTCCGAAAATCATTGGCCCTAAATGAGCACTGATGGCAAAGCCAAACGACCCTTGACTTTCGGAAACATGCGACCATCCGTTGCGGTACAAAACTTCATCAGCCCCGTTCATCATAAATATAAAACAGATTAACGTTATTTCTCCGAGCAAAATAAAATTAGCATCCAGTTTAGGCCAACCGTTCAATTCGCTTTTAACAAGGCGGGGTACTTTTAGCAAATTTCTGCGGGATAAAAAGGCAATGGTTCCGATGAAAGCTAGTATCGATAGTATTTCGATAAAACTTATAATAAATGTATAGAAACCTCCCAACGAAGAAGCAAACATACGATGACTGCCAGAAACACCATCAGCAACAATTTCAATCAGCTCTATCTGCGTGATGATAAATGCCACATAAAGGAACAAATGCAAAAGAGCAGGAATGGGGCGTTCGAACATTTTTTTCTGGCCCATAGCCACCAATGCCATTAGTTTCCAACGTTGGGATGAATTGTCCTTTCGGTCAATGTCTTTTCCGATAAGAATATTGCGTCTTACTTTACGGCAATTAATAGTAAACCATACTGCACCTCCGGTGAAGAAAATGATGAAAATAAGTATTGAAATCATAATTTAAAATTTGCGACCGACTTCTGCTGAAAGATAAAGAGATTTAGTTTTTATCGTCCTTCAATAGTTGTCAATCTTTATAAGGCTTTCGTTTGTTTCTGATATTGATGTACCGGTTGGGATTAAGGCGAACATCTTTTAGTAATTTATCTAAATCGTCTGCTGTTTTATCCAGTTTCTTATACAAGCTGTCATTATTTACAAGCATTCCCATGGTACCTTCTCCTTTATTTATTTTTGTAAAAATATCTGATGCTTGTTTTAAGGTAACATCTGCATTATTGATGGCCGAAGTTAGATTTGATTTGGCAATACTGTCGCTGATGTTGGAAAAATTATTGATTACATTTCCTAGTTTATCGCTGTTGTCGGCAAGTGTGGTCGCTATTTTGTTTATCTTGGTTAAGATGTTCGAAATTTTTCCTTTTTCTGTTCTTACCAATGTATCTAATCGGAACGAAGTAGTTTCTAAAGAAGCAATAGCATCTTTAATACTTTCGAAACTCTTAGATAAATTTTTCTGAGTATTTTCATTAAACACCTGCTTAAAGGCAATCATCAAAGAATCGAGAGAGGAAAGCAAAGCCTGAGCTTTTAATTGCAAAGGAGCAATGGTTTTATTTACGGCCTGTTTCAGGTTATCTTCCTGAGAAGAAATAAGTGTGTCGCCTTTGAGGGCTTGATTTGGAGAACTACCCAAAAGTATATTTACAGCCTTAGAACCTAAAATATCTGAACTTACCACTTTTGCAACGGAATTGTAGGGAATAGCAATATCATCTTGAATAATCAGATTAACGACTACTTGCCCTTTGGTATCAGGAAGAAAGTTGATTTTACCTACCATACCTACACGTTTTCCGCTTATCAGAATAGGGTTTGCTTCGGCTAGTCCGTCAATATCGTTGTAAATAGCAAAAAACTCACGTTGGGAGGAGAAGAGATTTTTACCTTTAAGGAAATTAAAGCCATACAGAAAACATGCTATGGCAATGGTGGTAATAATCCCAATCTTAACTTCTTTTTTTATTTTCACTATTGTTTTTGCAGTATCTTATGGAGGCAAATTTAATGAATTATTGCAATCATTTCATAGGAATTCTTTTATTGTCCTGCATAGAAATTACAAAAGCATCTTTAAATCCGTTTTTACGCATTTCGTTTTGCAAGTCCACTGCCTCTTTTTTAGAAGTGAACTCACCTGAAGTGTATTTAAATACCCCATTATCTTCATACATTCCCGGCTTGGTAACACCTTTTATTTTATCCGATGTGAGTGCTAGTTTTTTGTCGGAACACAAAAACTGAACTTTATATACTATTGTTGAGCTCGAAGCAGGTTCACTGGTTGTAGGTTGTTTTGTTTCCGGTTCAATTGCCTTTTTAACTTCTTCTACCTTTGTTTTATCAGCTACTATTACTTTTTTCTCTTCTTTTGGCTTTTCAGCAGCAGGTTTTGGTTTTTCTGTTTTCTTCGCTTCAGCCTCTACCGATTTTTTCACTTCTTTGGTTTCCTTTACCACAGGTTGCGGCTTCTCTTCTTTTGGTTTTTCAATCATCGGAAAAGGCTTACTATCGTCCGTATTTTCTTTTACTATTTCCTTTTTCTCTTCCTTGGGTAGTTCTACGGCAGGTTGTGGTTTCTCTTCTTTAGGTTTCTCAATGATTGGTTGTGGCTTCTCTTCCTTTTTAACTTCAACTGCAGCTACTTTTTTCTCTTCCTTCGGTTTCTCAATGATTGGTTGTGGCTTCTCTGCCTTTTTAAATTCAACTGCTGCTATTTTTTTCTCTTCCTTTGGTTTCTCAATCAAAGGTTGTTGTTTCACTTCCTTTTTTGTTTCAGAAGGAACAGGCTTTTTGTCTTCCTTCTTGTCATTGCTTGCTACAGGTAATGTTTCTTCCACAGGTGTGTCCACAAATGGTTGAGTTCTGTCCACTTTGCGGTATTTATCATCCACTACGTCCTTTTTATCGTCCTTGTTTTTATCAGTGACTGGAGTCACCTTATTGTCTTTCTTCTTGTCTTTGGCTGTCGGTTTTTTCTCTTCCTTTTTGGATTCTTTTTTAACCTCCTTTTTTACATCTTTAGGTTTCTCAACAGGCGGAGCAGTTTTGACATCTTCCTTTTTTTCTGAAATACCTTTCGACCCGGTATCATCTTTTTTCAATACCACATCATCCAACACTGTGTCGGCCTTTTTTTCTTTCACCTGCAAGGTTTCAGTAACAAGTGTATCGTCATTGGATGGAAGCTTTTCAGATGCTATCATGTCCAGGCTATCTTCTTTTGTCAGATGATAAGGTTCCTGGTTTTCGATATCATCATTGTACTTTTTTGAGGTGCCCTCTATGTCGTCTTTATATTCTCTGAACGCTCTGAACAGACTGGAGGAAATATAATCCTGTCCTTTGTCGGAACCCAGAAAGAGTTCCTCTCTCTTATTAGTTAGATACCCGATTTCGGTGAGTACCGAAGGCATATAAGTGCGCCATAATACCCATAAACTGGCTCGTTTTACACCATGGTCATCTCTACCAGCTTTGGTTGAATATTGTTTTTGTGCTTTGGAAGCAAAACTCAAACTCTGATTGAGGTAGGTATCGTTAAACATACTCATTATAATATACGACTCATCAGAGTTCGGATCGAACCCCTGATACTTCTGCACATAATTATCCTCTAGTAAAATGGAAGCATTTTCGCGTTTAGCTACATCCAGCTTTCCTTTTTCGTTTTTAATACCCATCACATAGGTTTCGGCCCCATGAACCTGATCGCGACAAATATCTTTTTTCTTTACTTTATCACGAACACATGCAGAGTTGCAGTGAATACAAATAAATAAATCAGCTTTTGCTCGATTGGCTATTTCGGCCCTTTCCTGTAATTCAACAAAAATATCTGTTTTTCTGGTGTAAACTACTTTTACATCTTTTAAATTATCTTCAATATATTTACCTAATCGGAGTGCTACCGCCAAGGCTATATCCTTCTCTTTATAAAGGCTTCCGTGACATCCGGGGTCTTTTCCTCCATGTCCGGCATCTATCACCACCGTCTTGATGCCAAATGTTGGCTTGAATTTTGGAGTAAACGAACTCGAAATAAAAATAATGAAGGAAATAAGAAAAAAATAAATTGTTTTGGTTAACATTTTTCTGAAATTATTTTTATCATAGTTTTATAATTTGTACCCCTGTTTAGCTTTAAAAGTTTCTCAGGGGTACATCTTTTAATATTTAACAACAATTAAATGTTTGCAATCTGTGAATAGCATTCAGTCAGTATTACTTTTTTTGGTTAGTTTTGAGCCTTTCAAAAGTAGCTGACATCACAAAATTAGTTTTAAAAGTTGCGTATAGTTCCGGTTAAATTTATTTTTATTCAATTCTGTTTGTTAATAACTGTAGCAAGCGCTGGTCAAACTATTGCAAAAAAAGAAAAAACAGATTCCCTTCAAGCTAAAACGGATACTCTCAAAAAATCAGCTGACACTGATTCGTTCCTCTCTGAAAAAGTAACCTATGATGCTCATGATTCCATGCGTGTGGACATGGATAAACAAAAAGCGTACCTATATAATAATGCTCATGTAAAATACGAGGATATAAAACTTCAGGCAGGATATATTGAAATAGACTTCGGTAAGAATCTGGTTTATGCTACAAGTATTAAAGATAGTTTAGGTAAAGATAGCCAATTACCAGTATTCGAGCAAGCCGCTGATAAATTTACAGCAGGGAGAATTACCTATAATTTTAAAACTAAAAAAGGAAAAATAAATGATGTAATCACTCAGCAAAATGAAGGATTTATTCATGGTCGAGATATTAAAAAGGATACCAACAATGTATATTATGTGGCTCATGGTAAGTACACCACTTGCGACAAAGAAGATCCCGATTATTATATAGGTGCGAAAAAAATAAAGGTTATTCCGGATGATAAAATTATTACCGGGCCGGCTTGCCTTTATATTGCCGATATTCCAACTCCTTTGGTTATCCCGTTTGGTTATTTCCCGAATAAAAAAGGAAGAAGAAGCGGTATCTTAATACCTTCGTATGGCGAATCTACTAATCTGGGCTTCTTTCTGAAAGATGGAGGTTTTTATTTTGGAGGAAGTGAGAAAGTGGATTTAGCATTGCGTGCGGATATATATGGAAACGGAAGTTTCGGTGCAAAAGCCGCAAGTAATTATAAAAATATTTACAAATATTCAGGAGGACTAAATATCAGTTTCTCTCAAATATCTGATGGAGATAAAGTGCTGCCAACTACTTCCACGCGCAATGATTTTTTCGTTAGATGGAGCCATTCACAAGATCCGCGCTCTCATCCTTCAAGTCGCTTTTCGGCTGATGTGAATGCAGGTAGTAGTTCTTACAACAAGTACAATGGTAATGTAACAGGAGATTATTTACAAAACACTTTTTCTTCCAACATTGCGTATGCAAAATCCTTTACCGGAACTCCTTTTAATTTTTCAGCTAACTTAAGACACAATCAAAATACTCAAACAAAAGTGATAAATGCGAGTGTGCCGGAGTTGGCTTTAACTATGAACAGAATATATCCGTTCAAAAATAAAGAAGCGGTTGGAAACAAATGGTACGATAAAATAGGGTTGTCGGCCACAGCAAATGCACGAAATGAAGTATCTGCATACGACTCCACTTTATTTACCAATCGTACTGTTCAGCAAATGAAAAATGGAGTTCACTTTGCTGTTCCTATTTCTACCTCGTTGAACTTATTGAAAATATTTACGCTTACACCTTCCATCAATCTTGGAAGCAGTGTGTACTTTCAGTCCATTCGTCAAAACTACGACACCACAACCACCAATCTGACTCATATAAAACAAGACACTGTTCGTGGTGTGTCGATGGCTAATGATTACAGTGTTTCGGCAGGTTTGAGCACCCGGTTGTATGGAGATTATTTTTTCAAAACAAAACATTTAAAACAAATTCGTCATGTGGCCACTCCAACCATTTCGGCTTCTTATCGTCCCGATTTCAGTGAAGGGCAATATGGCTATTATCAGCATGTGGCTGGAGACGAATCGCATTCTTTGCCTCAGTATTCCATTTATCAATATGGTATTTATGGTGCACCTGCCAAAGGAAGGTCGGGATTGATTGCTTTTAGTTTGAATAATACTCTTGAAGCAAAGACAAAAAAACAAAGTGATTCGGGAGCTGTTTTCAAAAAAATCAACCTGATAGATAATCTTGGAGTTGCCTTTTCATACAATGCTGCTGTAAGTAATTACAACTGGTCGCCTATTAATTTTACGGGTCGCACTCAACTCTTCAAAAAACTTGATGTTACCGGCTCGGTAATACTCGACCCTTATAAAATTGACAATACAGGAAATCATATAGAACAGTTTGAATGGAGTAATAGTCGTTTGGGCCGTCTCACCTCTTCAACTCTTTCACTCAGCACATCCTTGCGAAGTCAGGTGAAAACAACTGACCCCAAAGCGGCAGCTGTTCCACCTCCTCCTTCTGACGAATTAGATTATATCAACTCACATCGCAATGCCTATGTTGATTTTAATGTACCCTGGAATCTTAATGTTTTTTATAATTTGAATTATTCCAAACCGGGGTTAACCAAATCCATCACTCAATCGGCCACATTTAATGGCGATTTGAGTGTAACAAAAAAGTGGAAAATCAGTTTGACTTCGGGTTACGACTTCACTTCAAAAAAACTTACACTTACTTCTATTAATATCTATCGTGATTTGCATTGCTGGGAAATGCGATTCAATTGGGTTCCTTTTGGTTTCCGTCAATCATATTCGGTGGATATTTCTGTGAAATCAGCGATGTTAAAAGATTTGAAACTGAGCAGAAGAAAAGATTGGTATGACTATAATTAATTATCAGAACTAATAGATTCCTCTTTAATATTACATTTGTATCACAAAAAAAATAAATCAATAATTCTTAAAACTATGAAAAAAATTATCACAACAAAAGATGCACCTGCACCAATTGGGCCTTATAGCCATGCTGTAATGGTTGGCAATATGCTTTTTGTAAGCGGGCAAGTTTGCAAACACCCCGAAACAGGAGAACTCATGACAGGAGATATTAAAACCGAAACTCATCAGGTAATGAAAAACATCCAAGCTATTTTATCTGAAGCAGGATTAACGTTTGCTCATGTTGTAAAAACTACCATTTTCCTTACCGATTTCAACGATTTTGCTGCCGTAAACGAAGTGTATGGTTCTTATTTGTTGAGTGGGGGATACCCTGCTCGCGAAACTGTTCAGGTTTCTAAACTTCCGTTAGGGGTTAATGTCGAAATAAGTGTTATTTCTATTAATGATTAAAACAGATTTCAAAGACGAAGCCATTCGAGACTAAAATCCTTTTTTTTTAATCCAATCAACTATCCATTTACTCATAACATAAAAAATCCCGGTTCGAATTCACGAACCAGGATTTTTAGTTAGAGAGCAGAATATTATTTCAGATGCTTTAAGTTGAGCGCATATAATATAATGAATAGTATATCGAATATGATAACCAATGCAATCATTACATTAATTATCATTGCACCTTTTTCGCCCATTACAGCTGTACCGGCATACATGGCAGCCAATCCGTGGGTTAAAAAAATAGTAAGATAAGGTAATAATTCGCCTAACAAATAAAGATAGAACCCAGCTTTTTTCAATTTCCACATATATATAACTCCTGTTAACGAAATTATAGGTAAGAATAAATTGATTATGGCACTTATGTTTTTATAATCCATGCTTTCCATCATTGCCTGATAAGCCTCGGGATTATTTTCCTGTAATGAGTTCATGTAAGGGTTATTTCCCATAATTTCTTCAGGCGAAAGAAACAAGTTCTTTAAACCCAATAATGCCATTAGTATTAATATACCGCACATAATAAAACTCAAGATGCACAGTACTTTTAAAAATTGAGGTCGAGGGTTAATTTCTTCTACGTCAAATGTGGATGTTTCCATTATATTATAAATTAAATAGTTTTAGTTTGTTGAAGTTTGGTTTTATATCCTGCTATTTTAACCCAGTAAATAATCCAACATACAATTCCTCCCATAACAGCAAGCGAACCTAATATTGGAATAATAGAACAGCACATCAGAATGCAATAGGTAAGTCCGATGGTGTATCCCGGACGATCTTCTTCTACTACCACATTTCTTTTGGCAAATTCAGCTTTTAAAGAATCAGCCATTCTGTTTATAACAATGAAAGCCCAAACCATTCCAAAAAGAGGAATCAAAATAAGCCACACGTTTGATGGCGGCATTTTTTGATTTTCAGGACTAACTTCTTTCAACGTGTTTTGAAGAGTAAGTAAATAAAATATTTGAGGGATTAAACCGATGGCAATTGCAAGTATTATTATTAATACAATGCCCATACCTAAAAAAGCACCCGCAGCACCATCGTTAAAACTAGATGAAAATTGTAATAAAATTGAGTTTGTCATGTTTGAGATTTTTTAAAGGTTTATAAAAACAAAAAAACATCTTGATTTTTTTGTCAAGATGTTTTTTTGTCGAAGAGAAAAGACTAGTGCATATTAGTTGTATCCAAAGCTTTTTCTGTAGCTTTAGTTAAAGAGTCTAAACTTTGGTTCAAACCTTGTTCCATTGCATCTTTAAATTTGTCTCCAAATTCGCCACCAGCTTGTTGTGCTTTACTGATTCCCAATACCAATAGTATTGTAAAAATAAGTGCGATCAAACCAAGAATCATCCCGGTAATTGCCAATCCTTTTTTTCCACCTGTTTTTCCTAATTTCATCATTCCCATTACGCTTAAACCTGTACCGGCTAAAGCTAAAAGTAACCAGAAAATACCTAACCCATAACCACCACCCAAAGCAGCTTGAATTAATACGATAGGTGAAACGATAAAATAAAATACTAATGCTACTAATGAGAGTACGAATCCCGCTACTGCCATACCTTTTCCTTCAGGCTTTTGTGTTGTGTTTGTTTGCTCCATGCTTTTTAGTTTAATTGTTTTTAAATTTGTTTAAATTGTTTATAGTTTTATGACCGCTAAATAAGTTAAAAATGTCCCTCCATTTTTCTCTTTTAATAAAAACTTATTAACAAATTTAAGTATTAAGAAAGCAGATTTAAAACAATAAACAAGTGTCGAATCATTTAAAAATAAATTATTCTATCTTTGACACCTTTTTAAACCAAATCAGTAACTTTATTATTTCTTTTTAAAGAATCAAAAAATAAGAAAGAGTACTAAAAACAAACGACAATGGAAAACACGAATGAGTCGGCTGCAGTGCCGGAAAGCACAGCGACAAATGAAGAGAAACAAACTATCGTAACTGAATCGAGTTCGGAGTCTGTGGTACCTGCACCCGAAATGGTATCGGAACCTGTAACGGAACAAACCGTTGAAGAACCCGCTATCGCTGCAGAAACTGAAGTTGCCCCTCAGGCCACCGAAACATCTATGCCTGTTACCGAACCGGAAATAATGGCCGAACACGATGCACCTCTTGAAATAAACGAAGAACCGATAGAAGAACTTGAGCCTATTGAAAATTTCGGTAGTTATTCCAAAACCGAACTAACCGAACGGATGGAGGCGCTTAGTCTGGAAACGGATGTGAATGCAATTAAAAACAAAGCCAATCAGGCTCGCGAAGCATTTAATCAGATAGTAGCACACGAAAAAGCCACTGCCCTTTCGGCCTATCTGGAAGAAGGTAATAAAGAAGAAGAATTCGAATATCATCCGGACAGTCTGGAAGAGCGATTCCGCAAAGCTTATTCTAAATACAGTAAGCACAAAGCCGATTTTATACTTGGTCAGGAAAAACTGCGTGAAGAAAATTTAAAGACTAAACTTGAAATTCTGGCTCAGATGAAAAATTTGATTCAGAACGAAAATAACATGTCGAAAGCATTCAACGAGTTTCACGACTTGCAGGCAAAATGGCGCAATACAGGCGCTGTTCCTCAACAAAACGTGAGAGACTTATGGATGAACTATAAACTGTACATCGACCGTTTTTATGATTTCATTAAAATAAACCGCGAACTTCAGACACTTGACCAAAAGAAGAATCTGGAAATGAAACTGCACCTGTGCGAGCTTGCCGAAGGATTGATTTTGGAAACGTCATTAAACAGAGCCATTCAGGAAGCGCAGGCAATGCAGAACAAATGGAAAGAGATTGGTTTTGTTTCGCGCGAACTAAGCAACGAATTGTGGTCGCGTTTCAGAACTGCGCTCGACAAGGTGTATGAAAACAAAAAACAACATCTGGAAGAGTTGCAGAAAAAGCATGCTGGTAATTTTGAAGAAAAAGAAAAATTGTGTCAGCAAATAGAAGTGATTGCCAATGGCACTTACGAGCAGCACAATCAGTGGCAGGATGCATTGAAAGCACTTATCGAATTACAAAACACGTACAAGAAAGTTGGTCCTGCTGATAAAGTAAGGAACGAAGAATTATGGAAACGTTTTCGATTAATTTCAGATAATTTTTTCAAAAGAAAAGACGAATACTATAAGAAAAAGAAACAAGAATTTGCTGCCAATTTACAGGCGAAAACCGAAATCTGTATTCAAGCCGAAGGACTTCAGGAGAATTCGGACTGGAAAACCACAGCTGATGAACTTATCCGACTTCAACAAGAATGGAAGAAAATTGGACAGGTAGGGTCGCAAGATAGAAATAATAAAATCTGGGCTCGCTTCAAAGCTGCATGTGATGTTTTCTTTAATCGCAAAAAAGAACATTTTGCAAGTAAAGATAATGAGCATGAAGAAAACCTGAAAAAGAAACGCGAACTAATTGAAAGAGTCGAAAAGTTTGAATTGAACAAAGACGATGCAGCCGCAAGTCTTGAACAGTTAAAAGCATTTCAGCGCGAATGGAGCGAAATTGGTTTAGTGCCGATTAAACAGAAAGATAAAATATGGGACTTGTTCCGTACTGCTATCAAAGTTCATTTCGATGCATTGCAAATTCGTCCTGACTTTAAACAAGGCTTTAACAACACCACTGATTTGAGTCGTGGCCCAGTAAAAACTAACTCATCTGACGAACGCGACATCACTCATAAGATGAACAAGCTTACCGAAGAGGTTACTCAGCTCGAAAACAATATCGAGTTTTTTGCAAAGACAAAAAGCACTAATTTAATTAAGCAACAATACGAGCAAAAAATTCAGGAGTCGAAAAAAGAAATAGCCAAACTAAAGGCCAGACTTAAGGAACTGAAAAATGCGAATTAGCATTTAGCTTAAATTATAGAAAACTAAAATCCCGTTATGAAACTCATAACGGGATTTTTTTATTTTCACAAACATGGAGTAATCGTTATTTAACCACTGTTACTTCGCCCAAAATATCGTGCATCAAATCTACATTATCTTTAAAGGTAACTTTGTATACATACACATCCTGAATAGTAGCTTCAATACTTCCGTTCACTCTTCCATCCCAGGCTTTTGTTATATCATCTGAATAGAAAACCTGCACTCCCCATCTGTCGAAAACACGCATTTCAAATTCCTTTATGTTTGTTCCTTTGCAAAAGAAAAAATCATTCGTTCCATCATCATTAGGTGTAAATGCATTTGGAATATATAAAGTATACACACCTGCTATTTGCAAACAAACCTCAGCTGTATCGAAACACATACCCTCATTTCCGGTAATTAACGTAACACAATAATTTCCTTCAAGAGAATACGTGTGCGAAGGATATTGCAAATGGCTGGTATCTGACGAAGGATTCTGCGCATCACCAAACTCCCAGAACCATGAAGTAGCCGAATGAGATGAATCAGTAAAACTCACAACAGGATTTTCTATGCTTGTAGCCATAGGTGCACCAAAGTTTGCAACCGGCATATCGATTACATTAATCATATCTGTAACTAATAGGGACGAAGCACAACCAGCAGCAGAGGTAGCACTGAACGAAACGGAATAAGTACCGGCAGTGGTGAAACAATGCAAAGGAGGATTCTGATTTGTTTGCGATGGGGAGCCATCTCCAAAATTCCAACCCCATGTTACCAGTGACGAACTTCCCGGAGATTGATCAGTAAATGTTACGCAAAGCGGAACACAACCCGAAACAACATCTGCGGAAATATTTAATACTGGTAGCGCATTAATGGTAATGTTTGTGGTGGTAAGCAATGGAGGACAACTTCCGGATGCCGGAATGGTATAGGTAACTGTGTATATTCCGGGAGTACTTAAATCGGGGGTTACTGCACCGTTTGTGGTGTTAATAAATAACCCAGCAGGACTTGCTGAATAAGTGCCTCCGGGCGTGCCGGTTTGAACTACATTTTGAACTGCAGTATTAGACACACAATAAGATGGTGAAGAATAATTAATAGCTGAAGTAGGAGTTGCATTCACAACAATACTCATTGTGGCTGTGGTGGCACATTGTCCGGCTGTTGGTGTAAATGTATAAACAGTTGTGCCGGCTGTTGCAGTGCTTATAGCAGGCGACCAGGTTCCTGTTATTACCGGAATATTGGTTGAATTTACAGGCATTACCGGAGGTGCCGAATTTTGACACAATGGCCCTATCGGAGCAAATGTAGGTGTAATCAATGGGTCAATGGTTACACTAATAGTAGTCGGAATGGCACATTGTCCGGCATTCGGTGTAAAGGTATAGGTGTTCGTGCCGGCATTAGCTGTGTTCACAGTGGAGTTCCACACACCTATTATGGATGGAATATTAGTTGAACTGGTTGGCAAAACAGGAGCAACGGCATTCTGACATACATTCGGAATCGCAGTAAACGTAGGAGTAATTTGAGTGGTAATATTCACAATCATGGTTGCGGAGGACGCACACTGACCTGCAGAAGGAGTGAATGTATAAGTTGTGTTTCCAAGAATTGCAGTGCTTATTGTATCGTTCCACGAACCTGTTATTGCCGGCAAATTAGTTGAATTTGCAGGTAATAGCTGAGATGCCGAATTCTGACATAACGGACCGATTGTAGTAAAGGTCGGAGTTATCAATGCATCTATGGTCACATTTATTGTAGTTGGTATGGCACACTGTCCGGCAGCAGGAGTAAAAGTATAAGCCACAGTTCCGGCTGCTGCCGTATTTATTACAGCAGGCAACCATGTTCCTGTGATAGCAGGAAGATTGGTAGAAGAAAGCGGCAATGAAGGAGCCACTCCCCCTTGACAAATATTGGGAATAGCGGCAAAGGTTGGTACTATTTGATTGGTCACGTTAATGGTCATGGTTGTGCTTGTTGCACACTGACCGATTGTTGGTGTAAATGTATAAACCGTGTTACCCGGAACTGTTGTACTTACCAATGTATTCCATGTTCCTGTTATTGCAGGAATATCGTTTGAACTTGCAGGTAATAAAGGAGGAACTGAGTTCTGACACAATTGACCAATTTGAGTGAATGCAGGAGTTATCTGCGGATCCACAGTTACACTTAAGGTTGTTATAGAAGCACATTGTCCAGCTGTTGGTGTAAACGTATAAACGGTTGTGCCGGCGGTGGCAGTGCTTACTGCAGGTGACCAGGTGCCTGTGATTGCAGGGATATTGGTTGAACTAGTTGGTAATACAGGTGCTACTGAAAACTGACAAACGTTTGCTATTGCATTAAACGTTGGTGTTATTTGAGGATCGACTGTGATACTTAATGTTGTTGTTGTTGCACATTGTCCTGCTGTGGGTGTAAAGGTGTAAACAGTAGTGCCGGCTGTAGCTGTGCTTACTGCCGGTGACCAGGTGCCTGTGATTGCTGGGATATTGGTGGAGCTCGTTGGTAATACTGGTGCTACTGAAAATTGACAAACGTTTGCAACTGCGTTAAATGTTGGTGTTATCTGAGGATCGACTGTGATACTTAATGTTGTTGTGGTGGCACATTGTCCTGCTGTTGGTGTAAAGGTATAAACGGTTGTGCCGGCTGTGGCAGTGCTTACTGCAGGTGTCCATGTGCCTGTGATGGCTGGGATATTGGTTGAACTGGTTGGTAATACCGGTGCTACTGAAAATTGACAAACATTGGCGATTGCATTAAACGTTGGTGTTATTTGAGGATCGACTGTGATGCTTAATGTGGTTGTTGTGGCGCATTGTCCTGCTGTGGGTGTAAAGGTATAAACGGTGGTGCCGGCTGTGGCTGTGCTTACTGCCGGTGACCAGGTGCCTGTGATGGCAGGGATATTCGTTGAACTGGTTGGTAAAACCGGTGCTACTGAAAATTGACAAACGTTTGCTATTGCATTAAATGTTGGTGTTATCTGAGGATCGACTGTGATACTTAAAGTGGTTGTGGTGGCACACTGTCCTGCTGTTGGTGTAAAGGTGTAAACAGTAGTGCCGGCTGTGGCTGTGCTTACTGCCGGTGCCCAGGTGCCTGTGATTGCAGGGAAATTAGTTGAAGATGTAGGTAATGCAGGGGCAACAGAATTTTGGCAGAAAGGACCGATGGCACCAAATGTTGGAACCGTTTGAGGGGTTACAGTTACAACCAGCTGATCGATTACAGCGGGACAGGGGCCGGCAGGGTCAACACTAGTTAACGTAAGTGTTACTGTTCCGTTTGCTATAGAAGGGGTGTATGTGGCATTTAATACAGTTGCATTTGGAGAAAACGTGCCCGAGGATGCAGACCAGGTTCCGGTAACAGCCCCTCCGCTAATACTACCAGCAAGTGAGATTGAGCCCCCTACACAAACGGCTTGATCAATGTTAGCGTTAACCGTCACATTCTGATTAACTGTTAGTGGCACAGAAGACGTGATTGTATTTCCACATGCATCAGTAACAAAACAGTAGATTGTATAGGATCCAAATGAAGGGAAATTTATAGACGCACTACTAGAAGACCCAACAGTAGGGATACCACTAGGAGACAAACTCCAGTTATAAGTGTAGCCAGGTACTCCATATGTGCCGGAAGTTGAAACAGTAACTGACTGCCCTTGACAAATTGTACTAGCTGAAATACTAATCGGTGTGACCACGTTTGCATACTCTATTGTATGCCCTTGAATAGTCATTGTCCAAGGCGTTGCAGCACCTATGCATGTGCCACTGCAGCCGGCTACCCCCCAACATTTTCTATAAAACTGAAGTGTGAATAATACATTTTGAGGAACACATGAAGGTGCAGGCAAGCAAGGAGCCAAGTCAGAAAAAATAGAAATATTAGATCCTGTGCAGGTACCATTCCCCACTGAATTGCAATACCAATAGAATCCAGCTGTAGCAGGACTGACACAAGCTCCTCTCGAAAAACGTGTCCCTCCATCAGAAAGCCAGCAAATCCCGTTCGCTACGTAATTAAAACTCCATAACACATTTGTAAAAGTCGCATTTGCAGGCGCTGCAACTGTCAGATTATAATTACACGAATTTGTAAACGTACATGAAGCATTATACATTGACCCAAGAATGGAAGCTTGAGCCAAGGTATTTGTTCCGGTAACTAATGGGTCAATAATTAATTCGTGTGAGTTGATGTAATTACTAATCCATGAAAAAGGAACAACTATATCCACCTTGTTTCGCGATAACTTGTATGCCGCAAGTTGCCCTTGTTCTTTTAGTCCGTCTTTTGGATAAATTACAGCCTCCTTCATTTGGACAAGGGCGTCATTACCTGAATAGACTAGTAAAGCCCCCTCTCCCGAAAGTTTTGTAGAATCTTCTAAAAACTTTACACAAGTATTTTGTTCGGAAGAAAACGTATCACGAAAAATCAAATTGGTATATACACCGAACTCATTACTCTTCATCACAAAATTAGTTTTAACCGCTCCGCGATAAACAATCATTTGTGCATCTATACCTTTAAAAATGTTTTTTATGTATATGCCATCTTCTCCAATTGAATAATTTGTCCAATCCGCATTAGCTAAGGTTATTTCATTTCCATTAGTTTCTGAAAGCAAACTCCAATTATTAAAAAACACTTTTCCCGTTTTAGTTAAGATATAACTTCGACTAGAATTTACATCTATACCTACAGGCTCTAGATAATAATTGGACTGATATAATCCGTTTGACAAAGGTTTTAATTTATCATCAATGCTTACCCATTGATTACTGACTTTATGAAAAAACTCTCCAACACCTTTTTGGATAAAAAACTCAGATGGGTTTTCGTAATTGATAAAATACTTAGAATCTATGGTTCGTTTATCAAGAACTTCGACACATGTTGGGCATGGGACATCAGACTGCGTTATACCAAAGTCAGGATGAGAGTAATTTTCAGGTTTATTATACTTTTCCCATTCAGCAATATGCTCTTTTTTAAAAACGGAGAAGGAGGTGAAATTGTTCTCTTTAGTTTCCATTTTTTTATTATCAACGGACACCGCCTCATGAATGACACTATCAGTGGAACACGAATGAAAATTAAAAGAAAAGGATGGAAATATTGAAAAAAAGAAAAGCAAACTCAATAAAGAAATTGTTTTTGAATTATTTTTTTTCATATTGTTTAGTAAAGGATTGTGTTAAAAAAATAACTTTAGGATTTATAAAAAAAGAAATCGATCTCTTTAAATTGTCTCCTTTATAAATAAGATGTTTAAAACCCTAAAATGGTTGCATGAGAGTGTAAATTATTTTATTTTTTTTTGAAATAAGAAATGAACACCTCAATACCTAAGTAATTGGTTATTTCTTAGACAAAGAAGCTAAACTATTGAGAGAATACCACTCTATAAATTAAGGTAATAGTAATTTATTCCAAATCAAAACTCATTCACATTTCTTGTAATATGAAATCTAAAGGTAGTCAATGGAGAAGTGTTTCACAACTTATAATGTATTTTCGGTAATTGCCTTTTATTTAGTCTGAAACACGAACAAAAAAAAAATCCTGCCCTCTTTTGGAGAGCAGGATTAAAATTCACTGTTTTAATGTCTATTGTTTTATTATTCGTTGACTATACAATGTATTCGAATCATTATCTAACAATTTTATAAAGTACATACCTTTCTCAAGATTCTCAACATTAGTAATAATGGTTGATTGGCCTGAAGAAATGTTTCTATTTTCACTCACAATCCGTTTTCCTAACATATCATAAACCTCAAGGAGAAGAGTTCTGTCAATTTCTGAAGTAATATCAACCACGAACTCTGAAGCAAAAGGATTTGGATATAATTCTGAGAAGATGGTGTTCGTATTCATATCATTTGGATTTAAAGCAGAACCAGAAATTGGTAATGTTTTGTAACCACTCGTGTTGGTGGCTCTATCTAAACAACTGTATACCGCAGCAACTTTTAGAGTTGCTGTTCCAGAATAATTTCCACTTGTACCATTAAAATGTACTACCACCGAAGAGGTTCCTTGACCTGAAGCAATATTCATTGTATTGGCGTTTGGTCCTACAATCTGCCAATCATAATAAAGCGCATTGCTTATTTGAGGAACAAAATAAGTTGCTGAAGTTAACCCAGCTACTAAAGAAACAGTTGTTCCATTTACAGTTGTAACAGTTGAGCCTGTTATGGCTGCCGGCATTTGTGTTTGTGAAACTATTAAATTTCTTGGCAGACCAGTTCCACATGCGGTCGTTATTGTAACTGCAAGCACACCACTCATTCCATTAGAAAAGTTAGAGCTAAAATTAATTGTTACCGAGTCTCCATTCGGAATAATAGAAGTAATAAAATTTGTTGGAAACGACCAGTTATAGCTCAACGCACCCGGAACGTTTGAAATGAAATAAGTTGCCGAAGTATATCCGCACACTACTGATGGTCCAGAAATTACTCCCGGCTGAGGTGGCGTTGTAGTCAAATTTAAATTTCTAGCTGTACCTGTTCCGCAGAGGTTTGTTGCAGCGCAAGAAATTACACCTGCTGTTGTTCCATTTAAAATCACGTTAACTGATAAACCTGTGTTAGAGCCACTGATAGCACCTGAACCTGTTATTGTCCATAAGTACCCGGTTGCTCCGGCAACTGCAGGAATAGTGTATGTAGCAGATGTCAGTCCGCATACCGATGTCGGTCCAGAAATAGTTCCAGGGGTAGGAGGTACATTTCCATATACCATTAAGTTGGTTCCAGGAACATTTCCGCAAGCATTTACAGCTGAAACTTTAACCAAACCACTCACAAAGTTGGTGGCAATGGATACTGTTATTTGCATTGAACCATTACTGTTTGTTATGACCATTCCTGCTGGAACTGTCCAATTATAAGAAGTAGCACCAAATACTGATGCAACAGAATAGGTTGCAATGGTCTGACCACAAACAGATGATGGTCCAATTATAGCAGCAGGTGCAAAAGGTTTTTTGGTAACAGCCATCGCAGTTGTTGGACTACTGCCGCAGCTGTTCGTGGCCGTACAAGTAACACTTCCAGATACTGTACCCGCTGAAATAGTTACATGAATCAGATTGGTTCCCTGACCAGAAGTTATTGTCATTCCCGTCACACCTGTAGGCACTGTCCATACATAATTTGTTGCTTCTGGTACTGCAACACAAGAATATATAGCTGTTGTTAATCCACAAACTACTGCTGGCCCTTGAATTACCGGTGCGGCAGGCGCTGCACCAACGGTAACAGAAACAACAAAAGGAACTCCAACACATCCTCCGGGAGCAGTTGGAGTAACTGTATAATCCACTACCCCATGGACACTTCCTGTGTTTGTTAATATATCTGTAATTGAGTTTCCACAACCAAAAGTACAATCCGTCATTCCAATAACACCACCAACCGTAACAGCAGAAGTCCAAGTAAAAGTAGTTCCTGAAACGGTAGAATTCAGAGGTAAGTTAGTAGGGTCGCCATTACAAATTACTATATTAGATGCAGAACCTACAGGAGGTGCTGTAATAATTACATTTTGTGTAGCTGTTGCAACATTATTTGCTGCATCTGTCACTGTCCATGTTACCACAGAGGTCCCCACCGAGAAAGAAGAAGGTGCATTATTAGTTATGGTGATATTAGGACAATTGTCTGAAGCAACAGCATTCCCTAAAACAATATTGCTTCCATCGCATGAAGTAATATCAATCGGAGCAGTAATAGTTGGCAGTTCAGTATCGTTTATTGTTATAAGAAAGGTGCTCGATGAAGTATTGCTGTTAGCATCAGTAGCGACACAAGTTACAGTAGTTGTACCGATGGCAAATGTACTTCCTGAAGAAGGAGTACAAACCACTGAAGTTCCTATACAATTGTCGGTTGCAGTTGGTGCAGTAAAAGTTACAACCGCACCACATGCTCCGGCATCATTACCTTGTGTGATGTCCTGATTGGTGCCAATAGAAGGCTGTTCTATATCATGCACTGTTACAGTAAATGTACTTGTAACTGTTCCGCAGGAATTGGTAGCTGTTACAGTTACTGTATTTATTCCGCTATTAAATACTGTCCCTGAATTTTGAGAATATGTAATAATAGGTGCAGGTGAGCCGGAAGCTGAAGCTGCTGAATAGGTTACCATTGCTCCGCATGTTCCAGCGTCATTGTTCACATTCACATTTGAAGGTGTTGAGGTAATAACCGGAGCTGTATTTACTGTTACTGCAACTCCGGTTGAAGAAATAGTACACCCATTCGAGCCAGTATTAGTGACAGAATAAATTCCTGTTGAATTCACAACAATAGATTGTGAAGTGGCACCAGTAGACCACAAATAACCAACTGCTGGGCTTGCTGTTAAAGTAACCGAATTACCACTGCATAATATGGTAGAGCCACTGGCAGTAATACTGGCTGAGGTAGATACACCATTCAATTTAATATCATCAATACGAACTGCAATTGCACCCGATTTTACCCAGCGAAGTTTTAATCCATTAATTTGCGCTCCAGAAGGAAGAGTGATAACTGGACTCAAATACCAAGCAACAGATGCGTTGGCAGCTTCATTGAAAGAATAAGGAACATTTACCCATGCTGATCCATTCCAATAACTAAGCGCTAATGCAGGCAACTGTGAAGCACTTTCTTTATGATAACCAAATTGAAGATTTAAGGCGCTGTATGCTAAAGCATTGACGCCTTCGATAGCAAAACCATAATCAGCATTGGTGGTAGTGAACCAAACATTGCCCCCACCCGAAGCTCCGGTATAACCTGTACTCAATGTGGTAGCTCGTACATCAGCAGGATTTGTTGCTCCCCCGCTAGTAAAGGTATAAGCACCATTATTTTGCCAACCGCTGTAAGCGGCTATTGAGGTGGTTCCTCCCGGCACACCTAGGTTCTCTGAAAATACAGAATTTGCCATAACAAACCCTGTAACCGAAACTGCAGTTGGTAAAGATGTAGCAGAACATTGCGCTCCGTCATTTACATTTACTGTAAATGACCCTGCTGATGAAACTGTGATTGATTGGGTAGTTTCACCAGTCGACCATAAATAACTACTACCCGTTGATGCGTTAAGTGTAACCGAGTTTCCTGTACAAATACTTGTTGATCCAGAAGCTGTAATAGTTGGAAGCGGGCAATTGTAGATGAATGATTGTTGCGCACCGTACACGGTACCTCCATTATTGGTTGCATAGGCACGGTAATAGTGAGTTGTATTTCCTGCCCATCCGTTTCCATTCACTAAAAAAGAAAAATTTTGACCTACTAATTGCGCTACGGAAGGCGCCACAAAACCTGTACCCGGTGTAAAATTATTGGTGTTGCTGTATTCAAATCCATAAGCGATAAGAGCACTGCAGCCGATACTTGGAACAGTTCCCGATAAAGTAGCACTAAAACCGTTTGTTGCCACTGCCCCTCCTGTTGTTACAGTCGGAGCTGTGTTAATACCTGTTCCTGTAGCATCTACATAGATGTTTCCTACTCCACCTCCACCAACAGGTATTCCATTGGAACCAGTACCTCCATAGGATTGAACCAAGGTTGGGTTAAATGTTACATAGATGGTCTGAGAATAGCTTCCTCCCGGTTGCGAAAGTGTAAGCGAATTGACAAATGGTCCTCCGGCAGAAGTGGAATAAGCAAAACCTGATAAAGCTCCAACAGTAATATCTGCACTTGTTAATAATGTACCTGTAATTATAAATGAGTTGGGTCCTGCTACACTAGTTAAACAAGCCGAAACAAAAGGAGTAAGTGCGCTTGCCGCTATAGAAGGAGTACCGTTGGCAATAAATAAATAATTAAGACCATTTAAAGAAAATGCATTTACTATTCCGGATGAAACGGTAATATTTGTATTGCTCAAAGAAGGCATAACGGAGGGAGTGTTACCATCCACATTGGATGAAACATCGGCAACAATGAAATAATTTTTAGCCGTACTGCTCAATGCCTCTGAGATTCCGGATACTTGAATCTGACCTGATGTTTGATTAAATATAGCACCGGTAACCTGTGTATTGTCTCCGGCTGTGGAGTAACTATTATCTGTAGAGCGAAATAATTTTAGATTGGTAAAAACACCGCTTGTAGGATTAGACGTAACCACATTGAAAGCTGTCAAATTGGGAGTAGCGGTTGAAACTGCTGAAAAACCTAATATAGCTTGGTTAGTAAGTCCAGCTGTAAGCGGTGAAGTAGCAATTCCTGAAGTTAACTGAGTGAATGAAGAAGAAACTGCTGTTATGGTTCCTCCAATTGCCAAATCATTAGTAGGTGTTGTAGGTCTTCCCAATGCAAAGGTACCTCCTGTTGCAGAAGCACCATAGCCGTATAAACGAATGGTAATAACAGTACCGCTTAAAACATTTTGTAACGCAGAAATTCCACTCAAATTAATTTGGGTTTGAGCGTCACCATTACCAGTTGTTAATGTATAAGAAATAGGACTACCGATATTTGCACCGGCTGTTGAAAATCCATTTAGGCTGTACATGTATTGAAATGTATTAGGTCCTGTGCCTGATCTGCGGAAGTTTGCATCTAGAGTGGATAAAGATACCATATAACCTGAAGCAGCACTTACTGTAAATTGCAAATAATCATTATTAGTGATTGCCTGAGCAGCAGTTCCGGAGGCTGTGAAATCATTAGAAGAGTATGTGTTTGCAAGTGCTGAAGCTAATAAACCGGCTCCACGTGTTATAGTAGAACTATTGAGATTAGTGGCGGTGCTGGTAGAGGTCACGGAAGCTTCGCTACCTAATGCACTCGCAAAATCCCATGCGAGAATTTGACCATAGCTGGAATGACTTATCAAGATTAATAAAAATAGGGCTATACTATTTCGAAGTACAGTCTTGATTGTTACTGCTGAAGCAGTAATTTGAGTTAGGGTAAGTAGTTTTGATTTCATTTTTTTGATTTTTGATTACATTGCGAAATTATTCTAATTATTGATTCATCAGATGAATTATACAATAAACTTTTATTAACAAATTATTAGCATTTGCTTCATACTAAAGCATAGTTATTTATTCCATCAAAAAGAAATACTAAAACTAGGTTGAATTCTATCTATATTTCCAATTCCAATCATTCCTATTGGGAATTTGCATTCTGATTACTTAGGCTATTTTTATAAATAATAGGGTCAGACCTTTAATATTACTATCTTTACGACCTATTTATAAAAAATGAAATCTGTTATACACTTGGCTTCCGAGCGAGGACATGTTAATCATGGCTGGTTAGATGCTCATCATTCATTTAGTTTTGCTAGTTGGCAAAATCCATCAAGAGTTCGATTTGGTTTGCTTCGTGTTTTAAATGATGATATAGTTGCTCCCGGAATGGGATTTGGAACCCATCCCCACGACAACATGGAAATTGTTACCATCCCCCTCGCAGGTGCTTTGGAACATAAAGACAGCATGGGGAATATTGGTGTTATAAAACCAAATGAAATTCAAGCCATGAGTGCCGGTTCCGGCTTGATGCACTCGGAATACAATCATTCCAAAACAGAAATAGTTAATCTGCTTCAGATATGGGTTTTCCCTAAATTAAAAGATATAGAACCTCGATACGAACAGCGTGTTTTTTCTGCTGAAGACAAAATGGGTAAGTTTAAAACCATTGTGGCTCCTGTTCGTTCGAATGATATTATGTGGATTAATCAGGATGCTTATTTCTCACTAGGTAATTTTAAAGCAGGTGATTCTGTTGAGTATTCAATACAGAAAGAAAATAACGGAGCATACGTCTTTCTGATTTCGGGATCAGTAAAAATAGACGGGGAGTTACTAAATTCTCGTGATGCAATTGGAATATGGGATGTTGAAAAATTCACATTAAACATTTTGTCTGATGCGGAGATTCTCATCATCGATGTTCCTATGAATTAACATTCATCTTTCCTAATGACAATACTGCTGATGCAGCGAAGTTCCATCCTGATTACCCAGATTCGAGGCAGTTTCAAAATCGGCACAAGCTTTATCCATTTTATTTTGCTTCTGATACAATAGCCCCCGGTTTTTGAAACCAATCGCAAATTTCGGGTTAAACTTTAATCCAAGCGAAAGATATTGTTCGCATTTATCATAATGCACACGGGCATATTCTACTGTAGCCAGTGTGTTGTAAGCATCTGCATTGGCCGAATCCAGTTTCAAACATTTTTCAGCATCTTCTATTCCTCCGGTGGTATCCTTTATTAACAAGCGAGTTTGCGCCCTGTCGGAATACAATACTGCCTGTTTAGGGTCAAGTTCTATTGCTTTATCAAAATCTGCAGTAGCACTGGCATTATCATTCGTCATCATATAGGTTAACGCCCTGTTGAAATAATTTCGGCTGTCGTTAGGTTTCAATTTAATTGCTTCCGTAAAATCGGAAATGGCTTCCGGTATTCTGTTGTTTCGTTTATAATAAAACCCTCTGTTTCCATAGGCTCTGGCCAAATATTCTGACGAAGGATTCTTTTTTATAATGTCTGATATCAATGTGTCATCATTTTTCCAGATGGTATTTCGACTGTAAACCCCAATTGAAAAAACGAGTCCATAAATAACCAATGCCACCATAAAATAAGGTTTGTAATTAGAATACTTTACACGGTTGTTTTCCTTTAAGTGATTTACATAATACATTAGCAGCAAACTCAAACCGAGATACGGAAAATAAGCATATCTGTCAGTAACTTCGAACAATCGGGAAGGAATGAGTTGTATGTTGATAGCAATGGTTATCAGAAAGAGCCCTGCACCGAGCACCACGTCCTTGTTTTTTCTGAATCGGAAGAGCAAGTAAAATAAAAAGACAAAAATAGCAGCCGACAGATAATACGTAAAAGGCAACATGGCTCCGTCTTTTGGAGGATAAACATAGATAGCACACAGATTAAACGGCAGGAAAAATTTGGTAACATAAAACACGATGGAATGACAAACGATGAAAAATATATCCAACGGATTATAAGTATTCACCATACCGGTTGTTATGTTTGCCATTGTGTCTTTATCCATCAATGTTACCAATCCAAAAACAATACTCAGCACAAAGAATGGAATTTTTTCAGCGATTACTTTTAATGAAAATATTTTTCGGTTGTGATAATAATCCAGCAATAACAGCACTACAGGAAGGGTTACCGCCTGAGCTTTTGAAAAAAGTGAAATAATAAAAAACACAGCCGCTATGACAATAAATTTAGCCTTTTGCTCTCCCAGATATTTTAAATAAGCAATAAGGGCAAGCAGATAAAAGCACGTGTACATACTGCTACTGCGGGCCGATATCCACGAAACAGCCTCCACATTCATAGGGTGGATAGCAAACAGCAGAGCAATTATACTTGCCGTAGTCATATTTTTGGTCAGTAATTTAATGAATTGAAAAACCAGCACTATATTCATTAAATGAAACACCAGATTAAACACATGCATCGGAAACGAATGTAATTCGGAAAAATGATAGTTAACAGCAAGCGTAAGCACAGGCAGTGGCTGATACATTATTAAATAGTAATTGGTAAAAAACATTTTTACGCTTGCCCAATTCAGTTTTGTTATTTCGGGGTAATTATTAAAATAATCATTGTCGTCAAACGTCAAAATGTCGTTGTGCAAACCATTATAATAAATAATAAGAGCCAGCAAAAGTATTCCTCCAAGGATATATTTAGAAGAAAGTAGGGTAGGGGCTTTTGAATTAGCTTCTGTTTTTTTCTTAGCCGGCTGTGTTTTTTCGGGTGTAATTTTTTTACTCATACGCGATGCAATTTTTCACAAAACTACTATTCATTTTTAATTTGAAAAAATAATTCAAACCATAAGGCAAAAAAAATCCCTCACCAATTGCTTGATGAGGGATTTCTGCAAATAACTTAATAAACTATTTCGCTTCTTTTTTAGCATAACGAGTGCGGAATTTATCCACACGTCCTGCTGTATCCACCAATTTAACCTTGCCTGTATAAAATGGGTGAGACATGTTAGAAATCTCCAGTTTTACTACAGGATATTCATTGCCGTCTTCCCAAACAATGGTTTCTTTTGTTTCTACGCACGATTTTGTGATGAACGAATAATCAATACTCAAATCTTTGAATACTACTAAGCGATAATTTTCTGGGTGAATTCCTGGCTTCATTTTTATTACTTTTTTATTTTTTAGGACGGCAAAGATAGATATTTCTATTTAACCTGCAATACTATTCTTAAAAAAAATCCATTTTTATCATTTTAGACACTATAATTAAGGTATCAACAACAGAAAAGAAGGATTTGTTCTGCTTTTAGTAATACTATTCCCTGTAATTTTTTGCCGAAATCAAATCGCCAATGGTAACATCATTGTCAATTAGGTTTAAAATCCATTTGTTTCCTTGTCGAACAAAATGGTAAGTGTCCTTAAATTTTCTTCCTTAATGTTTCGTTTTATTGAAGAAAACATTAACACCTATTTTTAAGCCTAAAACAATAGTTGGATATTGCTCTGTTGTATGAAATGTACCAAGCGGAAAATAGATAACTTTAGGAGGTGTTACATAGTTTGGATTTCCGTAACCATTGCTACTTGGCCCATTAAACCCTCCTCCGGAACAACTCAGTGTGTTATAATTCCTGTCTCTGTATCGATAACCAATTCCACAATAAAAATCTACATCGCAACCATTTTCTATACCTGCCAAATGAGATCCATACATTATATCTAAACCATAAACATTCGCTGTTTCAGAACGAACATAATTTATATCGCTATTTCCCTTTTTTGAATCTATAAATGTATAACCGGAATAACTTAAATATTTATAAATTAATTCAGCCCCAACGTAGTATTTCTGCTTCTTCGAAAAAGAATATTTGTAATTCAATCCAGTAGTTAGGCCACTATATGCAACCCATTTAGAGTTTTTGAAAAATTCATTAAGAAATGTGTTTGAAAAATATTTTCCAACATTTATTCCCACCGAATGTCTTTCTTTATAACAATAATCAATGAATAAACTTCGCTCATTAAAAAAAAGCGGAAGAATGTTCACAGTAATTGTTAAACGAGGTTTACCTATATTTGTTTTTACTAAAGATGAAGTAGAATTTACATAATCCGCCTTGTTTGTATAGTCATCTTCGGGTTTTGAAGATGTAAATGTTTCTTTACTTCCGTTGCTGTATGAAATAGATTTTATTTTCGTTTTCGATTCTCTAAAAACAGGCCCGTCTATCATATCGCTTCTTGTGTAGGTTATTTCTGTTGACGAAACTTCCAAAACTTTAACAAATAGTATTTGTCCGTTTCGTTTACAGATGGTGTCTTGCGAATATATGTTAAAACTAAAAAAACAAATTATGGCTAGTATAAATAAGGTTCTCATTTCATTTTTATCCAATTTGTAATGTTTTTGCAAAAATTTCAACTTTCAATATTCTTCCCGCAACAAAAATAAAAAAATATCATTGAAAATCAATTGAGAAATCAAAAACGGTTGAGGTATATCCAACCCCGGTAAGCGTAGCGTCTCGTTACGTTTCATTTCACAAGTCCTCCGGACTTATTTCTTTACCCGTTTTAGTTTTTCGGCAAGATGCCGGTTAAACCAGACGCAGTGGGACGCTACGCCTAACGTTTGAAAGATTTATGAAGTAAAAAAAAGGGGGGATTAAAAGCTCGTCTCTTTCGCCCCGCGACAAGCGTAATTAAATGCTTGAAACTTCATACTGGCAGGTCGCCCCCCCTTTTTTTTATTTCATAAAGTAGTATGAAAATTTTTTACACACATACAACATGAAAATAAGTGAGTCCGCACCTTCAAACTGTTTTTACCGAGTTGACAATTTTATTATTTTTGTCGCTCAAACTTATTTTGATCTACCGAAGTGTGCGGACTCGAAAACAAAGATAAATATTTATTTATTATCCGCAAAAAAATCAACCCGTACGCGGGAAGAAACATGGCCGATAAGATTATAGCAATTCGTAATAGGATAAACTGTTCATAAAGCTGCCTACTCTTCATCCCGTTGGATATTTCCTTCGGGATTAACAGAGAACACATACTTGAGCGTCCGCCTTTGGTGGGCAACTCGCA
>CAIYIS010000016.1 GCA_903926385.1 uncultured Bacteroidota bacterium
TATGGTTCGAACAATGTAAAATGTTACAGGGGAAGTGATGGAAGTATCATCCTAACTGTAACCGGGGGTGTAACTTCTGCTACCGCACCATATAAATATGAATGGAGCCACGGCAGTTTTAAACAAAATCCTAGTGGTTTGGGTGCAGGTAAATATTATGTTAGAGTGACTGATGTCAACGATGCATTTATAACCGACTCTATAACATTAACCGAGCCTTCTGAATTCTCTGTAAAATTAACTCCTTCGAGTATGATAGGATATAATGTTTCGTGCAATGGATGTACGGATGGAACCATTACTACTACTGTTATCGGAGGTACTTCTGCCTTTACTTATTTATGGGAAGGCAGCCAAACTACTGCAAACAGGAGTGGATTGTCTGTAGGAGATTATAATGTAACCGTTACCGATGCCAATGGTTGTACTGCCTATAACCAAACCCGCTTAAACGAACCTGCACAAGGTGGCTGGACGTTGAACAGCAATATTGGCGATACTACCAATTCTATTGGTACTAATAATAATGCTCCGCTTATTTTTAAGACTAATAACACGGAGAGGGCAAGAATAAGCGCAAGCGGAGATGTTACTATTAATAATAATGCTACTGTTAATGGGACGCTGACTACAGCAAATTTGAATATCTCAAATTCAGTGGCTGCCACAAAAGTTAGAACGCGAAGAATAACACCCTACCCCGGTGATACAGCTGTTTACATCGGAGATAGTTCAATAGCTTTTGGATTTGGTAATAGAATGTGGCCGGATGCAGATGTTTCTATGATGAGCGGTCGTACTGCTCCAGTACATGGTATTTCAATAGGGAATTCCAATTCTTGGGCTACTGGTGATTATTCATTGGCGTTTGGAACGAATGTAAAAACAACAGCCACCAATTCAATCGCAATAGGAGGTGGCAATCTTACTTTTGCCAATACACATCCTAGTTCTTTAGCTGTAGGTTTTAACAGTGATGTACCTACATTATTTGTTTCACCGGGCAATGGCACATCAGGTAGTATTGGAAATGTTTCAATCGGTTGTGTATGGATTAATACTAACTATAAGTTAGCGGTTGCCGGAAAAATTATTTGTGAGGAAGTAAATGTAAAACTTTATGGAGTTAATGGTACTGGATGGCCTGATTATGTTTTTGACAAAAAGTACAACCTAAGAAGTATAGATAAACTAAAAGAATTTACTACAACTGAAAAACATTTACCCGATATGCCTACTGCCCAAGAAGTAGAAAAAGGCGGAGTAAACGTAAGTGAAATGATTACAAAACTCCTAAAAACGCAGGAAGAACTTACACAATATATTATTTTGCTGAATGAGCAAAATAAACAACAGCAAAAAGAAATTGAACTTCTTAAAAAAGGGAAATGATGAAAAGGTATTTATTAATTATTTTATTGTCTTTGCATTTTATAAATGCAAAAGCACAGGCTTGGATTTACCATCCAATGCCCGATTCTAATGCTGTTTGGAGGGTGGATTGGTATACTGGTTCAGCTTGCCCTCCAATGTCACTTTTCGCTTCTTATCAATATACGATAGAAGGAGATACTACAATTGGTATTTATACTTATAAAAAAATTTACGCATCAGGAATTAATAATATTTGTAATGGGCCTCTTTATTTAAACCTATATGAAGGTGCAATGAGACAGGATATTCTTAATAAGAAAGTGTATTTTAAATGCCCGGGTAATTATAATGATACCATACTTTATGATTTTAATTTAAATATCGGAGATACAATTAAACATTTATTGCAATGTTATCCTTCGAGTGGTTTACCAGCTATAGTAGCATCAATAGATTCAGTGTTAGTAGGGGCTACTTTTCATAAGTGCTTTAATTGTACAGATGGTACTCGAATTATCGAAGGGGTTGGTTCAACCGCAGGATTAATAGAAGAGCATTTACCTTTTGAGAATGAATTTGACTTAATTTGTTTTTCACATGATACCGACATTTATCCTTCTACTACTTCAAGTTGCCCTTTAGTACAAAATACAATAGGTATTAGAGAAATTAATCATTTAAATGACGAATTAAGAATTGTTCCTAATCCAATAAATACTGAAGGTATTATAGAATTTACGAATGGAAATGATATCATTAAAGATATTGAAATTTATAGTACTATTGGAGTAAAGGTTATTTGGGATACTAATGTTAATAAATCAAAATACACTCTTTATAGAGACAAACTAAAGTCAGGTTTGTACATACTGAAAGTTACAACAAAGAAAAATAATTTATTTGTTTTAAAATTTATCACTAATTAAAACATAAATAGAAATGAAAAAAAATAGTTTATTACTTTTCTTAGTGCTCGCTGGTATCAGACTCTCTGCTCAAAGCACAACATCAAATTATTTTACAATTAAGGCGTATGAAGAACACTTGATTGATAGTTTACGCAATGTGTTGCCAGATAGCGCATTTAATTGCTAATCAGGAGAATACAATCAGTTTAAACGATGGGACGAATTTTGGAAATATGCGGCAGATTCTCTTGGTGATTTCACATCTTTTTATAATAATTTAAATGGAACACAAAATCAAAATGAAGAAAAAAGCGGGTGTACAGTTGGAGGCAATTGGGAGGAAATTGGACCAAAAGAATATACTTCAGCAATGAATGGTATTGGCCCTGTTGAGTTTATTCGATTCTGTAAAAATCAAAGCCATAGCTTTCCAAATGATATGTTATGTGGCTCAACAAGGGGAGGTTTGTTTTACTCGAGCAATGGAGGTGCTGATTGGGTAAATGCGGGAACTGACACATGGAAAAAACCAGCATCGTTAGGTGGAGGAGATTGGAAAGGCTGCTCTGCGGTTTCGTGGGCAGAATTTGATGTTAATAATCCATACAGAATTTTTGTTGCGAATTGTCCTTCCACCGACAATGAACCAGGTCCGATAGGGGATTGGTCAGAAAATGGGATTTACAGGTCTGATGGACTAAGTCCACCTAATGCATCAACAACATGGGATTTCATAGCTGATAAAGCAACCTTTCAAAATGCTGTTGACTATAATACTCATTTTATAACTCCTTTCCCCATAGGTAGTGATTTTTACATAAAAAAAATATTGACAGACACTTATGATGAAAATATTCTTTATGTTGCTACTTCTTATGGATTATTTAAGACAACTCATGCTTGTACTACGGCAGTAGCGTTGCCACTAAGTCCAGGTTGGGACCTATTATTAGCTGATAATATTTGGGATATTGAAATTCATCCGGGTTCGGGAAACCATGAAACAATTTATGTTTCATTTAACAACCAAACAAATTATCAATATGTAATAAATAATCATCAACTATCTTCCAATTCAAATCATGTTAAATGTTCTACAGATGGAGGAAATAGTTGGATTACTCTGCCAATTCCCAACCCTACATTAAACACAGCTTCAAATATTATGCATGTTTCTATTGAAGTTTCAGATGCCTTTCCTAATAATATTTACATGTATTATATGGGTCCAACGAATAGTCAAATAGGAAATATATACCGCTATGATTACAGTACACAGAATACTACACAGACTTTTACTCAAATAAATCCTTCAACTCATCAGCATCCGTTCACATATGGGATTAATGACCCATATACTGTAGGTATGGGAAATAGCACCGCTTTTGCTGTTTCACAAAAAATTGATGGTACACAAACACATGGCTTAGATGAGGTGATATTAGTAGAACATGCATTAAATTATACACAATATATCACTGATGCAAATGGTACTACAACATATACAGACGGTAGTCCAAATTTTCTAAATTACCATATGGATATGGAAGGTTTCGCCTTTAATCCTAATAATATTGACGAAGCTTGGATGGCTTGTCATGGTGGAGTCTTTAAATCTACAAATAAAGGACAAGATTGGAATGGGAGTATGTCAGGGGTAGGAGTAGCTGATATAAAATATATGGCAACCGCTTACACTAATCCTGAACTGCTATTAATTGGTTCATATCATGAAGGTGTTGAATTAACTCAAAATAGTCCGTATACTACAGGATGGGATCCAGAATGGAAAAGTATAGCAGAATTTGATGGTAGTAACGTATTAATTGATGATAAAGAACCAGATTTTATGTATTATTTCGATGGTGGATGGGAAAAATCAACTGATGGAACCGCTGGAGCAACATTTGCTTATGAGGGTTTATCTTCGGATGTCCACTTAGATATTAATAAAGATGAACCAAATATTATCTACGGAAAATACACAAATTATAGTAATAATAGTCATGTGGAAATTTGGCGAACAAAGGATAGAGGAATTAATGCATCAAATACAGATAGATTTATTTCTGACCTATCCACAAAGGAAGGATTAACAGCTGTTACTAATAATGCTACGACTCTGCAACAAGTAGGAGGATTTATGTCTTTTGATGGATACCCAGATTTGTTAATAGCAACGTTTATTAATAATGCTTCCGGTTTCATGCTAACTGATGTATTTTATACTGATCATGCATCTGACCCTAATATTGACCCTGTTAACGACTGGCATAAAATTAATAATTTAGGAACATTGTTCAGGGAAATAAGAGATATTAAATTAGACCCAATGGACCCTAATACTATTTATATAACATACACAGCTGATTGGAATAATCCCTCTCCTTATGTTTATAAAGTAACCAACTTTAGATCGGCAACACCTACTTCAATAGCTTATTCTAATAACTTACCAAACTATCAGTATGTAGATGTGAATCCTTTGGTAGTTGAAAAGGGAAGTGATGGTGGTATGTATTTACAATTAGGTACTAATGTTTATTATACCAATAATAAAATATATCCAATTTGTGGATGGATAAATTTCGCTGGTGATTCCTATCCAAACATAACAGGTGCAGGATTGGAAATTAATTATCAAGTAAATAAAATAAGAGCAGCAATATATGGTAGAGGTGTTTGGGAATCAGATTTACAATGTCCAGACCCTGGTCCACTTAACATTACAGGAAATATGACTACTGACCGTTATGATGAAGTTGATGGCGTGATTACATCTACTGAAACCTTTAATACAGGTATATTAAAATATTATCGTTCAACTACTGAAATTGACTTAAAACCACCTTTTGTTGCTAGTGCTGCCTCCAATAGTAATTTCAGGGCTTTTATTCACAATTGCAGTCATCCGGGCAATAGTTTTAAGTCGCATGGTGGTAGTGCTTTTAGACCAGCAGAAGAAGAGGAGAATGAACCTAATAAAGCAGTTATTAATACATTAAAAATTCAACCCAACCCCAACAACGGTACTTTTCAATTAACCCTAACAAAAAACCAAAAACCAATAGGGGTAAAGAAAATAGAAGTAATAGATATGATGGGAAGAATAGTTTGGCAAACAGGGGCATCGGCTAGTAACACTTTTACCATTGATATTTTAAATTGTTCTCAGGGCATTTATTATGTGCGCACCATTAATGAAGATGGTGAGACGGAAATGAAAAAATTAATTAAGGAATAAAAGGGTTGCACTCTTTTTTTAGAGTAAATAAATGTAAAAACTCCGAGCAGAGATGTTCGGAGTTTTTTTTATTACCTCTCCCCTTCTCTTTCGATTATATAATGTGCAATTTTTGAAATCATGATTATACAGATGTGATTGCAAAGTGAAATAATTCCAAAAAAAAAATTGCTCTAAAAGAATAATTATTACTTTAGCACCCGTTAATAAAGTCAAAACCAATAAAAATTATGAAGATAATTACAAAATTAGTAGTCGGATTAGGCGTAACACTATTGTTTTCTGTTAATGCAAGTGCTCAGAAAAATTATTCTGATGATGCAAAAAAAGCCTTTGAAAGCGGAGAGTACTTTAATTCTATAGAGCTTTACAAGAAAGCCTATACAAAAGCAAAGAAAAAAGACGAGAAAGCGTTGATTATCTTTCAAACAGCTGAGTGTTATCGCAGAATTGGAGATAGCAAACAGGCTGAGGCATGGTATACAAAGGCAATTAAAGCCAATTATTCTGACCCTAAAGCTCAATTATACCTTGCTCAGGCAAAAAAGGCTCAGGAAAAATACAACGAAGCTTTAATAGAATATAAAAACTACACTAAAGTAAATCCATCAGATCCTAAGGGAGAACAGGGCGCTAAATCTTGTGAATTAGCTCAAAAATGGAAAGATAATCCAACTCGTTACAAAGTAGAAAACATGGTTTTGATAAACAGTAAAGACCCTGATTTTGCTGCTTGTTATGCAGATAAAAAATACAATAAACTTTACTTTACTTCTATGCGCCCGGGAGGAATAGGAAGTGCTACAGATGCTACCATTGGAGAAAACTACAGCGATATATTTGAAACATCAATGGACAAAAATATGAAATGGAGCACGCCAACTGCTATTGCAGCTCCAATTAATTCAAAAGACAACGAAGGTAACCCATCGGTTACTAAAAAAGGAGATATGATTTTCTTTACAAAGTGTGTGGATGAAAGTAAAAAGGTTACTTTAAATCAACTGTGGTGTGCTCAGAAAAAGGGAAATGTTTGGGGCGATCCTGAAAAACTTTCTTTCTGTGTGGATAGTTTTAAATATGCAGCACCTTCTATTTCTGCAGATGGAACTACACTTTTCTTCTGCTCTAATATGACAGGAACATTGGGTGGCAACGATATATTTATGTCTAAATATGACAAAAAAGATAAAAAATGGGGTAACCCAATTAACTTAGGTCCGAATATCAATACTCCTGGTGAAGAGGTTTGGCCGTTTATTCATGATGATGGAACATTATATTTTTCTTCTGACGGACAATTAGGGATGGGAGGATTGGATATTTTTAAAGCAGAGAAAAAAGGAGAAGATAAATGGGCGAATGTTACCAATATGAAATACCCGATCAATTCAGCAGCTGATGATTTTGCTATTATTTTTGAAGGTAAAAAAGAAAGAGGTTATCTTTCTTCTAACCGCGAAGGAACCAAAGGTGCTGATGATATCTGGTCGTTTGTGCTCCCTCCATTGATTTATACCCTTGATGGTATCGTTACCGACTGTAAATTTAAAGAGCCTATTCCAGGTGTAACAATTAAATTAGTTGGTTCTGATGGTTCTTCGGTGGAAACTAAAACTGACAAAGCGGGTCACTATAGTTTTGCTGAAAATGGTCAAGACAGATACATTAATACCAATACTTCTTACACCATATCTACAGATGTAGGAAAAGATGTAAAAACAGCAGAAGGAAAAGATGGTTTCTTCAACAGTTCTGAAAAAGCCAAAGAAACTACCGTTGGCGAAGAAGTTGGAAAAGCATTTACTCACAATTTCTGTTTAGTTCCAATCGAGCGTTTTGTTCGTTTCCCTGATGTATTGTACGACTTAGGTTCATTTGAACTACGTCCTCAATCTAAAGATTCATTGGATTTCTTGTACCAAACATTGGTTGATAACCCTACTTTCGTTATCGAGTTAAGTTCTCACACAGATTATAGAGATACAGATGATAAGAATAAAATACTTTCTGAAAATCGTGCTAAATCTTGTGTAGATTATTTAATTTCAAAAGGAATTCCTGCTGAGCGTATGGTGGCAAAAGGATATGGAGAATCGCTTCCTTTGGTATTAGATACAGCTAAAACACTTCCAAGCGGAAAAGTTATTCCTAAAGGTACAACACTTACCGAAAAATGGATTGACAAAAATGTACCTATTGCCAAAAACAAAGACGATTACGAATTTGTGATGCAAATGAACAGACGTACTGTGTTTAGTGTATTAAGCAAAGATTACGTTAATCCAAATGCTCCGAAAGAAGAGCCTAAAAAGAAAACAGAAGATGACGAATAGTCATTCTTAATAATAGAATTAATACAAATAACATCCCGTCCTGATTGCAATCGGGACGGGATGTTTCTTTTAAAAACAATATGAGTTCAGAAAATAAATATAATTTGCGTGGCGTGTCGGCTTCCAAAGAAGATGTTCACAATGCCATTGCAAATATTGACAAAGGATTATTTCCAAAAGCATTTTGCAAAATCGTTCCCGATTACTTATCGGGTGACGAAAACTATTGTATCGTAATGCATGCTGATGGAGCAGGAACCAAATCGTCTCTGGCCTATGCTTATTGGAAAGAAACAGGAGATATTTCGGTATGGAAAGGAATTGCTCAGGATGCAATAGTGATGAATACTGACGACTTGCTTTGTGTAGGAGCACTTGATAATATCTTGTTGTCATCCACCATTGGAAGAAATAAAAATGTAATTCCTGGTGAAGTGATTTCGGCTATCATTAGCGGAACAGAAACCTTGTTGGAGCAAATGCGTAGTTATGGAATAGGCATATACTCCACCGGAGGCGAAACTGCCGATGTGGGCGATTTGGTGCGTACTATTATAGTCGATTCGACTGTGGTATGCCGAATGAAAAGAACTGATGTGATAGACAATGCAAATATTCAAGCAGGAGATGTAATTATCGGGTTGGCTTCATCGGGTAAGGCAACGTACGAAACGGAATACAACGGGGGGATGGGAAGCAATGGACTGACTTCGGCTCGTCACGATGTTTTCGAAAAGTCAATTGCAGCTAAATATCCTGAGAGTTATGATAGCATGGTTCCAGAGCAACTGGTGTATTCGGGTAAAATGAAATTGACAGATAGAATAAATATCGGAAACCAAGCTCCAATAACAGCCGGCAAGCTGGTATTATCGCCAACACGAACGTATGCCCCGGTAATTAAAAAGATGCTTGATGCTTACCGTACACAAATTCATGGAATGGTTCACTGTAGTGGAGGAGGTCAAACAAAGGTTTTACACTTTGTAGATAATTTACATATTATAAAAGATAACTTGTTTCCGATTCCTCCTTTGTTCGAGATGATAAAAGAACAAAGCGGTACCGATTGGAAAGAGATGTATCAGGTGTTTAACATTGGACATCGTATGGAGCTTTATGTGCCCGAAGCCGTAGCTGCACCGTTAATAGCCATAGCAGAGTCGTTTCAAGTAGATGCAAGAATAGTGGGAAGAGTAGAAAAAAGTGAGAAAAAGCAACTCACCATAAAAACTTCAGCAGGTACGTTTATTTATTAAAAAAAGTTAAAATATTTTTTCTGTCTGAATTAACTATACTTTTACGCCACAATTCATTCAAATTAACAAAACAAAAAACAAAAACAAATGAAAAAATCAATGACATTAGTTGCTTGTGCAGTATTTGCATTAAGCTCAATGGTTGCAGTTGCACAAAACGACACTAAAGCAGCACCAGCAAAAGCAGAAGCTAAAAAAGAAGTTACTAAAGCTGCTGACAAAAAAGTTGACGCTACTAAAGCTGACGCTAAAAAAGACGCTACTAAAGCTGCTGAGAAAAAAGTAGAAACTAAAGCTGCTGACAAAAAATAATAACACCTCAAGTGTTGTTATTAAAAAAGCCCCGCATTTTGCGGGGCTTTTTTTGTATTAGAACTATTCTTTTGTCAATCTTGGAGAAGTAGCGGGTTATTGCCCAAATTGGCAAAATCTATAAATAGACCACTCCCCTTATCGATTCACTAATTACCCTCTGACAGTCCTCAATAGCCACCTTTAACAATCCAAATATCATCCGTTCCTCTCCAATCACGATATTTTATTACAAAATGATTACAAGATACCCTTCAATTAATCCCTGTTAACTCAAATCAATCCCTTTTAACTATATTTTTTATTCGAGTCTTTTATATACAATTTCCAAATGAACGATTCATCCAATGAACTAATGCACCAATGAACAATTGAACCGATTTTATTTCTAACTTCGCCCTCCAATTTATAATTCAAAATATACAATTCATAATTTCAATTAAGTGTTAGAAAAATTAGCAGCCATCAAAAGACGTTGGGAAGAGGTAGAGCAAAAACTCTCCGACCCCAAAGTGATTGGTGATATGAAAGAATTTAAAAAATTCAACAAAGAATACAAAGACCTCACACAGGTAGTAAATGCCTATCACGAGTATAAAAATGTGGTAGAAAATATAGAATTCAACAAAGGGATTTTGGCCACCGAGAAAGACGATGAAATGAAGGACATGGCCAAAATGGATTTGGACGAACTCTTGCCCAAAAAAGACAAAATGGAAGATGACATCCGTCAGCTGCTTGTTCCGAAAGACCCTGAAGATGCCAAAAATTGTGTCTTAGAAATTCGTGCAGGTACAGGAGGAGACGAGGCCAGTATTTTTGCCGGAGATTTATTCAGAATGTATTCTCGCTTTTGCGATAACAAAGGATTAAAACTCGAAGTGGTAGATTTTAACGATGGCACCATGGGAGGATATAAAGAAGTAATTTGCGAAATTACGGGAGAGAATGCCTATGGTATTCTTAAATTCGAATCGGGTGTGCACCGTGTGCAGCGTGTGCCCAACACCGAAACAATGGGACGGGTGCACACCTCGGCAGCCACTGTTATTGTTATGCCCGAGGCTGACGAGGTGGATATTGTTATCAATCCTGCCGACCTGGAAATTCAGTTTGCTCGTTCGGGCGGAGCCGGTGGGCAAAATGTAAACAAGGTAGAATCGAAAGTAATGATTACTCACAAACCTACCGGAATAGTATGTATAAGCCAGAAAGACCGAAAACAGCTTGGTAACAGAGAAATTGCCATGACCATGCTTCGTACAAAACTGTATGAAATAGAATTGAACAAAAAGCTGGAAGCCGAATCGAAACGTAGAAAAACAATGGTTTCTACAGGCGACCGTTCCGAAAAAATAAGAACCTATAATTATCCGCAAAATAGAATTACCGATCATCGCATCAATATGACAGTATATAATCTTACCGATTTTATGGATGGAGATATAGAGCCGATGATAGAAGCACTTAATTTAGCAGAAAATACAGAACGCCTCAAAGAAGGTGGAATTTCGGTATAGCACACCATGACCAAGAAAGAATTAGTTGAAAATATAAAAAGAAAAAAATCTTTTCTTTGCATCGGACTGGATAGCGATATCAATAAAATTCCGGCTCATTTGCTCCAGTCGGAAGATCCCGTGTTCGAATTCAACAAGCAAATTATTGATGCCACTCGCGAGTATTGTGTTTCGTACAAACCCAACACAGCATTTTACGAAACACAAGGCGCTAAAGGTTGGATAAGTTTGGAAAAAACCATAGGTTATTTAAACAAAACTTGCCCCGATATTTTTACCATTGCCGATGCCAAAAGAGGGGATATTGGTAACACATCAACCATGTATGCACAAGCATTTCTTGAAAAATTAAATTTCGACTCGGTAACCGTAGCGCCATATATGGGCGAAGATAGTGTGAAACCATTTTTGGAATTCCAAAACAAATGGGCCATCGTTCTTGCGCTTACTTCTAATAAAGGTGCTCACGATTTTCAAACCATTATGATTAATGCTGAAATGGAAAATCAAAACTTCTTGTATCAGGAAGTGATAGAAAAATCGATGCAATGGGGCACCTCCCAAAACATGATGTATGTGGTGGGAGCCACTCGTGCCGAAATGCTCTCAGATATCCGCAGCATCATTCCCGACCATTTTTTATTGGTTCCCGGAGTGGGAGCACAGGGCGGAAGCTTGGCCGATGTGGCTAAATACGGAATGAATAAGGAATGCGGATTGTTGGTCAATTCGTCAAGAGGAATTATCTTTGCCTCCTCAGGCAATGATTTTGCTGATAAAGCAAGAGAGGAAGCCCAAAAACTGCAAACCGAAATGCAGGTATTATTAGAAAACTATTTGTAAACAAAAAAAACAAAAAATAATTAAATGAAAAAGATTTTACATTATTACATCTTATATCGCTTACCAATTATTATAGTGCTTATCGGATTAGGAATTTTGTCGCATTATCTCAAAGACGAAATCACAGCATGGTTGTTATATATTTTGGCTTTCTTTTCGTTATTGCTTTATTTTATGATGGGCACCATGCGTATAGTTCAGGAAGCAGTAACAGATGGAGAAGTAGAGAAAGCTCAGGAATATCTTAAGAAAATATATTTCCCCCGATTGCTTTTCAAACCTGTTCGCTCGGCTTTTTATATGATACAAAGTAATTTGTTTATGGCTACCGATAACCTTGCCGGTGCCGAAAGTAATATTCGCAAGAGTATGAAAACAAAATCGAAAATAGTAGGAGATATGGAAGGTGCCAACTTAATGCAGCTTGCATTTATTCAACTAAAAAAAGGAGAAGCCAAGGAAGCGCGTCTGAATTTGATTGCTGCGGTTAAAGCCGGTATTCCCGATAAAGAAAGTCTTGCTGCTTGTTATCTTCAATTATCTTCTATCGAAATTCAGCGCAAACAAAATAAAATAGGTAAAGAATATTTCAGAAAAGCAAAAGCGTTAAAACCAAAAACAGAAGAATTGGTAAAACAAATTAAAGAGATGGATAAACACATTGCCCGACTGCCGGGATAATTCCATTTAATATCATGCAACAAAAAAGCTCACTGACCAATCAGTGAGCTTTTTTATTATTGCACATATTTAAATTACGGATTTACACGAATAGCTTCGGGCACCCAGGCATCCTTTGTTCCCAATTCGGGGCGGCCATTCATTTTTAAATAAAGAAACAACTCCATACGGTATGCCGCCAGCCATTTTATAGTTGCCGAAATTATAGCACTACCCAATGGCATTTTTTCTTTCCAAGGTAATGTTACTTCCATTGTCATCAATTGTTCATCGGTAATGGATGCAAAGTATTGCTGAATGATATCCCACTGTTCGTCCAGTCGTGCACAGAAATTATCAATAGTTAATGTGGCTCGGTATTCTGTAATTTTAAGGCGTTCTTCCGGTGTAATGTCGTTGAGCAGCAGAATGCGCATAGAGGTCCCTCCGATACCCGACAAGTATTGCATCAGTTCATACGTGCTCCTTACCTTTTCGGCAGGGCGGAATTCAAGGTCGCTTTCTTTAATAAATGGAGCCAGTTGTTTCAGCAGTATAAGTTCTCTCTGAATATTCTGTAATAAGTGTTGTTTATACATTGGTTTTAAATTTAGGTTGCGAAGGTAATTAATGTTAGGTGTATTCTTAAGTATCTTTTAAAACTTATTTGTAGTTTTGTATGATTTCTTATTCTTTCTTTATGACCGAAGAATTTTTGCATCATGTTTGGAAATTCAAATTGTTTAATCAATTCGAATTAACCACCACCACCGGAGAACCACTGGAAATACTGAAAGCGGGCGAACACAACACCGATTCGGGTCCTGATTTTTTTACTGCAAAAATAAGAATAGGAGAAACCCTATGGGTAGGTAATATCGAAGTGCACATCCATTCTGACGACTGGCAGAAACACCATCATCAAAACGACACGGCTTACGACAATATTATATTACATGTGGTACACCAAAACGGAAAACCACTTTTTAGAAAATCAGGGGAACAAATTCCAACACTGGTGCTGAAAGATAGAATTGACGAAAAACTTTATGCATCGTATCTGAGATTTAAAACCAGCAACGATTGGATACCTTGTCAAAAACTAATTTCTTCTGTTCCGCGCATTATCGTCAACAGCACCATCGACCGATTATTACTGGAACGCCTCGAGCGGAAATCTGAAGCGATTAAAAACAGCTTGACATTAAATAAGAATAACTGGGAAGAAACTTTTTACCAAATGTTGGCCCGAAATTTTGGTTTTAAAACCAATGCCGAACCTTTTGAGATACTTGCCAAATCTCTTCCTTCGCTTATATTGGCCAAACATAAAAACAATTTAATTCAGATTGAAGCATTACTGCTGGGGCAAGCTGGATTATTGGAAGAACATTATAAAGACAAATATTTACAGCAACTCCAGAACGAATATGTATTTCTGCAAAAGAAATTCAAGCTAAAACCAATGGACAAACATTTGTGGAAATTTCTGCGCTTGCGTCCGGTTAATTTTCCAACCATACGCATTGCTCAATTTGCACATCTTATTTATCAATCTTCCCATTTGTTTTCGAAAATTATTGAAGCCGAAAAATACACAGATATACATAAATTAATGAATGCAGAAGTTTCGGACTATTGGCTAACACACTATACCTTCGATAAAAGTTCGACTAAGAAAAGCAAAGCCCTGGGTACAGATGCCATCCATACCATTATCATCAATACGATTGTTCCTTTCCTGTTTGTGTATGGTAAAGCTAATAACGATGAGAAATATACTGAACGGGCATTAAAATTTCTGGAACAAACTACCGGAGAAAGCAACAGCATTATAGCCGGATGGAAACAACTCGAAATGTCAGTTAAAACAGCCTATTCCACTCAGGCATTACTGCAGTTAAAAAACGAATACTGCAATAAAAAGAAATGCTTGAATTGCCCGATTGGTAATTACCTGTTAAAAAATTCGTAATTTTAGAGCGTTAATAAATGAAACAATTATGATAAAATTAATTCAACACTGGTTTGAACAAAGAGCATTTGGTGTTTGCGAATGGTGGGGAAATAAACTGGGTATCAGAAGTACCAAAATAAGAATGTATTTTATATATCTTTCTTTCTTCACAGTTGGGTCGCCAATTATCATTTATTTCATTATGGCATTTGTATTGGAACATAAAAAGTTTTTCAAACCATTTAAGCGCAAACGCAGAAGTGTATGGGATTTGTAATTTGTAATTTTTTAAATAAATAATAACATCTTGTCATTTTTTACTCACTTCCGGAAATTATACATTTTACTTGCAATGGTTATTTTAATCGTTTGCATTGGTGTTGTTGGTTTCAGTGTTATTGAGCATTATAGTTTTCTGGATGCATTTTACATGACCATCATTACTGTGGCCACCGTGGGTTTTCAGGAAGTCCATCCGCTGAGCGACCCCGGCAAATTATTCACAGCATTTTTAATTATCACAAGTTTTGGTACTTTTGCTTTTGCAATTACAAGCATTTCGAAGTATCTGGTAGGAGGAGAGTTTAACAAATATTATAATTATTTTAAGGTGAATGCAGCAATACAAAAATTAGAAAACCATGTGGTGATATGTGGTTACGGACGTAATGGCAAACAAGCCGCTCATGTTTTGAAAAAACACAAAACTCGTTTTGTGGTTATCGAAAAGAAAAGTGAAATCATCACCACTATCAATCATGCTTATGCTGACCTGCAAGTGGAAGGCGATGCCACTCAAGATGAGACATTGATTAAAGCAGGAATAATAAAGGCAAAAGCCCTTATCACTACTTTACCTTTTGATGCTGATAATTTATTTATTGTTATGTCGGCACGGGCCCTCAACCCTAATCTGGTTATCATCAGCCGTGCTTCCGAAGATAATTCGGATAAAAAACTTAAACGAGCCGGTGCCGACAATGTGATAATGCCCGATAAGCTTGGTGGAGGACACATGGCTTCGCTGGTGATGAAACCCGATGTAATGGAATTTATAGATTACATCACCGGTCAGGGAGGAGATAATATACGACTGGAAGAAATTACATTTGCCACTCTTAAACCCGAGTTTCAAAACAGAACCATTCGCGACCTCGAAGTAAGAAATAAATCGGGTGCTAATATTATCGGATTTAAAACTTCGCAAAGCGAATACATTATCAACCCATCAGCCGACACCAAAATTATTCCAGATGCTAAACTGTTTGTACTCGGTACTGCCGAACAGATAAGCAAACTGAGGGATTTACTGGCTTAATAAAAATATTACTTTAGAGATATGAAAACCATTTTAGTTACCGGAAGCAATGGCTTACTTGGTCAAAAACTTGTTTACAATTTAATTCAACGCAGCGATGTAAAGCTTGTGGCCACTTCTATTGGCGAAAATCGACTGATTAGAAAAGAAGGATACCTTTACGAACCTCTTGATATAACTAACAAAGCTCAGGTTGAAAAAGTGGTAGCTAAATACAAACCCGATATAATTATCAATACAGCCGCCATGACCAATGTGGATGCCTGCGAAACCAAGCGCGAAGAAGCCTGGGCACTCAATGTTACAGCGGTTAAAAATTTTGCAGACGCCATTGCCGACAGCCCAACTCTCTTTGTTCACCTGTCTACTGACTTTATTTTTGATGGAGAAAAAGGAAGCGAATATTTGGAAACCGACACACCCAATCCCATCAGCTATTATGCCCTCACCAAATGGGAAGGCGAAAAAGTTTTGTTGCAAAGCAAGATTAAATGGGCTGTAGCGAGAACCATCATTGTGTATGGCATCGTAGATAACATGAGCCGTTCCAATGTTGTGCTTTGGGCCAAAGACGCACTCAGCAAAGGACAAAAAATTAATGTGGTTGACGACCAGTTTCGCTCGCCTACACTTGCCGAAGATTTGGCTGAGGGCTGCATAGCCATTGCCGACAAAGGAGCCTCAGGTGTTTTTAATCTTTCCGGAAAAGAAACCATGAGTGTGCTAGAGTTGGTGCATCGCGTGGCCGATTGCTGGAAACTCGACAAAACTCTGGTAACAGCTATTAAATCGAACACACTTAACCAAGCTGCCAAACGCCCACCACGCACAGGTTTTATTATCGACAAAGCTAAAAAGGAACTTAATTACAATCCGCATAGCTTTACCGAAGGCCTGCTAATACTCGATCAGCAGCTAAATGAAATTAAATAGGAAGAATGAAGGTTTCATCTTTGGCATTTCCATCTGAAATGAAAGATAAACAGAACAAAAAAATCCCGCTCATTTGAGCGGGATTTTTTGTTTTGCACTTTTATTCTTACTCCTTAATTATTTTCTTATTCACAACATTTCTATTCTCGTCTTCTATTCTTACAAAATAAATTCCTTTAGACAGAGAACTCATATCAATTGTTGATTGGCGAGTGTTGATTGTTGATTGAAACACACATTCTCCCAAAACATTCATTACTTTAATAGAAGTGTTTTTTTGTTCTTCCGAAAAGGTAATAGTGGTGGAGGAGGTGAAAGGGTTAGGGGAAACCTGAATTTGCTGATTTATTAATTCTTCATCCAATCCAACTGTTGTTGAAATAAGATAACAGGAAGATGTGTCTACACATCCGTTATCATTAATTATAACAGCAAAATTTCCAAGTATGCCTGGTGTAAAACTTTGATTGGTTTCGCCTGCAATGGATGTGCTGTCTGAGCAATTTATCCATTGGTAGGTAATGCCAGTGCCAACACTTGAAGCTGTAAGCGTTAAAGCTGTTGCTGTAACCCCAGTGTTTACATTACATATCAGAACCGTAAAACCTCTGCTTTCGGTGTGACTCCAATTTCCGTTTACATCTTTAGCTCTTACATTTATCTGGTGTGTACCGAGTGGTAATGCACTTGCGTCAATATTTTCTGCAACAATCACACTGTCGGCAACAGCAAACGGGGTAAATGCAATTCCATTGCCCACGCCCGGGTCGGTACCATCAAAATAATATTCCAGAGATGCTATTTGCGGTTGAATGTCAGGAACGGCAGGTGCTACTGTATCGTACACATAAAACAAGCGGTCTTCATAATGACTCCAGCTATTATTAACATCCTTTGCTCTAAAATATATGCGGTGAAAACCCTCTGTTAGTCCTGTTGACGAAACCGAATAATTCATAATTAATATAGAATCGGCAACTGAGGCCGACACAGGAGTACCGTTTCCTACACCCGGATCTGTGTCGAAGAAATACTCTGCTGATGCCACCTGAACAGAGGTAGAAACAGGAAGTGGGGGAACGGTATCATAAACATAAAATAAACGATCTTCATAATGACTCCATCTGCCATTGCTATCGCAAAAGCGGAAATACACACGGTGAAAACCTGCACCCAATGATGTGGTAGAAATGACAGGTGTTATATCAACCGAATCACCTGCTGACACGGTTAATGAGATACCGTTGCCCGTGCCGGGATCAGTATCAATAAAATATTCTCCTTTGGTTATTGTCTGTGCATTTACTAATGCTGACGCAAACACAAGAAGAAACAATTGTATTATTTTTTTATACATAATTTCTGTTTTTTAGTGAATGGTTAGATTATTAATTCCAAATGGAAATTAATTTTTCTTTCTTGCTTTAACATTCACATTAAATGACCCTCCCAGAGGAACAGAAGAAGTTGGTACAACCTCATAATATACCTGAGGTATCGGTGGCTCCCCGGTTAAAACACCTGTTGGATAAATGTAAATAGGGCTTGCACCACCTGTTGGTCCTATATCTGTTCCGTCAGTTCCGGCATTAAGTGCAGGAGAGGTTGGATGCAATCTCCAATTATAGGTTGTATAATTATTGGCATTATCCGGAGCATTTAAAAACACTGGGTCTTGATTGATTATATTACCAGAACCAACATTACTGCCTCTTGGGATATTTCCGTTCGCGCAACTATAGGTAAGATTATTGTTGTAAGTAGATAATGTTACTCCTGAATTGGCAGCATCAAGAGGATCGCATTGATAAAATATATTGTTGCTGATATCGGTATTTGAAATACTGCCAAAAGCATCCCAAAGATTAATAAATAAATTATTTTTAATGTGATTGGTTGGGCTTGAGGAGCCTCCAACACTGGTAGCAATTATGTTATTTCGAATTTGTGTATTAGTTGCACCATTTAGTAAAATTGGTGAAAATATTAAAACATCATTTTGTTCAATTATAAATCCACTGCAATTAGAATTTAGAGCAATGCCAGGAGTAGGACCTGCATTACTTGTAATTGAATTCCTTTTAATGGTGATATTTGAAATTAGAACAGAATTAGAACAATTAAAATTTACTCCGGTCAGACCTGCTACAAGTGAGTTACTACATCCATTTCCAAAAGTTATAAAATTATTATAAAAAAAGTTAGCCACTAATGCGTTTTGTTTTTGCGGATTATATCCGGGACCCAGTATCGTTAGTTTTTTGGTCAATGTCGCCCCAGCATAAATATTTGGCGATCCATGTATCAAAATAGTGTCACCTGCAAAAGCGGCAGTTACTGCTGCCTGCAATGTAGTGTATTGCCCAGGACTGCCAGGTAAATTAGTTGCATTGCTTACAGTTAATGTTGTTGAGTTAGCCCTGCCGCATATAACAGCAAAAACTAAAAGGATAAGTGTTTTTTTCATAAATTTAGTTTGTTTAGTTTGTTTATTGTAAAAAAAATAGTGGGACAAAATAAAGGAGATTATCGCAAAAAAACTATGACCTGAATCACAGAATTACCACAACCAATAACAGCACTATTAGTTCATTTAAAAACACAAAAAAATCCCGCTCAAATGAGCGAGATTTTTTTGGCAATTGTTTTTCGGTTTTCGGATTTCGTTGTTGTTCGTTCGTTAATCGAAAATCAAAAAAACGGGTTAAATAATGGTAATCGACTCGGGGTTGCTGTCGGGCCCGGCTTCGCCAGTAGGGCTTAGGTAAAAACAAATTACCCACAGCACTTTCCCTACTTTATCTGAGGGGCAGGGCCATTCGAACTCCGTACGACCTTCGCTCTGCTGAATGCGATAATCATCAGCCGAGGGAGTAGCACCCACTCCGGCATAGCAAATTTTCACACCTATAGCCGCTACATCTTTTGGTTTGCCGCGTTTGGCCGGATGATTAGGGTCGGCCACAAAAAACACAGGCAACAAATGAGAGTTGCTGATACAAGATACCACCGGAGCATAACCTACCGCAGGAATACGAGAGCGAGTTGTCTTTGGTTTAGGGATGTACAAATTAGCATAATCCAAGGCTGTAAGTGTAATAGAAGGATTAGACTTAATTTGTTGTTTTACCCCATCCACAGCACTTCTGTTGGCAATATACAAATCGTTCATAGCAGTAACGGTAATGGTGTTATGCGTATTCGGGTCGGTATATGCGTCAAAAGGGGTGCCCCAGTCGGTCCACATGGCTTGTATCTCATCCTTTTGGTCGGAAGTGAGAAAAAGATCGGCAAAGTTAACCACTATATAAGCCACAAAAAATTTTAACTCGAAGTTAAAAAGCAATATTTTAGTTGACAATTTCATTTTATTATATGTATTAAATTTTCACTTTTTTACCTGTAACATTCTTTTTTTTCGCACGGCTACTACAGGTTTTGGTAGCCAGGTTACTTTTTTTTAGTTTTTTCTGGGTTTTGGTCATTAGCCTTTAATTTTATTAGTTTTTAATTGAATTGCCCTGTTAATTAATTAAGTATGTCAATAAAAACAGAGTTTATTTATTGCATACGGTATGTTTTAAGTGTCGTTTTTATTAAAAGGTGGTCGTTTTACATTAATTAAGCTTTACGATTCAATAATTAAACTTAATGATTGAATAATTAAGTTTTACGATTCAACCATTAAACTTTACGATTGAATAATTAACCTTAGTGATTGAATCTTTAACCTTAATTAATGTATCATCACGACAAAATGATTGAATTATTAACCTTAGTGATTGAATCATTTTCCTTAATGATTGAATCATTAAACCTACTGATTGAACAATTAACCTTAGCGATTGAATCATTTTCCTTAATGATTCAATCATAAAGGTTCGCGGAACAATAGTGACACCTTTTTGTTGTTTTTCGCCTTAATTCAAAGAACTTTTCACCTTTCGAGAACAAAGGTAGAAGAGGCAAAACTGACTTGCAAGCGATTTGACATAAGTGAGTATGGTTTTGACATAAGTGAGTAAAAGGTGAAAAAACAGGGTAATTGATGATATGAGAAAGTTGTTCGGGAGGGCAAAAATTGTAATTCGATTAACCAAAAAGAAAGGTTGGCTTTATGGCCTACTCTCTGCATAATGAATTCGGTTTTAAACTTCGTTTACTTTTGGCAAAACCAAGCCAGAAAGCCTGCTTTGTTACGTTCCGAAATTTCGAGGGTGTGATTATAGCTCATAATGGCTATTGCTGTGCGCACGCTTTCTATTACTTTAATTATATGTTTTCGATTAACGATATGACTATGGTGAGCGCGATAAAAATGGCGAGCAGGAAGCATTTTCATCAAACAGTTGAGTCGCATTCGCGACACATATTCTTTATTATTGTAGGTATAGCAAATGGTATAGTTTCTAAAAGCTCCAATATATATAATATCATCTTCCGGCACTTTTATCTCTTTGTTTCCTTCCCAAAAACTAATATAGCAAGGGTCTTCTTTCTGTTCGGCAGGGGAAGGCTGAGGTTCTTCTTCATTATTAAATATGCTCTTGCTTTGATCAAAGTTGGTTAGCATGTCTATTAGTTTCGCTCCGTTTTCCATACGGGTAAGCACATACACCTCGTTGTTTACTATCAATACCGAAGAGTTTGGATTAAGGCAAATTTCTCTATACTCTGTATTCAAAAACAGATTTACATCCACTTTATTGCCTTTTTGTTCCATCTCGGTTTTTATTTAAAAAGATATTTAACCAAATGCTGCAACAAATTTCGGAAACAGAAATAATATAAAAGGGGTAGTTTTAGAATATGGTAGTTTTGGGCATGTGAATGGTACTTTTGGCAGGGTGAATGGCAGGAGGGGCAGAAAAAAAAGTGCAGAATTTTAAAAATCGAAGCAATTAAAGAACACTTTTAGGCATTGGGCATTCTAGAAAACGAGATAAATATATATGTATATTTGTAAAAGATTTTTAGAAAATGAGCAGACACCTATTTATACTTTTTATTTTTTTACTCACGCCATTTGTGCTCCCTGCTCAGATAAATGGGGTAAGCATGGAAGACAATGCCAGCTTGCAACACGAAATTGTTTTAACCAAAAACTGGAAATATACCTTAGGCGATTCTCTTAATCGAAAAGAAATAAATTATGATGACTCGAAATGGGAAAACGTAAAATACTATGAAGGTTATGGGGGTGTGATAGCTGTTCCCAATAATAAATTTAAAGGGTGTGCATGGTTTCGGCTCCGACTGAAAACCGATACAGCCATGAATAGTGCCACTTATGTAATTTCTTTTTCGCATGATGGTGCAGCCGAGATATACATTGACGGAAAGCTGCTTTGTAATTACGGCAACCCATCGAGCGATAGTTCCAAAGAAAACATTTCGGAAACTGTTACACTAGGCAGCCCAGTGTTTTCGTTTGGAAAAGGTTCAGAGCATACCATTGCTGTTCGTTATTCCTACTGGAAAATGTATTTGAAATACCACGATGCGAGTTTTATTAATTCTCAGATTTATGGCTTTAGACTTTCGCTCAAAGAATGGAAACAATATCAGGACGACACCATTAAAAACACTTCTAAAATTTCGGGAATTTATGGATGGTTGTCTGGTTTCTTTTATGCCTTGTGTGTATTGCATTTATTTTTGTTTCTGTATTTCCGTCAAAACAAATCGAATTTATATTACAGCCTTTACTCATTTGCCATAGCAGGAGTTTTTCTGCTTAAATTGATTGAACAAAACCACGATTCCAAAAGTTTTGATATTCTTTTAGACCTTTGCTACTTTGTGCTTCAAGTGGCTTTAATTCGTTTTTTGTATTCGCTTTTTTATTCCCGCCCACTCAAACTTATCTGGCTTATTCCGGTACTTTACGTTATTTATTATGTAATACATTTCACCATCGACCCCATTTTTCCGATTAGTTATTTTTTCTTCGCGTTTATTTTCTTCCTCATCGCTGTCGAGAGTATAAGAGTTTTGGTTCAGGCCATGTGGCGAAAAAAAGAAGGAGCCAAAATAATTGGAGCAGGTGTGGTGGTGCCTGTGGCCATGCCTTTAATACTTTTTGCAGTAGTTGTGCTCACTAGCGATACTGCATCAAACGGAGTAACACTTACAGGTTTTACCAAAGATATTGTAGTGGGTTTGCTGTGTTTTGCCACCATGAGTATTTCCATTTCTATGTCGGTTTTTCTGGCTCGACAATTCGGCACCGCCAATAAAAAATTGAAAGAACAACTGGTGGAAATAAAAGACCTTTCAGAAAAAACTATAGAACAGGAAAAGGAAAAGAAAAAAATTCTGGAAGCTCAAAACATAGAACTGGAAGAGAAAGTAAAAGAGCGTACCTCAGAATTGGTGCATCAGAAAGAAGTGGTAGAAATAAAAAACCGCGAAATACTCGACAGTATAGAGTATGCACTGCGTATACAAACCGCCATACTGCCTCCTCAGCGCATTATCAAACAGTATCTCCAAAACTCATTTATACTTTACAAACCAAAAGATATTGTAGCCGGAGATTTTTATTGGATGGAAACCGTTCAATTACCTGATGAATCAATTAGCTTATTAGCTAATGAAACAAATAGGCATACAACCTCAACTTCTAATCAGCTAATCAGTGCATCAGCTAATCAGTTAATTCTTTTTGCTGCCTGCGATTGCACTGGCCATGGTGTGCCCGGAGCAATGGTTTCGGTGGTTTGTCATAATGCATTGAACAGAGCTGTGAGAGAATTTGGTTTAACCAAACCTTCGGAAATACTGGATAAAACTGCAGAAATAGTTATAGAAAACTTTGCTTCGAGCGAAGAAGATATTAAAGACGGTATGGATATTTCTTTGTGTAGCGTCAACCTTCAAACATTGGAATTGCAATGGTCAGGAGCTAATAATCCATTATGGATTGTGCGCAACACCTCCTCCCCTTCTGAGAACTTGGGAGGGTCTTATGAACTACTAGAAACCAAAGCCGACAAGCAACCTATCGGAATGAACGATGACCATCATCCGTTCACTAACCATACGTTTACATTAAACAGTGGAGACAGTGTATATCTGTTTACCGATGGTTTTGCCGACCAGTTTGGTGGGGAAACAGGAGATAAAAAACTTACACGAAAACATTTTAAAGAATTAATTCTTTCTGTTCAGCACCTCCCTATGCCCCAACAAGGCGAGGCTCTCGAAAAATTTATTGCAGACTACAGAAAAGAAATAGAACAGATAGATGATATTCTGGTAATGGGAGTAAAAATTTAATAGAAATGAAAAAGATAGTAAATAAAAAAGCTTCGCATTTCTGCGAAGCTTTTTTGTTGAAGAATAAGGTTAACTATTTCGATTTTTTTTCTTCACCTTTTTTGTGATCGCCTTTGTTTTCCGCTTTCTTTTCGGTTTTCTTTTCTTCCTTTTTTTCTTCTTTAGCTTTTTCAGCTTTCTTTTCGGTTTTTACCGGCTCCTGTTTTTTCTCAGGTGTTTGTTGTGCAAAGGTAACAGTTGACATTAATAATGCTGCTGCTACAAATAAACTTACTTTTTTCATTGTTTTTTTTGTTTTAAAAAATTAATAATTGATTTATGCCAAGTAGTAGCCAATCGCTGTGCCACGAAATTAAGAATGCCCTATTTTGTGATATTTTAACAACAGAACAAAACAAAAAACAAAGAAATATAGATTACAAAATTTTGTCAAAAGCTGCTCTGAATAAGGGATACAGAACAGTTCAAACTAATAAAAATCAATTAACGCATGAGATACATTTTACCCCAGCCCTTTTTAAAATATTGGTCGGCATCTGTTTCGCGCTTGTCCATATCTTCTCCGTTGAGCTTAGTAATTACTCGATATAGGTACACTCCGTTTGCCAATCGGTCGCCATACTGGTCTCTCCCATCCCAGGCAGACTCAGTAATGTTTCTCCCTATATGTATCATACCTAAATCTTCTTCAAAAATTTCTTTCACCACTTTTCCGGAAATAGTCATAATCTGAATTTTAAAATTCGAGGGTAATTCCGAACCGGTAAGCGTAAACACAAATCGGGTGGAAGTAGTAAACGGATTCGGATAATTCATTACCTCAGTTATAGAGGCTTTATTTATTACTTCAAAATTTATTTTGTAATCCACCGCTCCCGATAAATTATTAGAAACGTCTTTGGCCTGCACCAATAACTGATAGGTGCCGTCCTGAGTAAACACAGGAGTAAAATTAATTCTGCAACTATTGTTAGGCAAAACAGCAGGAACGAATGTCATATTCTGTCCGAACCAAACACGTCTGATTGTGCTGGATGAAGGTGTTTGCAGAAAAACTTTAAAATCGTTGGTATCGTTCAATGCCAGAAACTGATTTTCGTCTTTCAACTTCATCATTATATTCGGTTTGGCCGAAACAATATCTGCATTCAAAATATGCACTCCATCAAAAGTCACATCCAGTAATGGATTCACCCTGTCGCCCGACACCTGAAACGGAATACGAACAATATTATTAAAATGTGTTTGCTCTAGTTGGGAGTGTGTTCTATGTAAAGGATTCACCTCCACCCAAAGTGCATTATTGCCTTTAAATCTTATATTATTATCATAGGTGTTAATTTTTACTGTATCCATAATAACCTGATTAGGCACAAATGGCTGTTTCTTTAATTTATCTGGAAAGTGATGCACATTACCATTTGCATCCACCACATATTGGGTAATAAGCAAACTATCGTAAAAAGGAATGCTATTCGAAAATGCAACACTGCCTATGTTCTGAATTGGTAACTGAACAATAAAATTATCTCCTTCCTGCACCGTCTGACTTGAAATAACATGTATACCGCCAATAGCAGGATTAATGGCACATTCCGGAACAGGATCGAATGTTACATGCCAGCGCTTGAGCTGTGGTGCGGTATGCATCGAATCGTCCTTCATATTTGCCACCAGTCGAATATATGGATAGGTACTTGCATTGGGTATGTAATTCCCACCTAAATCCAAAACATCCAGCGAATCTTTAGGAAACGAACCCAACACATCTTCTTGTCCGTTGGCTTTTATTCCTATTACTGTTACACCTATACTATCTTTGGTGGTAGCTCCGTCAAGCGTTTTCCATCTCCAGTGCAGCGTATGCCAGGCTGTTGCTGGCCCAATAACAGGAGAGGAAATATATCCCTTGGTCCAGTTGGTAATAATGGTATTATACGAATGAATAATTGCATTTGCCGAATCACCTATTATTTCTCTGGCGCTATCTTGTGCCAAACCTTTTTGTCCAAACAAAATATAAGGTCGGTTATCATGGAGAGTGTCTATTTTGCCTGCTCCTAATGTGTGAAAGGCATTGATAATATTTTGTGAATATTGCGGAGAAGTTTTTCCCGAAGTAAACGCTAAAACGTAGTCTCCGGCTTGTATTCCATCTGCTAAATTGCTAGGGTTGTTAATAAAATTTGAAATGAGAGAATCTGAATAATTGTAAAAATCATAGGCGTTCTCACGGGTTCCGGCTATATATCCCGAAACATTTCCCCAATGCCCGCCCCCGTTTGGAGGGCCATCTGTACTCTGTTTTGGATTTCCATTGATAGGATCGAAAACTGCAAATGTAAGTCCCGAATTCTCTGTCCATGGTTCGAAATATTCCTGATAGCCATTTAGCTTGTATTCTCCAAAAGTAGGCACACCTGTGGTGCATTCAATGTTTTTTAAATCATTGTAAAATTCAAACTTTCGTTGCGGACGGTTAACATGTACATATTGAAAACCATCGTTTTTATATTGAAAAAAATGGGCTTGTTCCCAACCTTTTTTTCCGTTTACGTGCTGAAATGAACTTTCATGCCACTTAAATCCGCTGGTTGGCGAAATAGAATCAGGGCTCACTCTCCAGAAATAAACAGTACTATCAGTGGATGTTATGAACGATTGAGGTCTCCATTTCACAACTCCTCCTACAGATGTTACTGAAACAGTCTGCCTGAACGGACTATTGTATGTATCTGTAGTATCCATCTGAAATATGTAATGTCGGGAAGCGGCCATTGGATCAACAGTTGAGGCTTTTAAGGTAACTGTATCGGTAGGAACTATTGCGAAATTGTAGGGGTAAACCGGAATAATATCTCCCCCATTAATAATATAATCTACCTCTCCTGTGGTATTATTATTTTCATACAATTCGTCCACCGTATTGTTTCTGTCGAGTGTAACATAAAATTTATTTAAACCAACTCCACTCACTCCATTATTATCTATCTTCATTTTAAACTTAACAGTATCTCTGAAGTAAGGTTCTTTATTAATGATCATTTTTGTTACAGAAGAACCGTCAGGAAGAGTACGTATGAGTTCTGTAATAGTACTGTCGTTAGTTGCCTTTCCTATATTTGTTCTCACCACAGAGATTACAATTGTATCGGGAATGGCATCCATATTAAAAGAAATATCACTTCCTGTAATTTTATAATCTGGTTTTGCACCCGGATTAATTTTCAAAGCAGGGTCACCATGATAGGTCATTTCCATACACGTCATGGTATCAAGAGGCATAACTCCCGGCATCATCTCCACATTAGTAATAGCTTGCTTAATCTGTGAACCTATTGAATGTCCATAATTCATCTTGGCTATTTGCTTATACAACTCTCCTGAATATCTGTTCAAATCAACAGAAACGCCCAAAGCCACAGAGCCAAGATACCCTATCACTCCTTTTTGAGCAGTTAGAACAAAGTTTTCGCTCGTACTTCCATCAGCATGAATATCTCCTGCATAACATGAGTTGGCTAGAAGAAAAGGGTAGTGACCGGGTCGAGGATTGTAGGTGTTAATGTCATCTAGACTTTGATCAAAGCTTGTTCCCGAAGCGTGTCCAAAGAAAGTCATTATAGAAACTCCGTAGTTTATTAAATCACGTAACGTATCTGAAGTATTAATTTGAATAGGCGCTGAACTGGTTTTGAAAAAAGGCCTAACATTCCCTCCATACCAAGTATTGCGAATAGTGGTAGCATAACTGTTCAAACAACCTTGAAACATATTTTGTTCGGCAGCATTCGAGCCTCCTCCAAAATGCAATACCTGTTTTTTCCAATCTCCCGTATCATTAACTGGCGATTCGAACAATTGCACTTTATTTAAATAATCAAACACCTGTTGAGAATTTCGAGCGGAAAGCCTTCCAGTTGGAATAGAAGGTGCCAAGTTTCCTGGAGTTAGACCTGCAGTAAATAAATTATCGCTGGATGGATTACCAAACGATGGCACTAAACAACCAGAATAATACCATATGTTTTGACGAGTTAAAGCAACGTGATAGGACTTACCGATAAGAAAAAGATTGTTTGGAGGATGCGAAGGATTTGCATTAATAATTGCATTGCAGAAACCACGAATGGATAACGGGCTCTTTACAATTCCGTATGCAAACTGATCATACAATTCGTCAATATCAGCAACTACAACATTTTGTGAGCCTCCACTCATAGAACTTCGGTAACCTTTGTACCCGTTCATCGGTGTTACTGCCGACATAAGTGATTTGTGGGTCACAATCAAGTAGGCCGAATCCACCGGACCAGCTGCAAAATTTGTAAACTGGGCATTTGGAGTTACCGGTATTAATGCTGGAACATTAATAATATTTCCGTCAGAGGTAATAAAACACTTTTTGTCGTTTCCGCCTAAACCGTTTGGGATAAGAGCATCATAATTGCTACCGTTCTGCACTACAGTAATTCGTTTGGCGTTCGATAAATCATATAATCTGACTGTACCTGATGCACTGAAATTACTAAAATGGAAATACGATTTTAATTGTGAAGAACTATTGGGAACATACATTAAAAAAGAATTATTTCCCTCCAAATCTGAGGTGTGTGGATATTTAACATTAATGAACGATATTGCCGTTCGATTGTCGCTTATAAAACCACTAATACCGGTAGTTAAACTCTGAAACTGAAAATCTGTGGTGACACTTCCTAATAGCAAAGGTGAAAGATTATAGAGATATTGTCTCAAATCATATCCTTTAAAATAGTCATCAATCATCGCATTGTATCCTCCCCCTGTACCGTGATATTTTACAGTAATATGATGGTCGGGATTTCCTTGAATTATTGATGAGGCATTCTGAGAAGCACCTGCAACAACAATTCTCACTGCTGCATTCGGCCCAGATGAATAAACGTTTTTTGTATTCAAAGACTTCGTAACCGTAGCTCCTAGTAAAAGAGGGTCGCCATTACCATCCATATCAAACCACCCTTCGGAACGTTTGTACCTTACATCTGTTCCTCCGGCAAAATCCGTTTCTCCGTCATAATATCCTACATGATATTCCTGAACTTCATCTTTTATAAAATAATTTGATGCGGGAATGTTGAAATTAACATCTGTTTCTGGCAACATTCTGTTGTTTGAAGTGAGATTATTCCAGGTAAGGAAATAAACTGCAGTGTCGTTAATTAAACTGTAATAAGGATTCGGAACAAAAGGGGTGTTTACATATAATAAAGAGTCAAGTGCTCCATCATTTTTCTGAGCATAAAACTCAATAAAGTCTCCTGTATTGAAAACTCCGTCACTTTCGCCCTCAACATATATGTATTGCTGAGCACCTTTATTAAATATCTGAAAATTCTGAGGATTTATTCCCCCTGCTCCTACCGGAATTCCTGCATTGGCAAGGGTAGTTGAGTCAATACGGTAAACACCGTTTTGCGCAACTTTAACTTTGTAATAGTTTTGGGAATAATTAATCCATCCGTTAGCAAAAGTTTGGGCCTTTGAACTAATAAATGAAAATAGAATAAGACTAACTACAAGTATTTTTTTAATCATTTATTAAACATATAGAATTTACTTATGCTTTTTGTTCAAATCAACTTTTAAAGAAAACACATTAGAATATAGAGCCACTGATTTGTCACCAATATCAGTAAATGCATAATCAATATAAACAGTTTTAATACGAACCCCTACTCCAATATTTGGCTGAAAGGTATTGATGGTTTTTCCGTACGCATCGGTATAGGTTTGATAATTTCCGATACCACCTCTCAGGAATACAATATTCATAAATCCGGCTTCTAAACCAAAATGCGGGTCAACACAAACCGCTTTAGTGCTTATTAAAACATTTCGTCTACCATCGAATGTCAGATCGCAGTTTACTTCTGCAAGCAATGATATTTTCTTAGTAAAATCGAACTTACGAGCAGAACCCAATAATAATTTTGGTAAGGTTACTTCTACAGAATTACTTGGTATATCATTATTGGTAGTAATAAACGTTTGTTTCATCTCATCTGACAAATTAAAAGTCCAAGCATTAAAAGTGGAAGTAATGTCGCGAGCCATAGCTCCAAATTTCCATTTCTTATAATCGTATTGCAATCCTGCATCCAAACCAAATCCCCACGAACCAGCAAAATCACCCACTCGCCTGCGAACAACTTTTGCACTTCCGCCTAATCTTAATCCAGAGATTTTCATAGTTTTTGCATACGAAACTATTGCCGCAAAATCAACTGCAGAAAACAAAGTGATTTTAGAATAGTCAACATCACCATTTGAATTTATCAGCTGAGTTGTATTGGGAATACCATCTACCCCAAATCGAACAAAACTTACTCCTAAAACTGAAGAAGAATCTAAACGGGTAGCCACAGCACCATAATCGTACTTTGCTATTCCTGCAAAATATTCACTATGCATCAATGCTACCTGATGCTGATTTCCGATATTTGCTAATCCTGCCGGATTCCAGTATCCAGATGTTACATCATTAACTGATGCTACATAGGAACCCGACATACCCAAAGCACGAGCACCAACACCGATGCTCAGGAACTCGTTACTGTATTTTGGAGCCTGAGCATACACAGCAGAACTCATTAATACACATATAATATTTATACCTGCGATTATTCTTTTCATAATTATGGTTTAAAATTAATTAATAAAATTAATATCTGAACAATTAAATAAACAAAATTTGTTTCATTTTATTGCTCAAAATGCAAAAAATACTTCCTTACATTTGTCGAATTAACTATTTATGAGCAAAAACAGCTTAATATATAACAACATTTACACCTATCGCTTTTTGATGAATTTGCTTTATAAAGGCAAGTACAGAAGTCGATTTGACAGTATTGGCAAATTAATTTCAGGCCAAAGTGTAACTGAATTATGCTTTGGGGATACTATTATTGCAGACACATGCAAGGCAAACAATATAAAATGGACAGGTTTGGATGTGAACGAGCAATTTTTGGCAAGTGCCAAAAAGAAAGGATACGCTGTAATTTCTGCCGACATTAATACCATTAAAGAATTTCCAAAGGCCGACACTTGTATTATTTGCGGTTCATTGTATCATTTCAATTCAAATTTGCCGGAGCTGTTGTCAAAAATGCTGGATTGTGCACCAGTAATAATTATCTCCGAACCAGTAAAAAACCTTTCGAACAGCAAGGGATTTATAGGCAAAATAGCTCGTGCTTCGGCTACTGTAAAGGGACAAAAACAAACATTCAGATATACAAAAGATTCTCTTACGGAAACATTAAGTAATTTAAGCGCCAAATTAAATTTTAAATTTACCATCATCGAACAATTTGATAAAGATTTGATTCTTGTAATCACCAAATGAAAGAAATAGAAATTTCGATTGTTATACCTGTTTACAACAGCTCTCAAATAGTTGAAGAGTTGCACCAACTTATTGCCAACTCTCTGAGTAATGATATTGCCTATGAATTAATACTTGTAAATGATGGCAGTGCAGATGATAGTTGGCAAAAAATTACAGCCGTTGCTCACCAAAACAATGTGGTTACCGGAATAAACCTAAGAAAAAACTGCGGGCAGGATAATGCTATTCTTGCAGGTTTACGCATTGCCAGAGGTAATTATGTGGTAATAATGGATGATGACCTGCAACATAACCCTTCAGATATTTTGAAATTGTACAATGAGATTAAAAAAGGATTTGATGTATGTTACGGCAACTTTGTCGAATTAAAACAAAATAAAATAAAAAATATTGGCAGTAATTTTAATGGAAAAATGGCGGAATACCTTGTTGCTAAACCAAAGGGCATCTACCTTTCACCATTCAAAATAATTAATAAATCTACAGTGGAAGAGATTGCAAAATTTGCAGGGCCTTATCCTTATATAGACGGAATAATTTTAACCATTACTCATAATTTAGCTCAAACAAATATTGAACATCAAAGCCGACACAGCGGAGAAAGTAATTATACTTTTTCTAAATCGGTATCAGTGTTTATGAAACTATTTACGGGCTTCTCTGTTGTTCCTTTGAGGCTGGCTACAGTAACCGGTATCATAGCAACTTTAGTGGGATTTTGCTTATTATTAAAATACCTCTACGATTATTTTATTGCAAAAAACTTTATTGAAGGGTGGACTACAGAAGTAGTTTTGATAATTCTATTCGGTGGATTAATTTTAACCACACTTGGTATAATTGGAGAGTACATCGGCAGAATGTATTTAACGCTTAACAACAAACCTCAGTACACCATTTCAGAAATAGTGAGAAGTAATACGGATGCAAAATAGAATTCTACTCTCATTCACCTTTCTTTATTTTATTCTTATTACCGCATTAAGTATTAACATTCCTTTCTTTTGGGATGGAACCTTTTTCTCTGCTTCCGCTTTACATTTTTTCGAAAACGGATTTCAATATGGTATTGCTCCTAAAGAACTCGACACTGGAGGATTCCCTATGTATTCCCTTTATCTGGCTATGGCATGGAAAGTGTTTAGTAAATCATTAGCAGTTTCTCACCTTGCCCTTTTGCCAGTATTGCTCGGTATAGCTTACGAATACCTAAAACTTGCCAATCGCTTTTTGAAAAAGCACGCACTAATATTTGCGGTACTTCTTTTATTTTTCGAACCAACACTCATCACCCAAACTATATTAATTGGTTATGATTTATTATTAGTTTATTTTTTCCTTCTTTCGCTAAATGCCCTGCTGGCGGGAAAAAGAAGACTATACATTCTCGCTTTTGCACTTCTTTGCCTGAGTAATGTAAGGGGACCGATGTTAGGATTATCATTACTCTTAATTGATTTAACTTTGGTTTCGCCTACTATTAAAACAAAATTTCAGAAGTCAAAAACCTACTTTATCCCTTTTATTATTCTTTCCTTATGGACGGTTTTTCATTATTACAAAACCGGATGGTGGTTCATTTCTCCTGAACGAGAACACACACATGAAGCTTTATTACCGGCAAGTATGATGTTGCGCCAACTCTTATTTATTTTTTGGAAAATTGCAGATTTCGGAAGAGTGGCATTGTGGTTATTTCTCTTTGTTGCCGGCTACTTTTTATTTCAAAAGAAAAACTCTTCATTATTTAAAACACTTTTGAAAATTATTTTCATCCCGTTGATAACACTCTCCGTATTTATGATTCCGATAGCGAATCCCATTGGTCAAAAATATTTTATTGTCATCTTTCTGGTTTTGAATATCGGTGTATGCTTTTTGATTCAGGAAATAAAAACACGAAAAGGGCAATTAACAATAATCTCCTGTTTTTGCATAGCACTCTTATCAGGAAATTTTTGGCTGTATCCCGAGCGTTTCGGAAACGGCTGGGACTCTTCTCTAAAAATAATTCCTTATTTTCATCTTCAAAAAGAAATGGATGTATTTATTAAAAACAACAATATCTCCCCTGCTGATATTGGCACACAATTCCCTCTGATTGCAGATAAGCGGGTGGCTTACCTGAGCGACACCTCGTATTGTTATAATAATGTATGGAGTGGCCCTGTAGGCAAGTTCAAGTATTTTTTATATACCAATATTATCAATACGGATATACCGCAACAGGTTGATGAGACCAAACAAAAATGGGAATTAATAAAAGGAATTCATTCTGGGCAAGTGTATATTAACTTGTATAAAAGACCTGATTAATTTTTGCGAAACAGACGCTTTCTTAATTTATCTTCATCAACTAATAGTAATAAAATAGGGATTAAGAACAACAAACCAATGGTTCGGTATCTAATCATAGAACCTACTACAGGAGTAGTAAACCCAATGATTGCAAAAACTACAATACTAAAAACCAAACAAAAAAATAGTATCGATTTGTTTTTAATAACCTCTCTATCCACGAAAAAAATGGCAAGAAGAATAAAGACAAGTATCCACATATTTTCAATGGCAACAGCCAAATGCAACCATGATTTAATCCCGAAGATGGTTGGTTGAAACAAAACATTAAAAACAGCAAGGGGGGCATGTTTCAAAAACATCATGACCTCCGGCTGCAACCTCTCGACATTCAAAACTGTTTTGGCAGGAACCACCGAATAGTAAAATCTGTATACAGCAGTATCGGATGAGTTCGTAATAAATGAAGTGTCTTTCATGTTATCCAATTTCCAACTTAAGTAATTGCTGCCTGCCCTTATTCTATAAGTACTATCCGGTTTCATTTCCAGCACACGCTCTTTATCGTTATACTCAACACAAATGAAATTTTTATCATTTACCAGAAACACTCCGCCTTTGGCCTCACTTATAGCCTTTGCCTGCCTGTCGGCTAATAGTTGAAGTACATTATAATCCGGATGAATTAATTTTACACCAATTAGCAGAATAATAAGTAAAGCAAATACACCAACATATTTTATTGCGCTATACCTCACCGAAGTTTTTGCAATTATTCCATTTGCCAATAAAACAGGAAGAAGTGCGGCAGCAACAAATATTTTAATGAATATCAAAAACAAAATCAGAGCAAGTAAAACTAACATTTCTTTGATGCTGTATTTCTGTTTTAAACCAAACATACTGATATAAACAATGAGGCCGACCACGGCTATCACCAAAGACTCTTTTAGTGCAGCCGAACTCCAGAACAATATGGTAGGGACAAGAAAAATAGAAAAAATGAGTTGTTTGCTTTTACCCGGAAAATAAAACACAAATGCATGGTAAAGTGCAGTTAGCCCTGCAAACGAAAAGAAGCAGAAGAAAACAATATGAACATATAAATTTCCGAAAGAGAAAATTAAAAGCAGAGCATTTATAACAATAATAACTTTTGAATTATTAAAAAGCACATGTTCGAATTCCGAATTCCAAACAGACATGTGTGTTTTCGGATGACTACCAAACAATTGTTCAGCGAAAACTTTACTATCGGCAAAATAGGTATTGTAATCGGAAAGTGCATAATGATAGGTGTACACAAAACAAACTACCAAAGCAGCCAATAGTTTTATGGCAAACAACAAAGCGAACCCGTTTCGTGACAACGAATCGAGGGCAAAGAATTTTATCTTGTAAATAATCAAAATAAAAACAGCCGAATAAAGCAAAGGAAGTACAAATTGCATTGGCTAAAGATATAAATTGTAGTTTTACCAGCACACAATATTTTTTTGATTCACCGGATTACACATAAAATCATTAATTTCGCCATCGATGAACATTAAAAAGAACATACCCAATGCAATTACTTGTGGCAATTTGCTCTGTGGCTGCCTGGCGGTTATTTTTGTTTTTACAGGAGACCTGCTTTGGGGTATCTATTTAATAGGTATAGCTGCGGTTCTCGATTTTTTTGACGGATTTACCGCTCGTCTTCTTAAGGTACATTCTGAATTAGGCAAACAACTCGACACACTGGCCGACATGGTTTCGTTTGGTGTGGTGCCGGGCTTAGTGATGTATAAATTAATTCATGTTTCAGCTAGCATTGGTATTTACGATTTAGACATCGATGCCAATTCGTTTCAATACTGGTTCTATAACAATTGCGAGTACATCGCTTTGTTGTTAATCATTTTCTCTGCTATTCGATTGGCTAAATTTAATATCGACACCCGTCAGTCTTCTTCCTTTATTGGAGTGCCCACACCGGCTACAGCATTAATGGTTTGTTCCATTCCGCTTATCAACTGGTTTCAACCTTTAATAATGGGATATAATATTACTAACATTACTTTGAATATTTATTTCCTTATTTCGCTTTCAATTGTGATGAGTTATTTGATGGTTGCCGAACTACCTTTGTTTGCGCTAAAATTCAAAAACTTCGGCTGGGGTGATAATAAGACACGCTATGCATTTTTAATAATTTCAGTATTATTGTTAATACTATTTCACTTCATCGCAATTCCTTTTATCATATTTTTGTACATAATAATTTCCATTATAAATAACAGCATTAGTAAAAATAAAATCAGCGGTTAGTTAATTTTTAATCACACGAAAATTAAGTAACCACAAACAACAATAACAATAAAAAAACAAATACATAACAAATGAAATTCAGAGCAGAAATAGATGTAATGCCGCTTAAAGCATTATTAGACCCGCAAGGAAAAGCAGTAACCGGAAGCATGAAAAACTTGGGATTACCCGAAATAGAGAATGTAAGAATAGGCAAACACATTACACTCGAAATAGAAGCGTCCTCAAAAGAAATTGCATCTGCCAAAGTGGATGAAGCATGTAAGAAATTACTTGCAAATCAAATTATGGAATTTTACGAATTCGAGTTATTCGAAAATTAATCAGTTACGGAGCAACTGAAGTTGCAGGCTTTCCTTTTTTCTTATCACGTAACACAAAATTCTGACCAAGATACACTCTGCGTACTTGTTCGTCACCGGCCAGCACTTCGGCAGAGCCGGCTTTCATAATGCTGCCTTCAAAAAGCAAATAAGCCCTGTCGGTAATTTGCAATGTTTCCTGCACATTATGGTCGGTAATAAGTATGCCTATATTACGTTGTTTTAATTTTTCTACAATAGATTGAATATCCTCCACCGCAATAGGGTCGACTCCGGCAAAGGGTTCGTCCAGCAATATAAATTTAGGGTCGGCAGCCAAACAACGAGCTATTTCAGTACGTCTTCGTTCGCCACCTGATAGGCGGTCGCCCATGTTTTTACGGATATGAGTCAAATGAAATTCGCTCAATAATTCTTCCAGTTTGTCCGACTGCTGCTGCTTGGTAAGTTTGGTCATTTCAAGAATGGCACGCACATTATCTTCAACACTTAATTTTCTGAAAACAGATGCTTCTTGCGCCAGATAGCCTATACCTAATTGAGCTCTTCGGTACATAGGTTCATCAGTAATATCCACATCATCCAGATATATTCTTCCCGAATTAGGACGAATCATCCCAACAATCATATAAAAGGAAGTAGTCTTTCCGGCTCCGTTCGGGCCTAATAACCCAACTATTTCGCCTTGATTTACCTCCACCGTAACGTCTTTGGCAACGGTTCGGTTTTTATATTTTTTAATTAATTTATCGGTACGTAATATCATTTTCTGAAATTTTAAAGCACTGCAAATGTAAAACAGTTTGTTCACACTGTTACATTATTTTCAGTCGATTTATTTTTTCTTCCATTGGCTAAAATGATGCCATACCTTTATTCCAAAATTCAGCATGCTGACAAAACCTTTCATTTTAAACGAAAAAAGTTTTTCTGACGATAAATCAATCCCTTCTGAAAATATGATTTTTGGCAATTTTGAGTAAAGAAATAATTAAGAATTTAACAGCAGGTATTCGGTTTTTACTACATTTGTTTTTCTTTTAAAAACAAGATTATTATTATTTACTAAATTATAAAAATGAGCACATCATCTATCGAAAAAACTGTTGATTTGAAAGTTTCTAAACTTGCAGATAATATCATCGGGTCGGACATTATTAAGCTGGCTGCCGAAGTAAATGAAAAAATTAAAAAAGGTGAGAAAGTGTTTAATCTCACCATTGGAGATTTTAATCCTAAAGTATTTCCTATTCCTGCTCAACTAAAACGAAACATTATTAACGCTTACGAAGACGACCAAACCAATTACCCTGCTGCCGATGGTATGCCCGAATTGCGCGAAGCGGTATCGAACCTGCTTAAACAAAGAGGTGGACTGGATTACAGCAAAGATGAAATAGTGATAGCCGGTGGTGCTCGTCCTGTAATTTATTCCATTTTCAGAACCCTGATTGACGAAGGCGATACCATTGTATTTCCGGTTCCATCGTGGAACAATAATCATTACACCATACTGAACAGTGCTAAGAGTGTGATATTAGAAACCAAAGCCGAAAACAAATTTATGCCTACCGCTGCCGATATTAAACCTCACATTGGTGTTGCCAATATCATCGCGCTGTGTTCTCCACTAAATCCTACAGGAACTACTTTTAAGAAAAAAGATTTGGAAGAAATTTGCGATTTAATTTTAACCGAAAACACAAAACGTAACGCAGAAAACAGGAAGCCTGTTTACCTTATGTACGATCAGATATATTGGGCACTAACATTGGGCGAAACCGAACACTACAGTCCGGTTGCATTGCGTCCGGAAATGAAAAACTATACATTGTTTGTAGATGGAATTTCGAAATCGCTTGCAGCTACAGGTGTTCGTGTAGGCTGGAGTATGGGGCCCAAAAAAGTAATTGACAAAATGAAAAACTTGCTTACTCATATCGGAGCGTGGGCTCCTAAAGCCGAACAATTAGCTGCTGCTAGCTATTTGAGCGACTTGAATCTTTACGACACCGATTTAAAAGAGATGAGAACCAAGATTCACGACAGACTGGTTGGGTTTTATAACGGGTTTAAAACATTGCAGTCCGAAGGATTTAAAGTGGACGCGATTGCTCCCGAAGCGGCTATTTACCTAACAGTTCAGATAGCATTGCATGGACAAAAAACTCCCGAAGGTGTAGAATTAAAAACGACTAAAGATGTTACCAAGTATATTCTCGATGAAGCGCATGTGGCCTTGGTGCCGTTCTATGCTTTTGGTGCATCGCCCGACTCCAGCTGGTATCGCCTATCTGTTGGCACTTGCAAACTAGAAGATGTGGATGCTGTAATCGGCAATCTGCGTGCAGCTCTTGGCAAGTTGATTAAGTAATTCGTATATTCAGTAACCACTATTTTAATTAATAAATTTAATACTTAGAATTTTCAACCCCTAACTATGAAGAATAATTATTGTGTAATAATGGCAGGAGGTATTGGCAGCCGTTTTTGGCCAATGAGCCGCACATCGCACCCAAAACAGTTCATGGATATTTTGGGCACAGGCCATACATTGTTGCAACAAACCTATTCGCGGTTTGCACGACTTTGTCCGAACGCAAATATTTATATTGTTACCAACGATGCTTATGTTGACCTGGTAAAAGAACAATTGCCCGATATTAATCCGGCTAATATATTAAGCGAACCTGCGCGTAAAAACACGGCACCTTGTGTGGCCTATGCTTGTTATAAAATAGCTCAACTCAATCCGAATGCAGTAACTGTAATTGCTCCATCCGACCATTTGATAGCTAAAGAAGATACTTTTGTGAAAGCTATTAAATCGTGTTTCAAGAAAGCGTTAAAAGAAGAATGTTTGGTTACTCTTGGCATTCGCCCGAGCAGGCCCGACACAGGTTATGGCTACATTCAGTTTGTAGAACCCGAAAACACAGAAAGCGACAAACGAATTAAAAAAGTAAAAACTTTTACCGAAAAACCCGATTTAGAAATGGCCAAGTTCTTTTTAAAAAGCGGGGATTTCCTTTGGAATTCGGGCATTTTTATTTGGAGTGTTAAAAGTATTATTTCTGCATTCGAAAAACACGCTCCCGAACTGGATGTTATTTTTAAGGAAGGAAATGATGTGTACAACACACCTAAAGAAGTTGATTTTATTGCGAAAGCTTACACCAACTGCAAAAACATTTCTATCGATTATGCTATTATGGAAAAAGCGGACAATGTATATGTGCGTGCATCGGTAATAGGTTGGAGCGATTTGGGTACATGGGGCTCGCTTTACGACCACATAAAACAGGATAAAGACAGCAATGCCGTGGTTGGAAAAAATGTAATGCTCTACGATTCGAAAAACTGTATTGTGAATGTGGCTAAGGACAAACTAGTAATTTTGCAGGGCCTGGACGACTACATAGTGGTGGAAAGTGATGGCATATTATTAATTTGTAAAAAAGAAGACGAGCAGCAGATACGAACATTTGTGAATGATGTAAAAGTGGCCAAAGGCGAAAAATACATTTAGCCCCTCGTTTACTATATATTATATATCCCTCTTTATTAAAGGGCAATTTCTGAAAGTTTACAGAAATTGCCCTTTTTTGTTTTCCAAATTTCCGCTTATCTATTCTATCCTTTCCATAAAAAAGGAAGGTGTTTTTACATAAATAATCATCCCCGCATTTCACTCCATTTTTAAGTTTTTAAACTTCCATTTTTACAAGAAATAAATTTTTAACCTTCCTAAAAAGTCCGTTTTACCCTAAAAACAGACACTGACATTTTGACAGCACAAAACTCCGCCATCTCCCCTACTCTTCTTTATTGACAAGGCTTTGGACGGAAAATGATAGTAGTTTTTAAAAAATAAAGCAATTACCGTTCACAGGCTAAAACTACCATTCACAATGCCAAAAGTACCATTCACAATGCCAAAAGTGCCGTTCGCCATATTGGCAGAAAAAATTATTTTTTTATGCTATATTTTTGTACCCACAAATAGTTCATCACGGAGTGTTGCCGAAAATCCAAGTAAAGAGTAGGCCATAAACAAGGAGCGTGCAAAGGCTGAGGCACGTTAATCATAGAAAAGCAAAAACTGAAATTACATAGTAATAAATAGTATTCATTAAA
>CAIYIS010000017.1 GCA_903926385.1 uncultured Bacteroidota bacterium
AGTCCCAAACAATGTCTGGGACTAAACAAGATAAACATCCATCGAAATATCGCTGTATGCCTTCTTTCGGTTGATGCAAATATAGGAAAAAAATAAATGAGGTTTTATTTGTTTTTTAAGACAGTACCTCCCGCCTGCGGGGTTTTTTGTTTAAATTATTTGTTTCATCGTTTGTAGGCGAAACAACACCTGCAAAGGCAAAGGGCTAGTGGAGTACTACATTGTAAAGAAAATTTTCAATGATTTTTTTATCCAAAGAATTGCTCTTTGGAGGGTATCAATATCCTCTCCAAATTTACCAATACTAGTATTGCAGCTTCCGCAAATCCACCCCCTGATACTACCATCTATATGGCTATGGTCAAGGACAATATCTGCCTTGAAGTTTCTGGTTTTTTCTTTGTTACAAACAGGGCAGACAAAACTTTCTCCAATAGCCGGCCTTGGATGGAGACGTTCATATTCTTTTGCTTCATTTTTGTTTATTTTAACTTTCTTTGAATAACATTCTTTACAGACTGGTCGCCTTAATATTCTGTCACCCTTTCCGTATTGATTCTTAGAAAAGGCTTCCATCGGTTTTTCTGTTTTACATGAAGTACAAATCTTAGTTGGTAATTCCATAGTTATACGTGTCTTTACGAAGTGAAATCAGTCATAAAATACATCTCGAGAATTATTTTCTATATATTTTAAGAGGCGGTTGCTATTTTTTTTAATGGAGAATTTAAAGATATTCTTTTTTCAGCCAATTCACAGTATAGGCTGTTCACTTCACTTCCTATATAATCTCTTTCTGAAAGCATGCACATTTTGGCTACAGTACCACTACCCATCATTGGGTCATACACTAAATCTCCCTTATTACTCCATGTTTGTATATGATCATATGCCAATTTTTCAGGAAATATTGCAGGGTGTTCATGTGCAATAGCGTCTGTTGTTGTGTGTCCCTTTCCAATTTTATATTCCCAAATATTAGTTCTTCTCCCAAACATACCATAGCCTCCTCTTTTTAAATTTAAGAGGGTTCCATCTTTTAATCGTTTCGTCCCATTATCGCCTTTTCGTGATTCTTTATTTTCACGATCCATCAAAAGATTGATTGTTTTTGGTTTCCCTTTGCTTAGTACAAACATATATTCAAAGGACTGCCAATACGTTTTATTATTACCTACTGCACCTCTTGGAGGCTTGGAATAAATCATAGTGTCAAATAAATTAAACCCTATTTCTTTAAAAAATAATGCTTGTCTAAATGACGTTCCTGATTCATTTCCCTCTATGCAACTATCCCCTACTATCCAAATAACAACTCCCCCATGTTTTGTAGTTCTAAATAATTCTTTTGCTATATTTTCGAATGGAAAAACATATCCGTTGTATTTATCTTTAGGATTTCCTACATGATTATTATATGTTCTTAAAGAATCGTAGGGGGGGGAAGTAATGGTTAAATCAATATATTCATTCGGCATTTTTGCCATTGTGCCTAAACAACATTCATTGTAAATAGTGTTTCTCTTTAGTAGAGACTGAACAGAATGTCTAAGTTTTAATTTCATTTTATTTTACAATTTAATTCGCAAATTTAAACGGTTTTAATTTTAATTCAAAATATTTTGTTAGTAGTTATTGACATTGATAAGTTGATGAGAAATTTCTATTAATTCTGTATACAAATAAATTCACTTTCATGATACTTGCATTTTTTTAATGCAAGACATCATTAAAAAATATAATAATATAAAGTATCCCTAAAAATTCCACCCCTCTGCAAATTTTTTCTTCAACTTTTATTTTCAAAAAAGAAAAATAATTATTTTTGTAATCAAGAAATACAAGCAATTGTATTTTGAAATCATCCCCTATAACCTTTTATACATTCGCTTGTATGGAAAAAATCTATTTAGGAATTGTGGATGACGAACCCATAAGGCGTCTCGGAATTGTTACTCAATTCAAACAATCAAAAAAAATTATTCTTTCATTCGAACTCAACACTACTCGCGAGGTAAGTGGGGCTTGTCGTAAGCGAGAGCCGGATGTAATTATTGCGGTAAAAGAACAGGCTTTTACCAATCAACTGTTGTTGTTGCAGGACATCAAACAGCGATTCACCAATGTGAAAGTTCTTATGCTGATGCACCATTGCACGTTTGAGGAAATGAAACTGTGCAAAGATTCGGGCATGGATGGAGTAATAATAAGCACGTGTTCGCCCGAGGAGTTTGTAACCGGTGTAGATTATGTACTCAATTGTGGAAACTATTTTCATCCGTGCGAAAAGCAAAAATGGATGGTGCGCAGCGAAGAAGATATGCGCAGGTACGAACATTGGTGTAAAGTACTTTTATCAGAACGCGAAGCCGATGTTTTGAAATTGCTGAGCGAAGGATTGGTGAGTAAACAGATTTCTGATAGGTTAGCTATAGCCAAAAACACGGTAGACGACCATCGCGAAAATTTATTACGAAAAACAAAATGCCATAATGCTGCCGATTTAATTTTATTTGCTTTTAATATAGGATGGATAAAACCCATAAATCCTGATTTGATAAATAGTAAAAATCTATATATCCCAAAACCGCCTCCTCCCTGCGGATTTAGTGATGGTAGCCCCTGGTTTTATTAAAAAATACACAAAAATACCCTATAAATAGGGATTGACTTAAGGCAGTAGCGGGCATACTTTTGTACCATAATTTGCTTCGGGAGCGCTCCGAAATCGAGAAGGAGCAAGTTTGGTTCGAAATGGCGCACGGAAAGAGCAAACTGGAGCAAGTTTGAACTGAATTGGCGGAGGGAAAGAACAAACTGGCGCACGGAAAGAGTAAACTGGAGCAAGTTTAATTCAAACTGGAGCAAGCTTGATTCAAACTGGCGGACGGAATGACTAAACTGGTGCACGGAAATGCCAAACTGGAGCAATGTCGATTTTGGCACATTTTAGAATGAAATTTAAAGACAAAAATGAATACCTATAACTAAATAAATCAATTAATTAAAACAACAAGACAATGGCAAAATCACCAAAAATTAATACGAACCTCGATGACTATAACGAGGATGAGTTTTACAAAGCTATTAAGCTTATGAAATCGCAACTGACCACAAATATTGGCGATTTTACGGGAATACCAACAGCAATGACCGTTTTTGGGCCATTGATTGTAACCTTTGACGATAAACGAACAGGGCCGGCCTCGCCTACCAAAGCGGCAGAAACGGCAGCCGCCAGAACAGCTGTGCAAACAGTGGTTTCGAGTAATGGTGGTTGGTTGAATACGTTTTGTGCTGGTGATTTAGTTAAGCTGAAAAAAACAGGTTACCCTTTGGCTAAAGAGGCCGAAGCACAGGGTAAATTGGATGCTACCGTTTTAAAATTATCGGCTTCGAGTATGGCCGGAAGTATTGAGTTTTTAATTTCTCACATTCCGGGAAAAGGTATAAAATATGGTATTATGTATGCTTTGGTGGCTAATCCGGAAGTAAATCCTGCTAAGTGGACATTTTATTATGCAGCACAGCGCGATGGAGTTATTACAGGCTTGGATAGTAAAAAAGATTACAAAATGGTTTCGTTCGGAATGGGTACCGACAAGGATATTACCTATAGCGACCCGGTAATTATTTCGCCTCAGTAGGGAGGTGAGATAGTTTTACTTAATATATTTAAGAGGGGAATTCTAACTTGTCGAAGCGTGAATTCTTAATGTTGCGTTTTTTTGCTATTGGTTTGCTTTGATATTCCAGGTAATACAATTTAAAGCACCTCCTTCTTTTACTATGTCGGTAACATTTACTGGAATAATTGCTTTCCTTTCTGAATAGTCGGGAAATAGGTTTGAAAATATTTCAAAAGCTTGTTTATCCTCTTCAATTTTAAATTCGGGAATGAAAATGAAATCTTTCATTTGTAAATAATTAATGTAAGCCCAGTTTCTTTGGTCAGGAGCAGAAACAGTAAAGTTTAATCTTTCTATGGTTAGTCCATTTTCGATTAATGCGCCATAAAGTTTTGATTGAAAAGATTTAGGATATTCATTAAAATAACCATTTATTAAAACCTTTCCATCATCAATAAATCGAATCATTCCGTCAGCATGTCCAAAATATTCAGCTTTATCCCAAGGAATGAATATTACTTTCTCAACTTCAAATAGTGTTTTTAATTCATTTATTAATTCTTCTCTTTTATATTTCTCCTTATTCTCCGAAACAATTTTATCAGTCATGATAACACTATTGGAAGATTTAATAACATTTCCGCCATCAATAATAATATTTGTTTTGATTGTTTTTAATGAAAGAGAATCGCAAACTAAATCAGGATAAGTTTTAAGATGACGATATTTTATTTCTTGCAAATAATCAGGATCGTATCTGTATTCTACAAACTTTGAATCCGAAACTTGGATGGGCATATAATCTCTTGCCCAAATATCATTTGTATTTGGAAGAAAGGTATAACTAATATTATTTTCTTTAAGTTTGTTTTCAAAGTGTTCGCAAAAAGATGAATATTCATTTTTCTTTAAGCTGTCGGCTAAATAGAGAAAGTTTGTTTCAGAGTCCGCAATCATTTTTCTAGTAGGTTTCGTAAATACTGAATTCTGTTTTGAAAAAACTCTTTGTAATGGTTTCCGTGAAATACATCACTTTTGTCATTGTTGCAAAAGTAACAACACATAACGCAATTGTTTCTTGAGTAGTTACCCTTTGGTTCTACTCTGTCAACCTCTAAAAACATTCCTCTTGATGTGCCTCTGCCTGGTACTCCGTTTTGAGGAAAGCGGTTTGAAGTTAAAAGTTTTGTTACTACTATTTCTTGAGATTCTTCTTCTGTTAGTCCGCAATAATTACAAACTTTTATTTGGTCGTCATACCAAGCTTTGAAATCATTGTAATCAATAAAAGCATTTTCATTCTTGTTAACCCTTCGGCCAAAGTCTGCCCTTAAAGATTTGTCTTCTTTCTTTTTATAAACGAAATTGTTATTCACTGTTTAGTTTTTAAAATCTGTTAAATTTATATTCCTACTGGATATTTCACTTTCATAAAGTAATCGTTCTCTTGGTCTGTATTTAAAGTTTCCATTTATTTCCATAACTTGATACATAGATATTAAAGTATCATTACTCATTTCTTTTAGTGTTGTTTTCATTTCTTCTACATTGTAACCTTCAGAATTGTGTCCTCTGTCATCAATTTCAAAAGGATTATCATTAAATCTTTCTTGGTCAATTTTTTTTAACACCATTAGAAAATCAAAAAGTTGAGATGCTAATAATTCGGCATCTTTTGCAAATACGGTCATTACTGCACACGAGCCTCCTCCAACATAACTATATTTCTTTCTAGGTACATTGTTATATTTCCCATAAAATTCGTACAGGGGTAATATATGCTCACCAAATACTATTATTGTAAATCGTTCATTTCTTGTAAGTGGGAAAGTATCAAAATCTAATTTACAAAATTCTTTTCCTTCCTTGTAAATAACAATATAAGGAATGTAATTTTCACAACAATAATCCCAATGATTTTCTTTGCTGTCTTCAAAGATGTATTTTTTGTATTCCATTTGTAAAATATTTAGCACTTGTTGGTGTTCAATTTTCTTCTTCAAAATTAGTAGAAAGCATGTCTTTGCAGTTTTTTTTACCTGCTAATAGATGAAACTACATAACAAAAATAATAATAAAATATCATCTACCACCAAAGACTGAATTTAATGATAGGGGTAGCATTACAAAAGTTATATTTTATGAAAATAATAGGTTTTATCTTTGTCGTATTTAATTTTAAAAACAGGTCTTTGTGTTTCCATAATGATAGTAATTATTAATGTTATTAGTCTTCTATTTTATATTCTATGTTATCAAGAAGCCCTCGTTTATTTATATATTTAAAAGTTATTTTTCTGGTCTTGGCTTCCTTTAATATTTTAATCAATCTGTCAAAACCAATTGTAGCGATATTGTCCATGGGATTTTCGGCCTCTGGGTTATGTTTTTTGTATTCTTCAAGCAAATATTTTAATTCTTCCAATTTCTGCATGGCCAAAGGTCACAATGATTTTCGGGGTTCTAAAGGAATTTCTTTACTATTATTTTCATTTTTCGAAAAAAATCACCGTTTTAATCCTTTATATGTTCGAATTTTCTATTGCGCAATATTATTACCCCTGTCAGGGTTTTAAACCCTGACAGGGTAGGGGCGTGACGAATGTTGTAAGTTTGAATTATTATAAGATTACATTGGGCAAATGCTGATAAGGGAGAAATGAAAAGGAGACAAACTGAAATGATGAGAGGAAGAAAAAAAACGTGCTTACTTAACACCGACTGCCGGAGGCTACACAGTGCTTCACCTGCCTGCGTCATGTTTCTTAAAAAATAAAAAAGAAAAAGGAAAGTAAGAAGATATTATTGATGAAGGGATTTAACAAACCGATACAAATTAAAATCGGGATTTTTGATTTGGTTTTCTATTTGTTCTTGCAGTTGTTGTTTCTTCACATCTTTCATACGGTTGTTTTGAATGAGTCGGAAAGCTTTTTCGGCCAGTAAATACGGGCGTTTGGCGTTGGTGCCGTTTGTATGATGTTTGTTGATGGCTTCGATAAGTTCGGTTACACCCTCTCCTTTGGAGGCCGTAGCGCGTATTACAGGGGTAGTCCAGTCGGATGCTTCTCTGGAATGTACCAGTTGCACCAGGTTTTTGATAAACGTATTGGCTCCATCGCGGTCGGCTTTGTTCACCACAAATATGTCGGCTATCTCCATCACACCTGATTTCATGGCCTGTACATCATCGCCTGCTTCGGGAACAAGCACCAGTACAGTGGTATCGGCCAGGCCTACTATTTCCACTTCGCTCTGACCCACTCCAACGGTTTCAACAAAAATATAATCGAAAGCAGAACTCCGCATTACATCAGTAATTTCAATGGTTTTGGCCGACAGCCCTCCGAGCGAACCACGAGTAGCGAGGGAACGAATAAACACATTATCGTTTGTAAAATGTTCGGCCATTCGGAGTCGGTCGCCCAGCAACGAGCCGTAATTAAAGGGAGATGTAGGGTCGATGGCAATAACTCCCACCGATTTATTTTCGGCTGTGAGTTGTTTTATCACTGCCGAAATCAAAGTGCTCTTGCCTGCACCCGGAGGCCCGGTGATGCCAATAACAGGCACTTCGGTACGAATAACAAGGGAAGTTAAAATTTCTTCGAACCCCTGAGTTTCGTTTTCAACGATAGAAATGCAACGGGCAAGGGCTTTTTTATCGCCCCGGTGTAAAAGTTGAATAAGTGTTTTTATGTCCTGCATTGTTTCACAAATATAGGAGATAATTTTACTACTTTTGTGAACAATAAAATTAATTTTACTTTTTTAAGAATGCCCGAACTTTCTGTAGTTATTATTACCTATAACGAAGAAAAAAACATTGCCCGCTGTCTCGAATCAGTAAAAGAGGTTGCCGATGATATTGTGGTAGTAGATTCGTTTTCTACCGACAAAACAAAGGAAATCTGCTTGGCTCATGGTGCGCGGTTTGTGCAACATGCTTTTCCCGGACATATAGAACAAAAAAACTGGGCCATTACTCAGGCTCGGTTTCCGCATGTATTATCGCTTGATGCGGATGAAGCACTGGACGATAAACTGAAAAAGGCTGTGATGGAAGCCAAGCGTAACTGGCAACACGATGGGTATTACATGAACCGCTTAACCAATTATTGCGGTAAGTGGATTTATCATTGCGGCTGGTATCCCGACACTAAATTGCGTTTGTGGGATTCGCGCAAAGGCAAGTGGGGAGGGATAAATCCTCACGACAAATACGAACTGGATGCAGGCGATAAAAGCGCAGGAACGCTGAAAGGAGATATTTTGCATTACAGCTATTATACCATAGAGGGGCATTTGCTTCAAACAGAAAAATTTTCGACCATCTCTGCAAAAGCCTTGTTTGAAAAAGGAAAGAAGGCTAACTGTATAAAATTATACATTAGTCCGGTGGCCAAATTCGTACAGGGATATTTTCTCAAACTGGGCATTCTGGATGGTTATTACGGCTTTCAGATATGTAAGATATCGGCTCATTCTACTTATTTAAAATATTCAAAGCTTAACAAACTTTACAAATGAAAAAGGTTTTAGTGGAAATGGAAAAACTGAAAAACCCAAACAGTGGGTTAGGTCAGTTTTGTATTAATATTGGTGAGCAGTTTCAGAAATTAAAACCGAATGATATCGAGCTTGATTTTTATGTGCCAGCTGTTCAAAAAAATGCGTTTGGTGAGGAAATAAATTATGTTAAGCACACACCGCTTCATAAAATTATTCCGATGAGTGGTGTGGATTATGATGTTTGGCACTGCCTTCAGCAAGACTCGCATTATTTGCCTTCGAATAAAAAAACAAAACTTATACTTACCATTCATGATTTAAATTTTCTGGAAAAGTACAAAGGCTCTAAACAAAAGAGAAAACTGAAAAGCCTGCAGAGGCGAGTGGACAGAGCCGATGCGATAACGGTTATCTCTAAGTTTACCGAAATGATAGTTCGCGAAAACCTTGTGCTTGGCGACAAACCCGTGTATGTGGTTACCAACGGCAATTCGCTTAAAGTAATGGATGATGCCCCAAAGCCCGCATTTGTTGACTTTCCGGAGTTTATTTTTTCGATAGGTATTATTTCTCCTAAGAAGAATTTTCATACGCTCCTGCCGTTGTTGCAGCATAATAAACACCTTCATTTGGTGATAGCCGGAAACAATACTTCGGATTATGCTCACCAGATAATTAAAACAGCTGAACAAATGAAGGTGTCGGAACGACTGCATTTGCCGGGAATAGTTACCGAAGAAAATAAATACTGGTTGTATAAAAATTGCAAAGCCTTTGTGTTGCCTTCGCTAACCGAGGGTTTCGGCCTGCCTGTGGTAGAAGCCATGAGTATGGGTAAACCTGTGTTTCTTTCGGCTCTCACCAGTTTGCCGGAGATAGGGGGCAAAGAAGCTTTCTACTGGAAGAGTTTCGACCCACAACTGATGAACGAAGTTTACAATAATGGAATAGGCGAGTTTGATGCAGTAAGAGCGCAACACAGCATTGAGTGGAGCAAACAGTTTTCGTGGGAAAACGCTGCTAAGGCTTATCTTAAATTGTACGCTGAGTTGTAGCAGTGCTTTGCTTATCTCCTTTAGGTCGGGCAAAGAGTAAGAAGGAATTCAGAAACGCATAGAAGGTTACCCCTGCCTGAGTTTCGAGTGTGTCCTCGGTTAAGAAAGAAATGGAGGCAATAATAAAAAACGATATATATAAATAGTCGAATACTTTTCGCTGTGCAAACATGGGGTAAACCATAGAAGCCAGAAACCATATCAATCCGAAAATTCCGAACGCAACAGTGATAGAGAGGTATTGGTTGTGTGAGTGAAGTCTCCATTCGGGTGCCAGTTTGGAGTTGGTGATTACATACTCTTCGTCAAATGAGTTCTGCACATCGCCCGTGCCCACTCCGAATAATAAATGCTTTCGGATTATTTCGGTAGCCACTTTCCAATATTCAAATCGTTGCGTCAGCGAATGACCATTGGCATCTCCTGTGCTTTTATATAAATCAATTTCCCATAATGTCTCATAAATTCTTCCTGTCAAACTGCTCACACTTTGAAAATTTACATTCGGTACTCCTCGCTCTATGGCTGCTATTTCATCAGTAGTTAATGCGGCCACAGCATCTGCATCTTTTCTCCATCCTTTTGAACTCAAAAACCGGGTGAGTGTATAACTTAAGGGGTTTCCTTTTTTGTCGTTCTCTCCAAATTTAATAGCGCTTCTCTTATTCCATTCCTCTCTTAATTCCGACTCACAAAAATAGATCCATATCAGATGCCCGTTTTCGGTAAGTGTTGAGGAAGTAGTGTAGGTATATGGATTTCCTCTCGAAGTGAGTTTATCCATCTTAGCAAAATCAATTGTTTCTGTTTGTTTATTTCTTTCGTTCGTGATGCCTCTCAAATACGAAATGGAAAACATAATAAAACATAAGAAAACAATAGGGATACCAAATTTAATCAGTTTTATTTTGGAAGTGATGGCTTTGTAGAATAGTATCACTGCTGAAGTAATCGTTAAAATAGCAATGCCTGTTAGTGATTCCATAAATACTAGAGTGGTGATGAACCATACTATCAACACTGCCCAAATAGCTTTTTCTATTTTGGTGTTTGATTTAATGATAAAGTAAACAGCAATGAAAAACGAAATACAAATAAGCAGCGCAAAGCGAATGTGGGAAATGAAAATAGAAATGTTTCGTACATCTACCACTGGTCGGTGGAAGATGTCCAGCAATATCAGAGCGCTGGTGATGGTGCAATACACCACAGAGGCAACAAAAAACTTAAGAACGATATGAACTGTTTTTTCGGTTAATGGTTTTGAGGTGGATAAAATAAAAGGCAAAACAAATAAAGGAGCTTTAACACGAATGTCCAAAAACCCATCTGCAAAATTAGTGGTGTATAATAATCCGATAATGTGAAGGAGAATGACAGAACAAAGAAGCAATGCGGATTTGTTTTTCCAGAACAGAATGAATTTGTTTTTCAAATTGCCCTCCGCTATCCAGTTGCCCGCTAATGTTAACTCGGCCACACTAATCAGGAACTTGGATGTAGGCATACCAATTACCAAAAGAACCAGAGCGAAGTGGTAGATATGTGTATGATATTTTTCCGGGAATAAAGATTTCATCTTTATAATAAACGAAATTCTTCTCTTTTTATTGCGAAGAATGTAAAATATTTTTTAAAAAAGAATCGGTAATTGCTCGTTACCGATTCTTCGTTTTGCTGTAGTGTTTTTACTCTTACTAATTTTCCGAACCTTTTGACTTTTTTAAATCTTTCAGTTTTGTTTTGTCAGGATTATAAAGCGGTTTTTCGGCCTTTACAATTGTTGTTAATACTTTAGTATATCTGTCCTTGTCGTTCAATACAGCTATAGCTTCTGTCAATTCAGGGTCGTCTTTTAAACCAGCCTCCAATCGTCCGTTCTGAAAATAATAACGAGAAGCTATTTCTTCCTCTAAGAACTGTTTTATCTCCGGTTTAAATTTATTCAAATCCGATTTTTTATTGTGTGTTATTTTCGCTTTCAGAGCGTCTATGTCAGCGTTAATTTCATCCAGCGATTTGTCGGCTTTTGCATCTTCTTTAAACTCGTCCAGCGCCTTCTCCGTTTTGGTGGTGTAATCAAAGTTTTTGGAGTTTACATAGTTTACAAATTCTTCGTACTCTGCATCCGTTAGCCTGAACTCCTTTGCAGGAGCTATATTTGGATGATTAACACGATAAGTAGTTGAAAAATTAAATACCAGATTTTTTGTTACCAAACTAGCAAGTATGGTACTATATTTTTGAGCTTCGATAGCAATATCAGGAGCTATACCACCACCATCATAAACTATTCTTCCGTTTTTTGTTTTGAAAGCAGAGATTAATGAGTCAGGCACTTTGTCTACACTTCCGTCTTCATTACGATGAGAATAATCTAATGCCTGAATGCAGCGCCCGCTTGGGGTGTAATATTTAGCAACCGTTAGTTTCAGCTGAGCATTATAACTTAATGGACGAGTGTTTTGCACTAAACCTTTTCCGTACGAACGCTGACCAATTACTACTCCACGGTCTAAATCCTGCAACGAACCCGAAACGATTTCGGATGCCGAAGCCGAACCTCTGTCGACCAATACAGTGATAGGTATAGTAGCATCTGTAGGGTTGTTAGCGGCTTTATAACTCTTGTCCCATTCTTTAATTTTGCCTCTTGTACTTACCACTTCAGTTCCTTTTTCTACAAAATCGTTCACGATATCTACCGCTTCATCAAGCAAACCTCCCGGATTGCCTCGTAAATCGAGAACTAAGGATTTAAACTCGGGATTCTTTTTCAGATTCTGCAATGCTTCCTTCACCTCGCCTGAAGCATTTTTTGTAAACCCGGTTAGCTTAATGTATCCGATATTACTTGCCACCATGCCCGAGTAAGAAACACTTTTAATTTTAATTTCTTCCCGATTAATATTTTTCTCAATCGGTTTCTTTTCGCCTTCTCTTTCGATAAGCAGTTTAATTGTAGTATTAGCCTGACCTTTCAAAAATTTACTGATGTCATCGGTTTTCTTGCCCATAGCATCAATATTATTAATCTTTAAAATTTTGTCTCCTGCTCTGAGGTCAGCTTTCTGTGCCGGAAAGCCTTCATACACTTCCGAAATAACCACATACTTGTCGTCCTGATGTATCAACGCCCCTATCCCGTCATATTGACCGGATGTCATGTAACGATAATCTTCAATTTCCGATTCAGGATAAAAATTAGTGTATGGATCGAGGGAAGCAAGCATATTATCAATGCCTTTTTTCATCAATTCTCCCGGATTGGTTTCGTCCACATAATATATATTCAGTTCGCGAAACAGGGATGCGAATATGTCCAGGTTCTTGGATATTTCAAAATAATTATCCACGAAACCATAGGAAACAAAAGCATATCCTCCAAACAGCAAAGCAACAATTAAGAGTTTAAATTTTCCAGCTATTTTTTTCATCATTTACTATTTTCTTTATTTCTGATTTGACTTGCATTTTTGAAATGCAATACAAAATTACGAATGTCTTTTAAAATTTAAATTATTTTATCATCAAGTTGTTCACTAATCCCTACTCATAAATATTTTGTGATTCAAGGAACAGGGTCGTGTCCGTGTCCTCCCCAGGGATGGCATCTTAAAAAGCGCTTAACAGTTAAATACAATCCTTTCGCTAATCCATGTTTTTTCAATGCTTCAATTCCATACTGGGAGCAGGATGGCTCGAATCGGCACGAAGGCCCCAGCAGAGGAGAGATGGTATACTGATATATTTTAATGATACCGATAAATAAATAACTGAATGGATTAATCAATGGGTATATTATTTTGCAGGATTTCTTTTTTCAATTAAAACTTTGAGGGCAGAAATGACTTTTTCTTCCACTTCGTTTCCCTTTAAAATGTTCTTTGCTGTATAAATAAATGCTATTTGTAATGTCTTTGTTTTTTGCTCATCTGCTAATATTGTTTTGTTTTTCCTATAACCTTCCCTGATTCTTCGTTTCACTTTGTTTCTGTCCACAGCTCGTTTAAATATTCGCTTCGGAACACTAATCAGAACTTGTGCTGTTTCATCGCAATATGCCACTTCGCGCCATATTATTTTGAAAGGAAAATGCCCGAATGATTTGCCCTCCTTCATTAGTTTTTCAATCACTAATTTGCTGGAGATTCTTTCTGATTTACTAAAGGTATTCATTTATGCAATAAAGGTACGAGTTATCCTTTTACTCACAACAAATTTATAAGGAGTTAACAAAAATAGTCTGAAAAAGGTAATCGTTTCGGGTTGGATTACTTGGCTTTATTGGCGGCAATAATGTATTGCTCCAATGCCATTGTCATGGATGGTGCTTTTGGATTTGGAGAATGGATGTCGAGTTTCAATCCGGCTTTTGTAACCGCTTCGGCAGTTGTAGGGCCAAAACAAGCAATCCTAGTTTTGTTTTGTTTAAACTTAGGGAAGTTTTTGAACAACGATTTTATTCCCGAAGGGCTAAAGAAAACGAGAATGTCGTAGTTCACCTTTTCGAGGTCTTGCAAATTTGCAGCAACCGTACGATACATTACCGCCTTGGTGTATTTTATTTTTTGCTCTTCCAACTTTTCTGCAATTTCTTCTTTGTGTATATCCGAACAAGGAAGGATAAAGTTTTCGTCACGGTGTTTTTTTATAACTTCCATCAATGCATCCACAGTTTGTTTTCCGTAAAATATTTTACGTTTTCGGAATTGAACATATTTTTGAAGATAAAAAGCAGTGGATTCGGAAATGCAGAAAAACTTCATTTCTTCAGAAACAGGTACACGCATTTCTTTACACATTCTGAAAAAATGGTCGATGGAACTTCTGCTGGTTATAATAACAGCGGTATGTTCAACGATGTTGATTTTTTCTTTTCTGAATTCCTGAGCGGGAATTCCATCTATTTGTATAAACGGACGAAAATCAATTTTAACATTGCATTTTTTTGCAAGGTCAAAATAGGGAGACTTGTCCCCCTCCGGCTTTGGTTGTGTTACGAGTATTGTTCTTACTTTCAATTTTGTCGAGTTATAGTTTAACAAAAACAAAAATTGCTATATTATTCATTCTAAATAATAGACTGTTTAATTAACATGGTACATATTTTTACCAATATTACAATCGGCAATATTTCGAGGGTGCAAAGATATAAAAATAAATAGAATCGCGATGCGCGCACTCCATTTAGCCATATCAGAAGTCCTTTGATGATACGAGTAATTAAAAAAAGTCCGATTATGGTAAGACCAATGTATATAAAAATGTAAGGGGAAATTTGTTTTACAAAAGAGATACAAATAACTATCGGTAGAAGAAAAAGCCCAAGAGTATTACAATATAAAAAGACAGTTAAAATGTAATCTGACGCGGCCTTGTTCATCTGGAAGACATAACCTGACAGTCGTACAGCAATAAATTTAGACAAATATACCACCACAACTGATGCACCAATTATAAGGTTTAAAAACAAAAAACCATTGGGAGCTACCTCCATCCCGAATAGATATTGAAAGGTTTGTGAAGTGAATAATGTGAGTGTGAAAACAAAAAGGACGGATAAAAAAATCGTCACACGGTTGCTTAACGAAAATTCATCACGAGCAAGTTGGTTTGCAAATCGGTTAACAAAAAAACCTTGTATTGTACTTTTTAATCGTTTCGAATAAGATATGTAAAGCCAAACAAAAATAGCGAATGACAAGAATAATATACCAAACGGTAAATAATCGTAATGGGTGAAGTGAAACTTGTAATCAATACTTTTAACCGGAAGCAAGTGACCATTAAATAAAGAAGTCTCTTTAAGTGAATCAATAGTTGATTTATTTATCACGCTGGTGATTGACATCTTAATGGTTCCGTTTAATCTTAAGCAACTAGTTTAGGTAGCCTTTAGCCTTTTCTAAGGCTTTGCTTATTCCATTCGAATCGGTACCTCCTGCTGTAGCATAAAAAGGTTGACCACCGCCACCACCTTTTATTTCTTTTGCAATTTCTTTTACAATATTGCCCGCGTTTAGTTTTCTTTCGTTCACTAAATTGTCAGAAATGATAACCGATAAACTAGGTTTGCCTTTAACAGTTGCCCCTAACACCATGAACAGATTTTCGACCTGAGAACGAATTTCAAACGACAAGTCTTTGATAGAATCTGCAGAGTCTAGTTCAATTTTTTCTGCTATAAAATTAATGCCGCTAATTTGTTTTACTTTCCCAAGTAATTCGGTTTTTAAGATTCTGGTTTTGTCATGAAGCATGAGTTCAATCTGCTTTTGAAGTTCTGAGTTTTGCTCCATGAGTCCTTCCAAACTTTTTACAATGTCTTTAGGGTTTTTAAGAAGAACTTTTATTTGATTAACCAGCAAGGATTGATTGTTAAAATACTCTTCGGCCTTTTCTGATGTAATAGCTTCAATTCTTCGGATACCTGCAGCTACAGCTCCTTCCGAAACTATTTTAAATAAACCGATTTGTCCGGTAGCGGGCACATGGGTTCCTCCGCATAATTCTATTGAATAATTTTTATCGAATGTAACCACACGAACAATGTCTCCATATTTTTCGCCAAATAAGGCCATAGCTCCCGATTTTCGAGCGGCATCAATCGACATCTCGTTGATATCAGCGGCAATGTTTTCTCTGATTTTATGATTGACTATTGTTTCTATTTCTGCAATTTCCTCATCTGTTACTTTTGAAAAATGCGAAAAGTCGAAACGCAAATGCTCTTCGTTTACTAGCGATCCTTTCTGCTCAACGTGGGTGCCTAATACCTTGCGAAGCGCAGCATGAAGCAAATGTGTTGAACTGTGATTGTTTTCGGTCAAACGTCTTTTGTTTTCATCTACTTTTGCAATAAAAATTTGTTCAAAATTCTGAGGCAGTTTGTCGGCAAAGTGAATGGTAATTCCGTTTTCTTTTTTTGTATCGGTAATTAGTATTTTTTCATTTGTCGATTCCAGTGTGCCTGTGTCTCCAACCTGCCCACCACTCTCAGAATAAAATGGTGTTTTGTCGAGTACCAATTGAAACTGCTCTTTACCTTTGGCTTTAACTTTTCGGTATTTTACAATACTACATTCACCTTGGGTTTCCTTATAACCAATGAAAGAAAGTTCATGGCTTTTAGCCTCGTTTACCATCAGCCAGTCACCCGTATCAACAGCAGTAGCTAATCTGGAACGGTTCTTCTGCTTTTCTAATTCAATATTGAATCCTACTTCATCGATACTCAATCCATATCCTCGTGCAATGAGCGAAGTTAAATCGAGTGGAAATCCGAAGGTGTCATACAGTTCAAAAACTGTTGATCCATCAACGATGGCTTTCTTTTCATTCAATGTGATGATACAAACCTGGTCGATACGCTTTAGTCCATGTTCGAGGGTTCTGAAAAACGATATTTCTTCTTCCTTTATTACTTTTTCAATCAGTAATTTTTGAGAAAGTAATTCGGGAAACGCTTGTCCCATTTGATGTGCAAGCACGGGTACCAAACGGAACATAAAAGGCTCTTTTAAATTGAGTGATTGGTAACCATATCGAATGGCTCTTCTCAAAATCCTGCGTATTACATACCCTGCTCCGGTATTTGAAGGCAGTTGCCCGTCTGCTATGCTAAATGAGATAGCTCTGATGTGGTCGGCAATAACTCGCATTGCAATATTAATGATGAGTTGTTTCGGGTGTTTTTCTTCGTCCGTAGGTTTATAACGAAGTCCAGAAAGTTCTTCTATTTTATCTAGTACAGGTTTGAAAACATCGGTATCGTAATTCGATTGCTTTCCTTGCAAAACCACACATAATCTTTCAAACCCCATTCCGGTATCCACGTGCTGGGCAGGAAGTTTCTCTAAACTACCATCTGCTTTTCGGTTGAATTCCATAAACACGTTGTTCCAGATTTCAATCACCTGTGGGTGGCTTGCGTTTACCAAACTCTTTCCATCCACCTTAGCACGATCTTCGTCTTTTCTAATATCACAATGGATTTCGGAACATGGGCCGCAAGGGCCCATCTCACCCATTTCCCAAAAATTATCCTTTTTATTTCCTTTTAGTATTCTGTCTTCAGAAATGTATTGCTTCCATAAATCATAAGCTTCCTGATCGAAGCCTAATCCGTCATCTTCGCTGCCTTCGAAAACGGTTACATACAATCTGCTTTTATCTATTTTATATACTTCCGTTAAAAGTTCCCAAGCCCAGTTTATCGCATCTTTTTTAAAGTAATCTCCAAACGACCAATTACCCAACATTTCAAACATGGTATGGTGATAAGTGTCTACTCCAACTTCTTCCAAATCGTTGTGTTTACCACTTACACGAAGGCACTTCTGAGTGTCGGCCACACGAGGGTATTTGATAGGTGCATTGCCCAAAAACAAATCTTTAAATGGTGCCATACCTGAATTGTTAAACATCAGTGTAGGGTCATTTTTTACCACCATTGGAGCGGAAGGCACTATTTCGTGTCCTTTTGATTTGAAAAATTCTAAGAATGTTTGTCTTACTTTACTCGATTCCATTTATGTTCCTCTTGACTTTATGTGTTGGTTTCTGCTTTAAAAATAATCCGACAAAAGTAATTTAATTCTTTCAACCTTTTCATAAAAGTGATAAGGTTGTTACTAAACGTCATCAACTCGTTTTGTGCTAATTTATTTTCAATACTTTTTGGAAATAAAGATAACATTAAAATTCATACTTTTGCCTCCTTAAATTCATAAACAGTGAACAAAGTTTTTAAAATCTTCGCAGTACTTTTTCTTATCTCTTCTACAGTTCTTTATTCTCAGCCACAGGATGGACGTCCAAGGATGGCGATTGGAAAAATTCGGGGAGTTGTACTGGACAATAAAAACAAAGTTCCAGTTGAGTTTTCTACCATTGCTCTTTACCGTAAAAAAGATTCTACTCTTGTTACAGGGACTGTAGCCGACAATAAAGGGGCATTCGAATTGACTTCACTCGAATTCGGACGATATTATATGAAAGTGAACTTTATTGGTTACAAAGTATCTTCAATAGATACTTTAATGATAACCCCAAAACATACGGAGATAAATATAGGAATCATTCGACTTCATTCGAGTAATGAACAATTGAACGAAGTTGAGGTGTCGACAGAAAAAAGTTCGATGCAATTGGGTATAGATCGTAAAATCTTTAATGTTGAAAAGAGTATAGTCAGCGATGGTGGTTCCGCTTCGGATGTTTTAAAAAACATTCCGAGTGTATCAGTAGATATAGATGGTAATGTAAGTTTACGAGGAAGTCAGAATGTGACCGTACTGGTAGATGGTCGTCCAAGCAGTATCACGGGAACTAACAAGGCTGCTATACTTCAGCAGTTACCTGCTTCGAGTATAGAAAGCATTGAACTTATTACTAATCCTTCTGCCAAATACGACCCAGATGGAATGAGTGGAATCATTAACATTGTTTTGAAAAAAAATAAACTGGCCGGTCTTAATGGAGGAGTTTCCGTTAGTGTTGGTACATTCGACAAATACAGCGGTTCAGCCAACATCAGTTATCGAAATTCGAAATTAAATATTTATGCCAACTTTGGTTACCGCGACCACACAAGGACAGGAAGCGGATGGAGTAATCGGCAGAATATACTTACTGACACAACATTTTTTCTCAATTCTGAATCTTCATCTTTAAACAGAAATACTTCGAGTAATCTGAAAGCGGGTATTGATTTTTATTTGAATGATAAAAATACATTGGGCTTTTCAGTTTCCGGTAATAAAGGATTAGAATATGGCCTTTCTAACTCATATTATTCAGAAGTAAGTGGAACTAACGAAACTTCTGCGACCTATTGGCGAGATGAGAAATCAAGTGATGCTCCTCAAAACATAGATTATAACCTAAATTTCCGAAGAACATTTACCAAACCTAAACAGGAACTAACCTTCGATGCGACTTATTCAAGTTCCTCCGGTAAAGCTATCTCAAATTATTCTGAACGCGATTATACTGGAAAATATGGGGTGAAAAACAACTACCCCTTTCGCCAGAATACTTCAACTAAAAGTGCAAACGGAGTTACAAACATGCAGCTTGATTATTCTCAACCTTTGAAAAATCAGATGAAGCTGGAGGCAGGCGGCAAAGTGATTTTAAGAAATATCGATAGTAAGTTTGTTTCCGAAACATACAGTTATACAGTTCAGGATTTTTTATATGATACACAGGTTAATAATGATTTCCTGTATCATGAAAACATATATGCTGCCTATGCAACTTTTCAGGGACAAATTAAGAAGTTTGGTTACCAACTCGGACTTAGAGGTGAGCAGGCGAATACTCAATCTTTATTGGTAACAACCGGGGAGAGTTACAAAAATAATTATGCTAATTTATTTCCATCAGTCCATTTGTCTTATAAAATAAATAAAGACAATGAATTTCAATTAAGTTACTCTCGTAGGATAAACAGACCAAACACCCGTTCATTAAATCCTTTTAAAGATATGTCTGACCCGTATAATATAAGGGTTGGAAACCCTTTTCTGAAACCTGAGTATATTAATTCGTATGAGTTAAGTTACATGAAATACTGGGAAAAGGCTGTGCTTACCTCGAGCGTGTATTACCGTAAAACAGAAGGTGTAATTTCAAGAATTAAAACCCTTGGCGATTCCACTATTTCTTATGTAACCATGGTTAACCTTACCTCGTCCAGCTCATATGGGTTTGAGTTAATTGCCAAAAACGACATAACTAAATGGTGGAACACTACGGCCAGTGTTAATCTTTTTCAAACAGTGATTGATGGTTCTAATGTGGATGCCGATTTGCAGAACAATAACTTCAGTTATGAACTTAAGTTGATTTCGAATATGAAGTTTTTTAAAAACTTAGACTTTCAAGTTACAGCTAATTATAGTGGCCCATCTATTACTGCACAGGGTAAGGTTAAGGAAGTTTTCACCATCGATTCAGGAATTAAAAACGACATTTTCAGAAATGCTTCACTCAGTTTGAATGTATCTGACATAACAAATGCCAGAAGAATGCGCTGGGAGTCGGAGGGAAGTAACTTTACACAAACCATGCAGCGAAGAAGAGAGTCTCGAATAGCAACACTGACTTTCAGTTATCGTTTCGGAAAAGCTGCGGATAACAAAAAAACTCGTCAACGTAAATCAGACTCCAACGAAATGGATAGTGGTGGCGATATGGGAATGTAGCCGATAATAGAGAGTTCTACCTTTTTTTTTCTTTCACCACAACAGCATTGACTGGATAAGAAAATGCACTTCCATGTTTTTCGATAATCTCCATCACTTTGTAATTTAATTCTTCTCGGGTAGCCAAATAAATGTCGTAGTCGAGAGTGTTTACAAAACAGTTTACCAGAATATTTAACGAACCTGAGTCAAAGTTGTGAAGGTTTACCAGCAATTCCGTTTTAGATATGGCAGGATGGAGTAACAAGTAATCTCGGATATCGCCAATAATTCCTTTCAATTCCGAACCCTTGGTTTCATATTTTAGGCCCACATTAAACCTTACTCTTCGTTGGGTACGGTTTGATAAATTATCGAGCTCACTGTCCACCATTTTTTTGTTCGGTACAGTAACAAATCCTTTTTCGGCAGTACGAATGCGCGTGCTACGGAAACCGATTTTCTCCACTGTTCCTTCCACCGTTCCCACTCGTATCAAATCTCCGATTACAAAAGGCTTATCCAGAAAAATAGTAAACGACCCAAAAAGATTTTCCAAGGATTCTTTTGCTGCCAAAGCCACCGCCAAACCACCGATTCCAAGTCCTGCAATCAGAGAAGCAATGTTCAATTGGAAGATCGTGCCCAGTATAAAGAAGAAGGAGAAAATGATTACAAATACTTTCCCCATATCCTTCACAAATGGTACTATTTGGTCATCCGTCTTCGATTCGGTTTGTTTGGCACGGTAAGTAAACACCACTCCGAAAAAGTCGATAAGTCGGAGTAGAATCCATGTGAAAGCGCCTACAATTAATATTTGAAAAACCCGAATTAAAATGAGTCGTAACCCGAATTGCTCAATGGTAACCATGTTCCATTCATCCGGAAAATGGAGCATTTCGAACGCGAAGTAAAAGGTAAGAAGAAGAATAAGCACTTCCAAAGGCTTTTTGAGCAACAGGAAGAGCTTGTTATAACCAACTCCTTTCGAGTATTTTTGAAAAAACTTAAAAACAAACAAGGCAAGTAATTTGGAGAGTATTCGCTTAAAAACAACACCCATCATTAGAATTAGAAAGAACCAGCAAAACGATTCGATGGTGTTTCCTAAAAACGTGCGGTGCAAAAATTCCTGTATTATCATAATTGGAAAGTTCTGTAAATCTTAAATTCTACTTTATTCACAAAGGTATATTGAAAATAATTATAAAATATTTAAAAAATGTTTTGTTTTGAAAAATAATTTTTCGGAAATTTGTAGTATCATATTTTTAACAAGTATTAATTAAACAAAAAAAGTTTGCACAACAAATTTCATTACAAATGAAAAAGCCAAACAAAACAAAAAAGGAGCCGCCTAAAAAGGCCAAGGATTCGGATGATTTAAGAAAACCTGCCAAACTTAAACCATTAAAAGAAAAGGACAAAAAGGGTTGGAAACACAAACGAGATGACGAGGAGGATGATTTTGAAATGGAGGACGACATGAAGTTTGATACCAACTTTGACGATGATGATGAGGATGATGATCATTATCACGATGATTACTAATTAATCTCTAAACACAGTTCAGCTTTCCCAAAAACAAGTTTAAGTTTTTGGTTTATTATTACCCGTAATCAGATACGGAACGGAATTTTATTATGTGCATTTATCTTTAATTTAGTTTTTACTTGAAAGAAATTCAGGATATATGTTTGTCAGAATTGTTATAGTTTTTTTATCCCTTTGTCCTGCGTTTTTGTTTTCTCAAAACAAATCAAAACTAAAGGATGCCATACAAACGCTGAATGCAGATGAGGCGATGAAACATGCGGTATGGAGCGTTTGTGTGATGCCCGTAAAAAAAGATACCATCCTTGCCGAATACAATAGCACTATAAGTTTAACACCTGCCAGTACCATGAAAGTGGCTACGACAGGCGCAGCATTGTCCCTGCTTGGAAAAGATTTTCGTTTCGAAACCCGCATACAATATGACGGAACGTATGATTCATTGAGCGGAGTTATTCATGGGAATCTTTATATTACTGGAGGAGGAGACCCAACACTAGAGTCGGAGTATTTTAAAAAGCCTGACGATACCTTAACTGTGGTGCAACGCTGGGCAGCACTGCTAAAAGCAAAAGGCATTAAAAAGATAACCGGTGCTGTAATAGGCGATGCCGGCATTTTCGACTATAACATGACACCCTCAGAATGGGTGTGGGGCGACTTAGGCAATTACTATGGTGCCGGTGCTTGTGGCCTTTCGTATCACGATAATAAATATACGCTTTACTTTAAATCGGGAAGCAATGGCAGTAAAACCACCATTACCGGAGTTAAACCTGATATTAAAGATTTGCAGGTTGTAAACATGGTGACCTCTGCAGGTTCTGACGACAATGCTTATATCTATGGTGCTCCTTATTCATATTACCGAATTATTCAGGGAACCATTCCCGCAGGAAAAACCAATTACGAAGTGGATGGAGCCATTCCCGACCCGGCTTTGTTTTGTGCCGGTGAAATGACGAACGCATTAAATAGAGCAGGAATTAATGTCACTAAAAAGTGCAACACTGTAAGAGAATTAAAAGAAAGTATAGCCATTACTAAAAACGATAAGCATACCTTGATTACTAACTTTTCGCCTCCTCTCGATTCTATTATTCATTTCACTAATTTGAGAAGTATTAATCTCTATGCAGAGTGCATCCTGAAATATTTGAGTTATAAAAAATCGGATTTGGGTACGGAGTCGGAAGGAACAAAAATAGTAACCGATTACTGGAAGGGCAGGGGAGTGGATGTTTCGGGATTCTTTATGACCGATGGTTGTGGTTTGGCTCGGGCCAATGTAATTACTACTCATACGCAAACACAGATATTGCGCCTGATGGCAAACGATAAGAACTATAAGGTGTTTTATAATTCATTGCCTGTTGCCGGTAAGTCCGGCTCACTGGGCGGCATGTGTGTGGGTACATTTGCCGAAAATAATCTGCATGCCAAAAGCGGATACATGAATCGGGCAAGGGGCTATGCGGGGTATGTGAAAAATAAAAAAGGAGAAACGCTTTGTTTTTCTTTGCTGGCCAACAATTACGACTGCACACCCACTGAGATGAAAAAGAAACTGGAGAAAATAATGGTTGCTCTAACCGAATAAAAAAACACCTCTATCAGAAATGTTTTTCTGACAAAGGTGTTTGCAGTTTTATCCGACTTGTGTTTTCTTAGAATGGCAAATCGTCAGCCGGTGAAGGTGAAGTAAACGATTCTGAAACGCTCTCTGGTGCGCTCGGTCTTGCAGCACCTTGGTTGCTTCCTGCTCCCTGATTGTTATTAGCCGAACCACTTGTAGCTCCTTCCAAACGCCATGCATCAAGCGAATTGAAATGTTTTACTTCTCCCGATGGGCTAGTCCACTCGCGCCCGCGAAGATTAAAATGTACTTTTATTTCACTCCCTAATTGAAACGGGTCGAGCAATGCGCATTTGTCCTGTGCCAATTGAAATGATATGTGTTGAGGATATTGTCCGGAATTATCCGTGATAACAAATTCTCTCTTGGTAAATTTTTCTGAAACCTTTATTGTTTCTCCTTTAACTTTTAGTGTTCCTGTTACGTCCATAATTATTGATTTTTGATTTGTTTGTAATTGTTTTTATTTTGAATTTACTGTGTTGTTTAACGTTCAAATGAGAGTAGCACTTTCCAGGCTTCTTCCACCTTATTATTTTCGAGCAATCCTTTTGCCAGATGATGCAAATGTTCTTCCAGCTTGTCCAGATTGCTTCCGTATATTTCGAAAGCTTCGTTTATAGCTCCTGAATTGCGATATGCCACTATTTCTTCTTTGTTTGGTAAATGTTCCATGTTGCCAAGTTGTCCAAGGTTATTTCCGGTAAGCACATTCGAGTTGCGAATATACAAAGGAATCTGGTCGACACCAATGCCTAAATTCTGTTTTGGCTTTTCTACTTCAAACAAAGCAGTGCCATTGGCTCTGCTGTACCAGTTGCCACCCATTCGTCCTACAAGGTCAATCTTTTTAGGGTCTATCACTTTGTTTGCATCCAGCACCCGTTTGTCAATATGCATCAGCACCACTTCGCATATAATCAGATTTCCGGCACCTCCTTTATCTCCAAGTTCTATTACCTGTTTTACGATACATTCCAATTGAGCAGGCGATTCTTTTACCCGAAAGGGTTTAATCATTTCCGAACGAAGCGGAGTAAAACCCGATTTGGTAAACTCATTAACTCCCTTGGGAAATTCAGTACTGGCCAGCGACATTTGCTGAACCATATCATAACTTACTACATTAATTACCACTTCGGGCACTTGTTTAATGTTTTCGTAAGTGTGTTTTTGTTCTCCTGTTCGTCCGCTACGGGCAGGCGAAAACACTGCAATCGGAGGGTTGGCACTAAACACATTGAAAAAACTAAACGGAGCCAAATTAGGATTGCCATCTTTATCTACCGTACTTGCAAATGCTATTGGACGGGGAGCTACAGCTCCCAGTAAATAACTGTGAAATTCAGAAGTTTTTAAATCCTTTGGATTGATGGTTAACATAATTTTTATTTAGGAATACAAAAGTAGTAATTTATAAAGAGCAATTTCAAGCAACCTAAGATATTTTAAATGGAAACGAAAACGAATGGGAATTATCAATTAATTATCGAACGAGTACTGACTGTAATCCTGCACCACAGTGGCCAAAAACTGGGTGTGGGGCAAATTGGTGGTGATACCCATTGTTGCTTTGGTTTTTGCTGCCAGTTGCTCAATAGCTTCCTGATTATTGGTTCGGAGGGCTACTCGCATTACTTCTTTTATCACCGAAATATCGTTGTCGGTAAGCTGAGATATCTGAGGAAATACAATGGTGTATTCCGGTTTTACTTTGTTCAGTATGGTATCGTTCAGAGTTACTTTCTGTCTTATTTTAATTACGGTGGTACCTGCAGCCATATCGCCTATGCGCTGACCTTTTCCGTTGATGACAATTACGATTAAAGCAATTCCACCCGAAAATATTTTGGTGTCGATTATTCTCAACAACCAGCGCAGGGCATAGGCTCCGAAACTGGCCTGAGAACCATCGAGCTTTACTACTTTTATCTTCATAATCATTTTGCCAAATGTTTTGCCTTGCAAAAACATCTCGCAAAGCAGGTCGTACAGCAGAACAGGTAATGCCAGAATGATCATAACGGCAATGTAATTTCGCCCCACCAGTTCGGCCCAGCTGAGCAGAAGAATAACCACAAAGAAATAAGCAGCAAAAAACACATAGTCGAGCAGAGTGGCCAAAATGCGTTCGCCCACACTGGCCAGTTGATATTCGATGTCTACGTTTTGAGTAGTTTGTATTTTTATATTATCCATTTAGAGCCGACAAATATATTCGAAAAAATGCTGTAGAGCTTCAATAAAGTAATGGGGAATGAAAATTTATATAAATTTACCAAGTTTATTTGCGGCAACCAATAGCTTGGGGCGAAAGCAAAAAATACGGAACAATTACCATTATCCATTGCTCAGAGATGCTGATGCGGGGGCATACAACAGATGAAAGAAATTACATTTTTAAAACAAAATGCCGATAAGTGGCAGCAGTTCGAGAGGATGATAACTTCGAAAGGAAGTTCTGACCCCGATTTGATGGCTGACTTATTTATTCAGCTCACTGACGATTTGTCGTATGCCAAAACCAATTATCCCAAAGCTAAGAGTACGCAATATCTCAACTCGCTTGCCGCTCGTGTTCATCAGGAAATTTATAAAAACAAAAAGGAGAAAAAATCGCGTATCATTACCTTTTGGCGATACGAACTGCCTTTTATCTTTCGGAATTCGCACAAGCAATTATTATATGCCTTCATCATTTTTGTAGTAGCCATGCTGGTGGGTATTGTTTCGGCTGCTTATGACGATTCGTTTGTTCGCCTTATTCTGGGCGATAGTTATGTAAACATGACCATTGATAACATAAACAAAGGCGACCCGATGGCGGTTTACAAAAGCATGAATCAGGTGAATATGTTTGTGGGGATAACCGTGAATAATATCTATGTTTCCTTTCTGTGTTTTGCTATGGGCATGCTGTTTTCGTTGGGTACAGGTTATATGTTGTTTACAAACGGGGTGATGTTAGGCTCGTTTCAATACTTCTTTTATTCTAAAGGATTGTTGCTTCAGTCGGTGCTTGTTATCTGGATTCACGGCACACTGGAGATATCTGCTATCATTATTGCCGGATGTGCAGGGCTGGTGATGGGTAATAGTTTTCTGTTTCCGGGAACCTATTACAGAGGAGTGTCGTTTGTGAGAGGAGCTAAACAGGGAGTGAAAATAGTAATAGGCCTTGTTCCGGTATTCATTACAGCAGGCTTTTTCGAAAGCTTTGTAACCCGCTATTCTCAGATGCCGATGTGGCTGAGCGTTTCTATTATCGGCAGTTCGCTGACATTTATTATCTGGTATTTTATCATTTATCCCATTAGGCTTAACAGAAGAGCAAACAATTTAACAATCGACACTATTCAGTTTGGAAAATGAAGAAGCCGGTAAACCATTTATTAAAATAAGATATGAGTAAAGAGAAAATTAATTTTCGTGTAGCCCGAGATTTTGGCGAAATATTTAACGTCAGCATCAAATTCATTCGTCAAAACTTTAAACTGTTTTTTCAATGCCTGCTGTTTATAGCCGGCCCATTTGTGCTCATCTCTGCTATAGCCGGAGCTTTTTATCAGGCTCATGCCATCAGTTTGCTTTCGCTATCGCGTAATACTTCGGGCAGTCCGTTTGCTTATCTGATGAACCAGTTTGGATGGGAATATGCACTGTTCATACTCAGTTCGGCACTCAGCAGTTTGGCACTGCTTGCAACTGTGTATTCGTTTATGATAGAATACAACGAAAAAGGGCCGGAGGGATTTACCGTGAGCGATGTGAACAGACGAGTGATAAGCAATATCGGTAATGTGTTTGCCGTGTTTATAGTAATGGCATTGTTAACCTTGCTTTTTGTTATTGTAATAGTGGGTATATTTATTGGTATTACAGCAGCCTCTACCATGTTGGGTGTTTTCCTTGCCTTTTTCTTAATCATAGTTATGTTTATTATTTTTCCTCCTTTGGCCTGGCAACTTTCGGCTACTTATCTTGTAAAGATGACGGAAGACAAAGGGGTGTTCGAATCGTTTGGGCGAACACGACAGGTAATGCATGGTAATTTCTGGTGGACATGGGTAGTGGTGGTTTGTGCTATGTTGGGCGTTGGTCTGGCTAGTGCGGTGTTTGCCATTCCTCAATCGGTGATGCAAATGGTGCTTACGTTTACTCATGCCAAAAGCGGTAATGGTGACACCTCTGTTTCGTTTATGATAGTGGCTACGGTGTGCACCTTTTGCTCCACACTTCTTTATAGCGTAATGTCGCTTATTAATGGGTTTTATTTTTTCTCGCTGGCCGAAAAGGACGATGGAAAAGGACTTATGGAACGCATCAACGAAATTGGTCAAACTCCTAAAACCGATGTGGAACAACAGTACTAAGTTGGTTTATTGTTTCTTTCTGGCTTTGCTGTGCGGCTTATGGCCTGCCTCTGCTTCTGCCAAGACTGACTCGGCCACCTCGGCTGTGGTGATTCCGCTTGACAGCAGCAAAACCGATGTTAGGAAATTAAGTGCCGAACAAAAAAAGAAACTCTCTCAAAACAAGGATTACCTCTACGACCGCGTTGGCCCTGCTCCCGAAACGATATGGGACAGATTTGTGCAATGGTTCTGGGACATGATTTCCAAAATATTTTCAACCAAAGCCGGTGAGGTGGGCTGGACTATTTTTAAATACGCACTGATAGCCGCTGTGGTGGTTATCGGTATTATTCTGCTTGTCAAAAACGATGTTCGGTCGGTGCTGTATGGCAAGAGTGCTGCTGTGCATATCGATTTTAAAGAGTTTGATGACGACATCAACAAGATTAATTTTGAAGAAATGATAGCCGATGCATTGGCCAAAAAGGATTACCGCAAGGCGGTTCGATTGCATTTCCTTAAGTTGCTCAAAGAACTTACCGACAAAAATCTGATTAAATGGCAACTCGACAAAACCAATAACGATTATTCGATAGAGCTTGCCAATAGCAAATACAGCAGGGCGTTTGACGAGCTTACCATTATGTACGAATACATTTGGTACGGTGATTTTAATTTGGACGAAACCAATTTTATGGCAACCATTACTAAGTTTAAAGAATTTCATGTGTAAGAAATCTTCCTTTAGGAAAAAAGGAAGAAGCCGATTATGTTAAAAGGAAATAGAAAATACATTATTACATTGGTTCTGTGTTTTGGGGCACTCATCCTCCTGCAATTGCTTTCGCCAAAGCCGATAAACTGGAATCCGTCTTATCTGAAGAAAGATAAAATACCCTATGGCACTTCGGCTCTTAACGAGGCGCTGCCGGTGTTCTTCCCTAATCAGATAATAGAAACCAAAACACAACCCTTGTTTAATACCTTGCTGGACGAGAAGCGAAGCAACTGCAATTATATTTTTATCAATGCTTCGTTTGAGCCCGATAAACTCGATACCCGCGAACTGCTGAGGTTTGTGAGTAACGGAAACAATGCCTTTGTGGCGGCTTCGTATTTTTCGGGTTTGTGGGCCGATACACTTAAGCTCAAAACCGACCGTTACTTCGATTATAAACATGCCCTGCAAAAAGACTCTACAGGACATAACTCCATTTACAATCCTAACGACACGGTAAAAATTAATTTTGTGAATCCTCTCTTGCATAGCGCCACACCTTATGTGTTCAGCAAAGGCATGGCCAACACTTATTTTTCTTCGTTCGATACTACACGAACTACTATACTTGGCAACAACTCGAATGGGAAGATTAATTTTATTCGTGTTCGGTTTGGTAAAGGCTATTTCTATATCTCTCCCCTGCCCGAAGCGTTTTCGAATTACCATTTTACTCCCGCCTCTACCACCGATTATGTGGCCAAGGCACTTTCGTATTTGCCGGTTACCACTGTTCTGTGGGACGAGTATTACAAAGCCGGCAATGTGCATCACGACTCGCCTCTGAGGGTTATCTTTAGCAATCCGGCCTTGCTGACGGCTTATTATTTACTGCTGGTATCGCTTATTTTGTTTATGATAATAGGCATCAAACGCAAGCAACGCCCCATACCTGTGGTGGAACCTCTGCGCAATACTACTCTGGAGTTTGTAGAAATAGTGGGCACCCTGTATTACCAAACCAAGAACCATAAGAATATTGCCGATAAAAAAATAACTTACTTTCTGGAATACATCCGCTCCTCATTTCAGGTAAAGACTACTATTTACGATGATGCCTTTATTGAGCGAATCGCTAATTTGTCGGGTATAGCTCAGCCTCAAATACACGAGCTGTTTTATTATTTTTCGGAAGTGAGTTTTAAAACCACCATCACTCAGCAAGAACTTATCCGACTGAACACCCTGATAGAAGAGTTTTATAAAAACAATAAACGATAAGCCAAAGGAATTACTGTTTCGTTTTTATTGTTTCACAAATCTTTTTCTTATTACTCCTTTTTCTGAAATAACTTCTGCTACGTACATGCCTGGGGGCAACGAACTAATGTCAATTGTTGATTGGCGATTGTTGATTGGTGATAGGAGAATGCATTGCCCCATCATAGTATATATATGTGCTTCTTTCATTACAGCGTTAGTGGTTGTAATTTTCATTTCGCTGGTGGCGGGGTTGGGAGAGATTTCTATGGTTGATGGTTGATTGTTGATTTCGCCTGCATCAGCATGTAAACTGGTTGTACTATCGCAAGTACAACAATGCACATTTACATCATCAATATAGTAACCTGAGGAT
>CAIYIS010000018.1 GCA_903926385.1 uncultured Bacteroidota bacterium
AGTCCCAAACAATGTCTGGGACTAAACAAGATAAACATCCATCGAAATATCGCTGTATGCCTTCTTTCGGTTGATGCAAATATAGGAAAAAAATAAATGAGGTTTTATTTGTTTTTTAAGACAGTACCTCCCGCCTGCGGGAGAGGTTATTCTTTAATAAACTTCTTTCTCATCACGCCTTTCTCCGCACTCATCTCCACAAAGTAAATCCCATTTGCCTCACTACTCATATCTATTGTTGTCTGTGGATTTGCTGTAGTTGTTGTAAAAACAACTTCTCCCAATACATTATATATATTTATGTTTTTTACTTTCTGCTTTGTACTTACAGTAAACACGCCTCTTGTAGGATTTGGTGAAATAGAAATATTATTATCACTTAACTCATCAACCCCCAACCCACTTCCTGTACAATCCCAAACACTCACATCATCGATGTAATAATAGGAGTCTGTGTTGTTATTTACAATTATAGTACTTGTAGTAGCATTCGTATTAAAATTACCAATTATAATAAATTGTTCTCCGCCTGATGCAATGTATTCTCCTGAAACTAATGTCCAGTTGGTTGTATCAGTTATTATAGTAGTATCAAGTATCTGAGGTGTTAACCCAATCAAGATACCAGAACTAGTGTGAGTGTTAGAAAAGTACATTCCTATATTATTACAGGCAAGTGATACAATATCAGACAAATTTACATAAAAGGTTACACAATATTTATGATTTACAATTAATAAAGAATCTAGTTGAGTTTGTATATATTCTCTACCACTACCAAAACAAGCTTCGCCAACATAAGCATTGCCGGTACGTGCTTTTTGATATCCTAAGACATTTGTAGGCACATCGCAGTAAGGTGCAGAAGAACACGACATGTATAAGTCAGAAGTACTACCGTTAGGAGAATCCCAAAAAAGAACCTTGCCATTATAAACCCCACCACTGCAATTCACACCAGAAAAATAACATGTGTCAAATTGCTCGAAACTTGGATTTGGTACAAGGTTTTGAGCAAATATATTTAGACGTTGAAAAGAACCGTTCAGAATTAAGATAAAACACAAAATAATTTTTACTTTCCCTGCCATTGCAGGTGTTTTTTCACTTGCAAACGAACCACTAATTATGTTCGGAGTTTTTTCCATTAAGCAAATATAGTACATATATATATATGTATAATTAAAACTTACCTCAACCGTAACGCTACTCCCCCTCTCTTGCGGAGAGGGGCAGGGGAGAGGTGATATTTTTTCAAAACCATGAGCCAAGTCATTGTTTGGAAATAAGTAGTGTTTTACTTTTGCGCCTGATAATTTCGATACTACATCTTATGAATGGAAATATTTCGGCTATCTTTTTACTCTTGCTCGGGTGTACATTTACACTCTACAGGGCATTTCGCATACTCTCACCAAGCCCGTATTTTTTATTTCCTTCTGTTCGTTTCAGCTTTCGTTTCCAAAAATTATATTTTAGCCTTAGGGGCAATTTCTCTAAAAACGCAAAAAAAGTGTTTCATGCAATCTGTTCCTTCGGATTGCATCAAACGAAAACTTTTAACCCAATTCGGACCTTTGGATTGCATCAAACGAAATGTTTTAACCCAATTCGGACCTTTGGATTGCATCAAACGAAATGTTTTGACCCAATTCGGACCTTCGGATTGCATCAAACGAAATGTTTTAACCCATTTCGGAGCTTCAGATTGTATAAAACGAAATATTTTGACTCAATTCGGACCTTCGAATTGGGTAAAACGATTTTTTTTGACAATAAAGTAAGTTTAAACATCAATTTAAAATTCAACAACAATATATAATATAACAACAAACCTTTAAAATTAAATTATTATGGCAAATTCATGGCATTACTTCGTAAATCAAATGGACAACTGTACAAAAAACAGTTTCAAAAAAGCAAAAAAACTATCGGATTATCATGATGCTGCTCTGTTGAGAGCCAAAAACGATAACCCTACCGACACCGATTATGCAACTGCATATTCCCGTTATCACATCTTGCATTTAGCATTTGTGGCTGCTTACATTTTGTGGCAAAGCAAAGGCGGAGCGCAAGAATCGGGCACATTAAACATCAAACAACTCATGTCGCTGATGACAGCAAAAATAAACCGTTGGTGGGGGCAAATAATAGTGATTTATGCTGCCGATACAACACGGTTTAAAGCCATTTTTCCCGATTTAAGAAATCCATTCAGAGTAGGCCCGCGCAATAGCCGCATAGCTGCAGTGGGCACTTTGAGCGCTAATATTGGTGCAGATGTAGCCCTATCGGCTACCAAAACAGAAGTAGATGCTTATTATGCCCAACTGAACACCGCTAATACAGGGCAAACGGGAGACAAAACGGCTGTAGATACAGCCAGTGCAGCTTGCGAAGCAGCTCGCAAAGCAGCTATGGTAGGGCAGTTTCAAAACGTAGGGTTATTTATTAATAAAACACCCGACAATCCTTCTATCTATGCACATTTGTGGGATGTAGAAACCATTACCAATCCGGCTCAAACCATTTGGAAAGGTCATTTGGATGTAAACGAAAATCATCAGGTATTTATTCACACATTTACTCCCGGTGACGACCTTCGCCTGAAATGCGTTGGCGTTACATCGACAGATAAAATAGTGTTTTACCTGGCCAGCACACCCGGTGGCACCGACAGCGACCCTGTTACTGTTTTAATCAATCATCAACAAACCATAAATGTAACGGCTTTTAATGTTACCGATTACAGCACACATCGCTATTTAACCGTTGTAAACCAAAGCACAGGCGAAACTCGCTTTATGGTGCAAATGTATTAAGTAGCGATAGGCTTTTTTGATTGTTGATTGGCGAAGGTTTATTGTTGATTGCCCTTTTGAGATTCCTCACTTCGTTCGGAATGACAGGAAAACTTTAGGGTTGGGGAAGGAAAAAAGTCGGCTTTGCCGACTTTTTTCCTTTTCATTTCTCCTCACGATGCTTGTCATTCCGAACGCAGTGAGGAATCTCTTTCGATTGGTGATTGGCGAAGGTTGATTGTTTATTGATTATTGTTTATTGTTTATTGTTTATTGCCTTTATGGCTACCTTCCCGTCTCTCAATTTGAAATCTGAAATCTGAAATTTGAAATTAATTACTGTGTCGGCAGAGCAGCTAATCCTTGCTGAGCTTGCTGATTGGCTGGATTGAGCTGAATGGCCTGTGTCCATGCGGTGCGAGCTTTGGCAAAATCGCGGATGGTGTAATAGGCTCCGCCTAAATTGTACCAATAACTATCGTTTTGAGGGGCCATTTCTACAGCCTTTTCGAGGTATGCCACGGCAGTTTGGGGTTGTTTGTTGCCAATGAGCATAGCATTGTTATAATAAATTTGCGCCAGCAGCCCGAGGTTGCGAATAACAAAAGGATTGTTAGGATAAATCTCTTTGGCTTTGTCCCACTCTATTTTGGCGCTATCGTAGTCGGCCAGTTTGTAATAAGCCACACCCAGATTGAGGTATCCGTTTACATATTCGTTGTGAATGCTAACCGATTTACTGAGGTGATAAATAGCTTTTCGAATGTATTCTTTTTCGAAGGCTTTGTTTTCGGGCATATCGGTAAGGTCGAGATAAGCCTTGCCTGCATTACCGTTGATAAGAGCGCTGTTTGGCATGGTTTGAGCATCGGCAATAAAAAGTGAGGTGTCGTTTTTCCATTGAAAATTACGAGGAATAACCACTGCTGCCGAAGTAATCGTGATGAGAAGAGTAAAGATGACAAGCACTGCCTGACGAGGAAGTGATGCATTTATTTTTTGCAAAAGCCAGTTGATGCCTATGGCAAGGATGATGGCAAAGCCAAAAGAGGAATGGTAAATGAGTCGTTCGCCCATGGTGGCACCCAGATTCATCAATAAATTGGACACAAGCAAGAGGTGCAACAAATAAAATGCAAGGGCAAAAGCAATAATGTTTCGTTTGAGGAAAAGAAACACAGTGGCTGCAATGGCCGATAAATGAAAGAGTATGGAGAACCACACAAGCGGATTGGCAAAATTGGTATACGGAATGGCATTGTAAGAATAATCGCTGGAAAGCGGATGAGGATAAAACAACAAGCGCAGATAATGATTGAGAATTTCGAGTTTGGTAGCCAATCGCTCGGGGCCGGTGGCAAACTTAAACGGATTGTTGAGCACATCTGGATTGTCGCCCGAAGCACCTGTTTTTACAATAGTATAACGAATGTAGAGATAAAAGGCCGCAACACAAAGATAAGGAAGAATAGCTAGGAGAGATTTCTCGAACGAATCGCCCGTAACAATATAAAACAGCATAGGCAGGAGTACCACCAGAGTTACTGCGTATTCTTTAGAAAGTAAAGCAAAGAAATAACAAACCAGAGCAAAGAAAAGCGAAAGCAGCTTTTTATTTTCGCGATAGCGAAAGGCCGAAATAAAGGTAAGGACAATAAAAAGAAAGGAAAGTATTTCGTCACGACTTTTTATATTCGAAATAACTTCGGTGTGTACCGGATGAATGAGAAAAAGCAAACACGTAAGGAATGCCACCACAGGAGCCTGTTTGAACAGGTAGGTTCGAAGAAAATAAAGCAGAAGCACAACCGACAAAATATAAAACAGAACATTGAATACATGACGAACTGTAGCCACATCGGTTTCGATATTGGGTTTGGTTTTGTTGCCAAACAATTGTTGTTCGATAGCAAATGTAACTACCGACAGCGGACGATAACGACCTCCGGAAAGTTGCTGTTTGGAGTTCATGGATTTGTAAAAACTATCGTAAGCATCGGTTTTTAGAATTTTACCAATGCCGCTAAAGCCTTTTTGAACGTATTCGTTTTTCTGAATCACTATGCCATCATCCAATGCATATTGATTTTGAAAGGAGTTAGCATACAAACCAAATCCAATGATGATAAGTACTACAGCTTGCAGCCAAAAAGAGTGCAAGATGTTTTCTTTTGGTGATGTTGGTTTGTTATGTTTCGAGTTGTTTTGCTTTGCCATATTTTTATTGGTATAATTTATGGAGCTATGTCGCATCCAAAATTAATTTATTTACTTTTGTTTGGTTTGTAAAAATAAACTTTATTACAATCAAAAATTAACTGATTACAGAATTCTTTCATTGAAAAATATTTTCAAAAATAAATTATTTTTAATTACGCTGGCAAGTGTATTGTTTTTGTCGGCTTATTTTCTTCATCATTCGTACACCGATAGTGCTGCATCGGAGATACACAATGTAGAAAATGAGTTGCATAAAAAAGAACTGCGCCTAACCGAAGAGATGAAGGCATTGGCTGTGCGTGCCGAAACACAAAGCTATAATCAAATGTTTGCCGAAAAGCCGGCTTACTATAATGAGTTGCTGGAAGAGCAAGGTTTGGCTTTGCTGATTTATGAAAATGACACCTTAAAATTCTGGAGTGATAATTCTATAGCGGTTGAAAATTGGGTGAAGGAAGTTTGTCTGGATACCAAAATGGCCAAGTTGCACAATGGCTGGTTTGAAGTAATGCGCCCTCCGACCAATGCCAAAACAACTAAAACAGTGGTGGGATTGGTGCTTATCAAAAGTGAATATCCTTATCAAAATAAATATCTGGTAAACGAATTTCAAAAAGGTTTTTCTGTTTCGTCCGATGCCAAGCTGATGATAGAGAACGCTACCTCTAAGAATGCTGTAACCAACATGTCGGGAGACTATTTGTTTTCGCTGGAGTTTAACCCGGCCAATTATTATGCCTCGGTTACATCTTATTTTGTTGTGATGATGTGTCTCATTGCATGTCTGCTGGTGGTATTATTTCTTAAAGCTATGTTTTTTGACTACAAGCATAAGAAGGATAAAAACTATTCCATACTTATGTATGTTGGCTCGATTATACTGCTTCGGTATCTTTCCATAAAATTTACTTTCCCCGAAAGTTTTTACGGCTTCGAGTTGTTCAGCCCAAAAGTGTTTGCCGATGCAGGTTCGGTATGGTTAACTTCCCTGGGCGATTTGTTGATTAACGCTGTTCTGTTGTTTTATATTTCATTCTTTATTGTAACCGAAAGTAAACCGGAAGCATGGCTCCTGCGAATGAAAGAAACAAGTAAAATTATTTTAGCTTTTGTAGTATTCATTTGTTTCTTTTGGTTTTCGTGGGTAATCACCGAAGTGTTTATCGGGTTGATTAAAAACTCCAATATACCTTTTAGTATAAACAATCTGTTTAGTCTAAATGGCTATAGCTATGTAAGCATCTTTATTATTGGAGTATTGCTTTTTGTTTATTTCCTCTTTGCCGATAAGATGGTGGCTTTACTGAAAGTACTGAAATTAGAGAATAAACAATATGTGCTGGTGTTTCTGATTTCGTCTTTACTTCATGCAGCAGTATCGCATTTACTGGGCACACTGGATTTGATTGTTATTTTTCTGCCCTTTGTAATAGTACTATCCATCGTACTTATCAAAAGGAAACAGGAGGTGTATCCTTTTTGGGGAATTATTTTGGTAGTGTTTGTTTTTTCTGTTTATGCCGTACATATTTTTATTAAACACACCGCCATCAAAGAAAAAGAAACGCGAAGTGTGTATGCCGAAAAATTATCTGCTGAGCAAGACCCGATGGCTGAATTGCTTTTTCAGGATATTGAAGAGGTTATTCAAAGTGATGCAGAACTTATCGGGTATGTGAATAAAGCAGAAAAGCAACCGGCAGAATTCGAGAAACGAATAAAGCAACATTACTTCAGTGGCTTTTGGGAAAAATATGATGTGCATGTGGCCCTGTTCGACAGCATGTGTGTGCCGGTTATTAAATCTCAAAATAGTTTGTTCGATAACAATTATTATTTTGATGAACTCATTGCCAAGAAAGGAAAACCTACCACTTGTGAGCATTTTAATTTTATCAATAATGAGTCGGGTAAAATAAGTTATCTGGCAAAACTTGCCTTTTACCGCGAACCGAAAACGAAACAACGCTACGGCACATTATATATAGAACTGGATGCTAAATTTATTTCGGATGAAATAGGTTTTCCGGAATTATTACTCGACAGAAGTATTGGGTTGTCGGAAGAGTTGACTAATTATTCGTATGCAAAGTATAAGCACGATGAGTTAATCAATCAATATGGAAAGTATTCGTATGGCATTACCAGCCGCAGTTTTGAGAAATCGAAAGATGAATTTTCGTTTGTGGATAAGGATGGATACAATCATTTGTTGTATCGCCCCAACTCAGATACTTTAATAGTGCTCAGTTTTAAAAATGAAGGATTGATTGGCACCATTACTACCTTCTCCTATCTGTTTGCTTTCTTCTGTTTATTGCTTATTTCATTTCTTGCCTTGAGGCAAATATCACTCGGAAGTTTATTGGATAATTTTAGTTTTAAATACCGAATACAAGTGGTGTTGGTATTAATAGTGCTATTGTCGCTAGCCTTGTTTGGAGGAGGAACTATTTTTTATATCAAACAACAATTCGAAACTCAGAATCATAAAAATATTTCTGAAAAGATACATTCCGTTTTAATAGACTTAGAAGAAAAGCTTTCGGGTGAACGTATATTGAATAAAGGTATTACGGAGTATGTTTCGTTTAATTTAAAAAAAGCATCTTCGATATTTTTTACAGATATTAGTTTTTATGATTCGAAAGGTAATCTCTATGCATCCTCGCGTACAAAGCTGTTTGACGAAGGGTTGACATCTCGCAAAATGAATCCGGAGGCTTATCTACAAATAGCTGTACTTGGAAAAACAGAGTTTATACATGATGAACGAATCGGGAAATTAAATTATTTATCGGCTTACATTCCTTTTAAAAACAAGGATGGAAAATTGTTGGCTTATCTCAATCTGCCTTATTTTGCGAAGCAAAGCGAGTTGGAAAAAGAAATTTCCGGATTCTTGGTAGCGCTTATAAATATTTATGTGTTGTTATTTGCCTTGTCTATTATAACAGCCATTTTTATTTCCAATTATGTTACCAAGCCATTAAAATTAATACAAGACAAATTGAGTAAGATTAAACTTGGTAAAACGAATGAACGTATCGACTGGAAAGAAAATGATGAAATAGGAAGTTTGGTAAGCGAATATAACCGGATGATTTCTGAACTTTCGAAAAGTGCTGATTTGCTTGCCAAATCGGAAAGAGAGGGAGCGTGGCGAGAGATGGCCAAGCAAGTGGCTCACGAAATAAAGAATCCGCTTACGCCAATGAAACTATCAGTGCAGCATCTACAACGAACCTGGCAAGATCATGCTCCGGATATGGATGTAAAGATGGAACGATTAACGAAGACAATCATCGAGCAGATTGATACCCTATCTTCCATAGCCACGGAGTTCTCTAACTTTGCCATGATGCCAAAAACAAATTTGAAGAAAATTAACTTAAACGAAATATTGCTCAACAGTATTGGTTTGTATAATAACACGCATGGAATTCACATCGAATTTCTGAAGGAAGAAGAAGACTTCATTTATTATGTAATGGGCGACAAAGAGCAATTACTGCGGGTATTTAACAATCTTCTGAAAAATGCGATTCAGGCTATACCAGATACACGCCAAGGTGAGATTAAAGTATATATAAGGAAAGACACAGAGAACATTGAAATTAGTATTGAAGACAATGGAAGTGGTATTGCTACTCAGGAACAAGACAAAATATTTTCGCCTAATTTTACAACAAAAACAGGAGGTATGGGTCTAGGTTTAGCGATGGTTAAAAACATTGTAGAGAATATTAACGGAAAAATATGGTTTACTACCATGAAAGGTGAAGGAAGTACTTTCTTTGTTTCTCTTACAAAATATACAGAAGAATAACTTAAGCTTTTTTCAATGTAAACGAAAACACAGTGCCTACACCTTCGGTGCTCATTACATTTATGCTTTGGTTATGTGCTTCTATAATATGTTTAACGATAGCAAGCCCTAATCCAGTTCCTCCCTGTTCTCTTGAACGACTTTTATCAACCCTATAAAACCTTTCGAATAATCGCGGTAAATGTTCTTTGGCAATTCCAATTCCATTATCCGAAATCTCTATTGAAATATTGTCTCCTGCATCAAATATCCTGACTTTTGTTTCACCGTATTCTTTTCCATATTTCACAGAATTTACAATAAGGTTTACAATTACCTGGCGAATTCTGAAACGGTCGGCAAATACAAAGAAAGGTTTGGTTTCTTCAGGAAAGGTGATGATTATTCCCCTTGCAGTAGCTTTCAATTCTTGAGCTTCTACCACATCTTTTATCATATGAGTGACATCAAACCGTTCAGGTTCTATTTGCAACTCTCCCGTTTCTAATTGGGAGATGGCCTCAAGGTCATCAATGATAGCAATCATTCTGTCTACACTTTTTTCAGCTCGAGTCAGATAATTTCTGTTTATTGAAGGGTCTTCTAGTCCGCCATCCAGTAGCGTTAGCACATACCCTTGAATATTGAAAATGGGAGTCTTTAATTCGTGAGAAACATTTCCTAAGAATTCCTTACGATACACTTCCAGTTTTTTTAATCTTTCAAATTCGTTTTTTCGATCCGTTGCCCATGCTATTATTTCACTGTCCAAGTTATCAATTTCATTAGGACTGTATTCAACCAAAACTGAAGGGTAGTCGCTTTGAGAACGGAAGTTTTTTACATTCAACAATAGTGTCTGTATTTTTTTAAATATTAAAACATTTACAGCAAGTAATAATAATAGAAGAGAAAGAATAGAGATAATAAAGCTTAATGCTATAAAACTCCAACTAACACTGCCATCCGAATTCAAGTTAAAGAATCCGATAACTATTGAAACAATAGCACAAATTAGAAATGCGATAATCAATAATAAAATTCGAGGAGAAAGTTTTTTCATTTCAAATATAGAAGGACACCTTAAACTCTGATTCCTATCACCAACACATCGTCCACTTGTTCCAGCGAACCTCTCCATTCGTCAAAGCGAGTTTCCAAAATCTTTTTTTGTTCAACCATTGGCTTTTTATGATTATCGAGAAGCATTTTCTGGAATTCCTTGTACTTAAACTTTTTCCCTTTAGGCCCGCCAAACTGGTCTGCATAACCATCGCTAAAGATGTAAATATAATCACCCTTTTGCAGTTCCCATTCGTGGTTTGTGAACTTTTGCAATTCTTCACCAACAAAAACACCAATCGGAAATTTATCTCCGTTAATTTCTATCACTTCATTGTTTCTTACTATCCACACCGGATTATTGGCTCCCGCAAATTCCATGGTGTTTTTGGTATAGTTAATTGCACAAAGAGCTATGTCCATTCCATCTCTCACAGTATCTTCATCCGGGTTTTGATTTAATTTTCGAGATAACTGTTTGTTTGTTTCATTTAAAATCAAAGATGGTTTAGTGAGACCAAGCACGTTTACTGCGTGAGACAATATATTATGACCAACGATACTCATAAAAGCTCCAGGTACACCATGTCCGGTACAATCTGCCGAAGCGATTAATGTTTGATGACCCCATTGTTCCATCCAATAAAAGTCACCGCTAACAATGTCCTTGGGTCTGAAAAACACAAACGAATCTGGAAACATTTGAAGCATCAAGGCATCTGTAGGTAGTAATGCTCTCTGAATCCGTTTTGCGTAATGAATACTGTCGGTAATGGACTTGTTTTTTTCGTCAATTTCAGAGTACACTATCTGAAGTTTTTCTTTTTCTTCAAATAACTCTTTAGTACGGAAAGTTACCTGTCTTTCCAACAGTTTCTGAGAATAACGCATTCTCCGTTCACGAATCTTTATGGTCATGTAAATTGCAGAAATTCCGAGTAAAATAAGCGAAAGGTAAAACCAAGGACGTTTCCAGATAGGAGAAATAATTTCAAATGAAAAGGATAGTGGCTTTGAATTCCAAACACCATCACTGTTTTTAGCTTTTAATATAAACGTATATTTTCCCGGAGGAAGGTTGGAATAGGTTGCATTTGTTTCATGCGTTTCGGGCGACCAATCGCTGTCTTCTCCTTCTAGTTTAAATTTATATCTTACGTTACCAGGATCAGTTTGTGAAATTCCGATAAAATCAAAAGTGACATGGTTTTTATTATAAGGGAGGGAAAAGTTTACCGGTAGTCCATTTACGAGACTGTCTGAATAGCTACTTAAATCAACAGTCTCGAGAAACAATCTGATTCCTGTTATCTGTGTCTGAGGTTCTATTGTGCTTTTCTTGTCTTCCAGTTTTGGATTGTAAATCATAATGCCATTGGTAGTACCTATCCATAACCTTCCATCTTCGGCAGCGTAAAATGAATTTTGGTTACACTCTACAGCGAAAAAACCTTCTTCTTTACCATAGTGTTTTAGGTTAATTTCTTTCTGGTCTATGTAGCTTGTTAAATCAAGTTTGTCAATTCCCTTATTAGTACCAATCCATAAATTGCCTTCTTTGTCGGCTTGAATGAAATTAGCGGTATTAGAAACCAATCCATCATTTTCTGTAATGGTACCGAAAAGTTTGCCGTTATAAACAATTATGCCTGCATCTGTACTGAACCACATGTAGCCATAACGGTCTTTTAGGATATTTTTTATATGAGGGAATCCTTCAGTACGAATTATCGTTGTAAATATTCTGCCATCAAACTTAACGATTTTATCAGACGAACCAAACCATAAATTCCCCAAATCATCTTCGTAGATAGTGCTTACTCCCTGAGCAGAAAAGCCATTCTGCCGGCCATACAATGTGAATTTCTCACCATCCCATTTATCAACTCCAGCTTCGCTTCCAATCCAAATGTTTCCTTTTTTATCTGCAAGTATTGCCTGATTTCTTAATCCATCCAGCCCATTGCGAATATCGTAATTCGTAAATTTTACTCCGTCATATCGGCTCACACCTGAAACAGAAGTAGCAAACCAGATGTCTCCATTTTTATCTTCGCACATTCCGTATATAGTGTTCGAAGCAAGTCCATCTTTTTGTTGAATAAAATTTTTGAAGAAGGCGGTATCTTTTAACTTAAATGTTTTGTAGTCTAGTTTAGACACCCCTCCGCCCCAGGTAGCCACCCATAGATTGTCTTTTTTATCTTTCAGAAACGACATAACATTGTCGTTGGTTAAACCATGCTGTTCGTTCAGGTTTATAAATAAATTATTTCGATACCTGCTCAATCCTCCCCCAAACGAACCCAGCCACATGTTACCTTCATTATCCTGAGTAATGGCATCTATTATTGAATTACATAGCCCATTCTTTTTTGTAATCAGGGTAGCTTTGTTGTTTTCAATTTTAGTGACACCAGCGTTATTACCTATCCACAACACACCTCTGTTATCTTTGAAAAAACGGTGAGTGGTTTCCAAATAGGGTTTGCCATTTACCTTTAAAGTATCAAATTGTTTTCCATCCCCAATAATTGGTTTCGAAATATTAAGCACATTCACCCCTCGATACGTAGCTACATAAAGTTTACCATCTGAAATCAGCAAATCACGATTCTTTAAATCGTTCAACCCTTCATCAATTCCAAAATGTCTGATTTTTTTTCCGTCAAAGCAAAACACTCCGTTCATTAGCGTGGCAATCCATGTATTGCCCATTCCGTCTTCATTTATGCTCCATACTTGAAAATTGCCAAGTTCATGGTTAAAGGCAAATTTTTTGAAGGTCTTACCATCAAATATTATTATACCTTTATTCGTGCCAATCCAAATTGTTCCGTCTTGGTGTTCTTGAATAGCGTGAACGGTTACCAAATTTACCAGCGAGTCATTATAGCTGGTCAATACTTTATTCTCGTATTTGTTCAGTCCTTTAGCAGTGCCTATCCAGATACGTTTTTTTGAATCTTCGAATACAGTAAAAACATGATTGTTGTTCAGTCCCTCCTTTGTAGTCAAGGTGGTAAATTTAGTGCCGTCATATTTGCTAACTCCACCTCCATTTGTAGCCAGCCACATCACACCTTCGTGGTCTTGCATCACATCGAATATTTGCGACTGAGGCAAACCGTCATCTACAGAATAATTTTTAATATTCAGCTTCTGAGCTTGTGTTGGTGCAACACGCAGCAACATAACAATAATTAATAGAATCCCGAATATCTTTTGTTTGCCCACTTCCTTCTTATAATAAATCGACACTAAAGTAAATTAAAAAATTATACATACTTAATAAATTGCTTACATATTTCAACAATTCTTTGTTTACATCCCTAATTCTCCTAATCAGTGTGCTATTCAAAGCATCATTCATTCCGCGTGATATGTCAAGTTTTTTGTAAATCGAAGTTCTTATATTTTTTTACTTTTGATGTCTGAATATTTGCAAAACTAAATTATCAAACAATGAACAATACCACCACCTTAAAGTCACAATTTCTATTACGACCTGATATTACATTCCTCAACTTCGGTTCGTTTGGAGCGTGTCCCAAACCTGTGTTTGACGACTATCAGCATTGGCAATTGATGCTGGAGCGCGAACCCATTCAGTTTTTCGCTTTTCAGTCGGCCGAAAATTTAAAAAAGTCGAGAGAGGCGCTCTCCTCGTTTGTTCATTGCCATGCCGATGACATTGTGTTTATGAGCAATCCCACCACAGCCATCAACACGATTGCTAATAGTTTTCCATTAAACAAAGGTGACGAAATACTTACTACTGACCTGGAGTATGGCGCTATGGACCGCACCTGGCAGTATTACTGCGACAAAAATGGTGCATCTTATATTCGCCAGCACATTTCATTGCCTTTGGTATCGAAAGAAATTTTTATAAAACAATTCTGGGAAGGATATACTCCAAACACCAAAGCCATTTTTATTTCTCAGATAACAAGCTCAACAGCCCTCAAGCTTCCGGTTGAAGAAATTTGTCTCGAAGCCAAACAAAGAGGACTTATTACTATTGTTGACGGAGCCCATGTTCCTGCTCAAATGCCATTAAATTTAAATCAACTTAATGCCGATATTTACACAGGGGCATGCCACAAATGGATGATGGCTCCCAAGGGTTGTTCGTTTTTATATGTGGCCAAACATATTCAAAACCTTATCAATCCTTTAATCGTTAGTTGGGGATATAAAAGCGCTGCTCCATCTCACTCTCAGTTTTTGGATTATCATCAAATGAACGGAACACGAGATTTGGCTCCCTATCTTTCACTTCCCCGTGCCATTCAGTTTATGAGCGATAATAACTGGGCAGAAGTTTCGGCCAATTGCCGTAAGCTGGCCCAAAGCAACTACCAGCGGTTTTGTACGCTGCTTGGCTCTCTTCCCAATTGCCCTATTAGCGATGAATTTCTGGGGCAGATGTGCAGCATTGCCATACGCACCAGCGCTCCCGAACAACTTCAACGCCTGCTTTACGATAAATACAAAATAGAAATACCCGTGATGCGACACGACAAGGCAGTTTACATACGGTATTCCATTCAGGCTTTCAACTCTCCATCCGATTTGGATGTGCTTTACAATGCCCTTGCCGAAATTATTGATACTACAGATTTAATTACCATATAGAGATTTACTGTTTTCACCATTTTACTTTTTCTATTCTCCCCTTCTGGTGAAGATTTATAAAATAAGGAAAGAGCTACTCAAATTGTAGCAAGAGAGGTTAAAATTGAGGAAAGATCGTCATGAAATTAAGAAAAAAAGGCCTTAATTTAGGAAAGAGCATCATAAAATTAAAAAGGAGAGGAATAAAATGAAGAAAGAGCGACCTTAATTTTAGAAAGAGAGGCTTAAATTCTAGAAAGAGAGGCTTAAATTCTAGAAAGAGCGACATAAATTTATGAAAGAGCGACATGAATTTTGGAAAGAGAGACACAAAATTGGTCATAAAAGAGGTCTTTATATTTTACTTGCTGTTGTTGAAAGTTATTCGAATAGAGTTCTTTAATAAAGTTTTGAGTATTGGTTTTTACTCTTAATTGTTGGGTTAAGGAAATACACAGAATAGTTGAAAAATGAAAAGTATATTTAGAATTGTGCTATTGTTCGGTTATTCTATTGTTAAGGTTCTACTCTGATTCTTTGGAACAGAAAAAATCGTCTCCACATAGACACATAGAAATATAGTTTTTTTACACGGTTTAATTTTTAAATATCCTCTTTTTTCTATTTGTCTTTGTGGTTAAAAATGAGGTGCTGTTTAACTTGCCTGAAAATTATTTTTACCCAAAGGATTCAGAGTATAACCATTGTTAATTTAATATTTATCCTTTTCAGGGTTGTTGTTCTACAATTTTTCATTTACCCCAAATTTCATTGGGAGGGCTCCTATTTGACTTCTTCGGTGTGATAGACAATTTGCCTTAGTTGACGTCCATTAGATTTAGGGGTCACGTTAAAGTTATTGATAAATAATGCGAAGGTTAGGGGGGAAAATCTTAATAAGGAAAGACGAAAACCTCTATTCAAGGCTTCTCAAGAGGGATATATTAAAATTTATTTTAGGCTTACATTTAGAACAAAAAATAAGAAGTGGAAATAAAATAAACCGAAATTGGTGAAAAATTATGTAGGTTTGTAACATGAGTCGTACCACCCTTTTTGTAGATGTAATTGTGCCATTGTCGGTTCCCAACCTTTATACTTACAGGGTTCCGTTCGAATGGAATGAGGCAGTGCGTGTGGGCAAACGGGTGGTGATACAGTTTGGCAACACCAAATTATATAGAGGGGTGATAAAATCGATACACGAGACTCCGCCAAAGGCGTATCAGGCTAAATACATAGAAAGCATATTGGACGAACACCCTATAGTAAATGAGCGCCAACTCTCACTTTGGGAATGGATGGCGGGTTATTATATGTGCACAGTAGGCGAAGTTATGGTGGCGGCATTGCCCGGAGGGCTGAGGCTGGCAAGCGAAAGTAAGGTGGTACTTAATCCGGCTTTCGATAAAACCGGTGCTGGAGCAACGCTTACCGACAAAGAATATCTGATAGCCGATGCGCTGGAGGTAAGAATGGTGCTTACATTAAAAGAAGTTTCGGATATAATAGAGCAGAAAACGGTGTATGCGGTAATCAAATCAATGATAGAAAAAGGAGTGGTGCTGGTAGAAGAGGAACTAAAAGAAAAGTTTAAACCTAAGATGGCCACTTTTGTTCATATTACTGACCATGCCGATGATGAGACTACTCTGAAAACAATTTTTGATACATTGGAGAAAAAAGCTGCGAAGCAACTGGAGGTGGTGATGGCATACATAACCTTGTCCAAGCGATATTCCAAAGAAAGGGTCGCAGTAAAAAAATCGGACATCGTGAAAATGGTGGTAGGGGGAGAAGGGGCACTGAATGCACTGGTAAAGAAAAATGTTTTTACCCTCGCAGAGCGAGAAGTAGGCAGGTTTGGAAGTGTTGAAAACGAGAATAAGATTTCGGAGTTAAACCATGTGCAGCAAGAGGTGCTCGACAAAATAACTAAGGATTTTGGCTTAGAAAAAAAAGTTGCGAACGGGGAGAAGCGGATAGAGAAAGAGGCAGAGCAAAAGGATGTGATATTGCTGCATGGGGTTACTTCATCGGGTAAAACAGAAATTTATGTAAAATTGATTGAACGCACGTTGGCAGAAGGTAAGCAGGTGCTCTATCTGTTGCCCGAAATAGCGTTGACTACACAAATAATTAGCAGGCTGCGAAAATATTTTGGAGATGCTGTTGGAGTATATCACAGTAAATTCAACGAAAGCGAAAGAGTAGAAATTTGGAATATGGTTAATAAGTCGGATCCGAAATGCAAACTTGTTATCGGTGCACGTTCGGCTCTGTTTCTGCCTTTCAGCAATTTGGGACTGGTGATAGTGGACGAAGAACACGATTCGTCATTTAAGCAATACGACCCAGCACCTCGTTATAATGCGCGTGACGGAGCCATTTACCTAGCTCATATTCATAAGGCCAAAACATTGCTCGGTTCGGCCACACCAAGTATCGAAAGTTACTTTAATGCTATGGAAGGCAAGTATGGTTTTGCTGAAATTACTCAACGTTTCGGAGGAGTGCAGATGCCGGAAATATTAATAGCGGATGTAAAAGATGCACAAAAAAGGAAGGAGATGAAATCGCATTTTACTCCTTTGCTCCTTGACACAGTTACGCTAGCTCTGGCAAAAAAAGAACAAGTTATTTTATTTCAAAACCGCAGAGGATTTGCCCCACAACTGGAATGTAATATGTGTGCATGGGTGCCACAGTGCAACAACTGCGATGTGAGTTTAACTTTTCATAAAGCCACCAATCAATTACGCTGTCATTACTGCGGCTATGCTGTAAAACCTCCCAGCAAATGCGCTGCCTGTGGTGATACTGATTTGCGCATGAAAGGTTTTGGAACTGAAAAAATAGAAGAGGAGTTGCAAATATTTTATCCAAAGGCTCGCATTGCCCGAATGGATTTAGATACCACCCGGTCTAAGTTTGCTCATCAGCATATCATCCAGGATTTCGAAGAGCGGAATGTGGATATTTTGGTAGGAACACAGATGGTAACTAAGGGGCTTGATTTTGACAATGTATCTATGGTTGGAATTTTGAATGCCGACAGTATGCTCAATTTTCCCGACTTCCGTTCGTTCGAAAGAAGTTTCCAGCTGATGTCTCAGGTGTCGGGTAGGGCAGGCCGAAAAAACAAAAGAGGAACAGTGATTATTCAGACCCATAATCCGGGGCACGGTATCATACAAGAAGTGATGGAAAATAATTATCTGTCAATGTACACTACTCAACTCCTCGATAGGAAAACATTTAACTATCCGCCTTTTTACAGACTGATAGAAATAACCGTAATTCATAAAGATGTGAATTTGGTGAACGATGGCTCCAAACATCTTGCCGATAATTTGCGACATCATTTTGCGAAACGTGTGCTAGGCCCCGAGTTTCCTATCGTATCGCGAATGAGGAATCTGTATCATAAAACTATTCTGTTGAAAATAGAACGCGAAGCATCGGTGGCTCAGGCAAAAAAAATAGTGAGCGAAGTGATTACAAAATTCAAAATAATTCCCAGCTATAAATCGGTACGAATTCGAATAGATGTAGACCCGTTGTAGTTATTGTTTCCATTTACCATTGTTTCGGTATTTCGCTTCTTATCTTTATTCACAATCCAAAGTTTATAATATTCCTTTTACAAGTATTCTGCTATAGTTTATAAGTACTAATTTCGATTTTTAAATAAACACGGATAGTTACTATTCACACTAAAAATGGCTGAGCCAAAAAAAAATACATTAAAGAATACATTCAAAGAACCCAAGCCGGAAGCTAAAGCGTCTGAAACAAAGGCAAAGAAAGAGAAGCCAGTGGCTGATGTTGCCGAACCTAAAGTTGGTTTCAGAGCGAGAATAACCGATTTGTTTTCGTTTTTGAGCAATTCACGATTTCAGAAAATATTTGCATTAACTCTATTGCTTTTTTCGGTGTATATGGCTATTGCGTTTACTTCGTATATGTTTACTTGGAGCAACGACCATAGCGAAGTGATGGGCAACATGTTTTCGAACGAACAGCGTGTAGAGAACTGGCTTGGTAAGTTTGGGGCGCTTATTTCTTACATTTTTATTTATAAATGGTTTGGTTTTGCCTCGTTTATTTTTCCGATTTTGTTCTTCGTTATTGGTGTTAGAATTTTATTTGATGTAGAAAGATTAGATATGGATATGGGGTATAAACACGGTTTTTTTTGGCTCGTGTTTTCTTCAATCGGATTAGGCTTTTTATTTCACGATTCAACATTGTTTCCGGGAGGTGCATTCGGTTATTCGGTGAGCAATCATTTAAATCTATGGCTCGGAAATGTGGGGACTGCGGTTTTACTTGGATTTGTATTTATCGTATTTCTTGTGGCTGTTTTTAATATTGCCTTTATCCGAACAAGAAAACCAAAAGAGATAACTCCGGAAGCAGAACCAGCGGCAAGTGAGGTGGAGATAGAAGTGAAGGAGCAGCCTGTAAATAAATTCAAAGAAAAGAATGAAAACGATGATGGGTTAAATGCGGAAGCAAAAAACTCATTCGAAATAACTAACGATTCCCGACATGAGATAGTAGAAGAGGTGGAGAAACCAATGGAAAAAGAAGCATTGGTACTTTCATCAGAAAGCGATGCAGTGCCCTTTACACTTGAGAATGCCGATATCATCGAAAATAAAGAAGAAGAGTTTTCTCCGGAGCAAATAGCTGAAGCCCTCAAAATGCAGGTAGGAGAATACGACCCCACTCTCGATTTATCATCCTATCAGTTTCCTCCTATTGATTTACTCGAAGATTATGGAGGTTCTAAAGACATTGTAATAAATACTGATGAGCTGAATGCAAACAAGGATAGAATTCTGAAAACTCTTGGTGATTACGGTATAGAAATAGAAAAGATAAAAGCTACCGTTGGCCCAACTGTAACTTTATACGAAATAATACCAGCAGCTGGTGTGCGGATTTCGAAAATAAAAAATCTGGAAGATGATATTGCATTGAGTTTATCGGCACTTGGAATTCGTATCATAGCGCCTATTCCGGGCAAAGGAACCATCGGTATTGAGGTGCCAAATCTGAATCCGGAAATTGTCCCGATGCGAACCTTGCTGGCCTCCGAAAAATTTCAGAACACCACCATGGATTTGCCGATTGCTCTTGGTAAAACAATAAGCAACGAAACATTCATTGCCGATTTGTCAAAAATGCCACACTTATTGATGGCAGGAGCCACAGGACAAGGAAAGTCTGTAGGGTTGAACGCTGTGTTGGTTTCTTTGTTATATAAAAAACATCCTTCGCAGATTAAGTTTGTATTGGTCGACCCGAAAAAAGTGGAGTTGACTTTATTCAATAAAATAGAAAGGCATTATTTGGCCATGCTGCCGGATAGTGCAGAAGCAATTATTACCGACACCAAAAAAGTGGTGCACACGCTTAATTCTCTTTGTATAGAAATGGATCAGCGTTACGATTTGCTGAAACTTGCTGAGGTGAGAAACCTTAAAGAGTACAATGCAAAATTTATTGCCCGAAAACTCAACCCGAATAACGGACATAAGTTTTTGCCTTATATCGTGCTTGTGGTGGATGAGTTTGCCGATTTGATAATGACAGCTGGCAAAGAGGTGGAAACTCCCATTGCTCGATTGGCTCAGTTAGCCAGGGCTATCGGTATACATTTAATTATTGCCACACAAAGACCGTCTGTAAATATTATTACCGGTACCATCAAAGCCAATTTCCCGGCACGTATTGCCTTTAGGGTTACTTCCAAAATAGATTCACGTACCATTCTCGACTCGGGTGGGGCTGACCAGTTAATAGGAAGAGGAGATATGTTGCTTTCTACCGGAAATGATTTAATTCGTTTGCAATGTGCTTTTGTGGATACACCAGAAGTGGACAAGATATGTGACTTCATAGGTAATCAGCGTAGTTACCCAACTGCATTTATGTTGCCTGAATATATTGATGAAAACGGTGAAGGTTCCGCTAAAGAAGACGACCCTACTCAGCGAGACAGCTTTTTTAAGCAAGCTGCTGAAATAGTAGTTCAAACTCAACAAGGTTCTGCATCGCTGTTGCAGAGACGACTTAAATTGGGCTACAACCGAGCTGGCCGAATAGTCGATCAGTTGGAGTCTGCCGGTATCATTGGCCCTTTCGAGGGCTCAAAAGCAAGAGAAGTATTAATAAAAGATATGTTATCTTTGGAACAGTTTTTGAAAGATAGCGACAATAAATAAAAAATAGACAAAATGTTTTCAAAGAAATTAAGTATCGTATTGTTTTTATCATTAGGAACAATTGTAAGTAATGCACAAAACGACCCTCAGGCGAAGAAAATTCTGGATGAATTGAGCGCAAAGACTAAGGCATATACTACTATTAAGGCGGAGTTTTCGTTTACAATTGAAAAGAAAGATAAAAGTAAAGACACTCAAAACGGGAAAATAGCAACCAAAGGAGCTAAGTATAAATTAGAAATTCCAGGACATGAAATTTACTGCGATGGTAAAACAGTGTGGGATTATATTAAAGATGCAAATGAAGTGCAGATAAAAGAGATGGAAAAAGGTGGCGATGACGCTGTGAATCCGTCTACCATTTTTACTATCTATGAAAAAGGATACAAATATAAGTTTGAAGGTGAAGATGCCTTAACACAAACCATCAGCTTGTTTCCCGAAAACCCAGACAAGAAAAAATTCCATACTTCAAAATTGTTTATTGATAAAAATAAGAAACAAATTTCGAGTGTAAAGATGATGATGAAAGATGGCTCCACACAAACCTATGCTATTAAAACATTCGAGGCAAATGCGGTTATTGCAGATTCAGAATTCACCTTCAATACCAAAGCTCATCCGGGAATTTCTGTAGAAGATTTACGATAACTAAATAACAGCAAAAAGGCTCACCATGCAATTTTTCATGGTGAGCCTTTTTTATTTGTGTAGTTTTATTTCTTTTTAGTTGAAATTTTCAATCCTAAAAGCCCGGCTAAATAGGCAAATGGAATAAATGCAAACAGTCCGCAAATTATGGCCCATGTAGGATGAGAAAGGGAGACTAAATTAAAAACACCTAATCCCATCAATATTCCTCCCACTGTAATGGCATTGGTCATTTTTTTATTAATCGTAATTACGGATGCCATAAAAGCACCTATAAAACTGGAAATGCAGTATAATACAAGAATTATAATGTGAAAAGCCGCAGGAGCATTCATTATGTAATTCTTCATTACATCAGGATCGCTCAAATTATTAGAAGCCGGTAGGGGAAAAATATTGTAAGATATTCCCTCTCCTAACATTATTACCACGAAGCTGACTAATAGTCCTATTGTTACTGAAAGTATATTTCTTAGCATTGGTTATGAATTAGAAAAACAAAGGAACAAAAAAAACTCCGGTAGTAGCTACCGGAGTTTTTGAGGAGAATATTATTCTACAACTAGTTTTTGAGAATATGATTTTCCATCAACCAGTGTATTTACAAAATAAATTCCAGAATTGTAATTAGCAAGATTAATGTTAAGTATAGTTCCGTTTGCAATCGATTGGTTATCGAAAGACCCAACTTCTTTACCCATTACATTATATAGTTTAACAACCGCCTTAGAAGATTTATTTACATTAAACTTCACGCTAACTGAATTGTTTGCCGGGTTAGGGAATAAGTTTATTGCATTAAATGTAGAAGCCTTATCATTCACTCCGATTCCACAAGCAAGGTCGTTAACAGGAACTTTATAATAATTAATGTAAGCAGGTCCAGTCTGCGGGTCGGGAGTTGTCGTTGTTGAAACACCATGTCCAACAGAATAGTCTTCTTCAACAATTAAATGGACAAAACCGTCAACGTCTTTTGTTACTGCACCAAAAACACCTTCGGTGTTATCGTAAAGACCAGAAGCTAGGTCAGGGTCTGTAATGTCAATTGGTGGGCACCATGTTGTTCCTCCATCGTCAGATCGCATTAGATAAGTGTGTCTGTAACTTTTCCCCGGAGTAGCGCTTCCTGCTCCCGGTAATGTTGTTGACTGGCCGTTTGTATTTGGTCCTTCAAACAAACCACTATATGATAAATAAATTTTGTTGTTAGCATCAACTCCTGCACTTGGATGTGAAGTAAGAGAAACTTGATAGGAACCAAAACCTAATAAAGTTCCTGATGGATCCCAATCCATATTAATAACACCATCGGCAGGATGACCAGCGTAATCAAGGTCAAGTACAGATGTTATCATAACAGGAGCCGTAGAACCCATATTTTCGTTCCAGTACATTAAGCCCTGCGTGGATGGAAAATAACTAAGGGCTGTTCCTCCAATATCTTCAACCACTTTCATTCTTCCGTACCAAACGTGAGCAATGTTATTTCTATCCAACAACACCTCAACGGAAGCGTCATTTGATTCAATTGTATCAACCACTCCATCACTATTTATATCAGTATTCATATTAGCTCCGTCATACATTGGAATAGGGAATTGATGAACAATTGTTTTTGTCCATGTAGAACCATTATCAACCGATTTCAATAAAATAACGTCTACATCAAAACCTCCAACGGCAATTGCAACAGTATCTCCTCTCGAATCAATAGAATATGAATCACCACCAAAACCTAAATAGTGAGAAGAATCGATAGCTGGAATTATATATCTTAAAATATCCCAAGTTAATCCTCCATCTAGCGAACGAGAATAATTAATTGAGCCTGTTTGACCATGGTAATTTATCATAGTAGTTCCACCTCCCAATCCAGAGTTAGATATAACGTGAAGTGTGTGACCATTTGCACCACCTACAGCCAAACGAGCCCATGTGTCGGGAAGTCCGCTAATTGCTGCATCAGTCCAGGCACCTGTACCTTTTGTTGCTCTTGTATCTATATGAAGAGCGGCAACAGCTGTTTCGTGACTAACAACGACTTCTGCACCAGCATTCGTAACTCCAATATTAACAAATCCAGTTCTTACTCCTTCGATTCTGACAGTTGGTGCAGTGCCCCATGTTGTATTATCAAAATAATTGTATCCGGTTCCTCTATCTGTCCATGTAGGATCCTGGGCCATTGTCCATGTTGCAGAAATAGTTCCGTCAGGATTTTTTACAATTCTGTTACAAATTGATGCATTTGATTGCATCTGATATTGGGTTGTTCCTATCGTTATTGGAGCTGAAGATCTTGATACATTTTGGTGAAGGTTTGGTTGCAAACTATTCACCATTGTTTCAAAAGAGTTACCACCCAATTGTTGGTTTTTTTGATAAGGGAAAGCTTGTCTGGCTGCAGCCGGATTGATTTTTGGAGGCGTTACTCCATTGGGCAAAGTAGCGGTGTTTTGAGCAAAAGCAAAAGCACTAATACCGATTGTTAGTCCTAATAGTAAATGTTTTTTCATAGCATTATTAAATTAAAGTTAGGTATGCGTTATTTTTTCGATGGACAAATGTATATAAATCAAAATTGGAATCCAAAAAAATAAATTAAAATACGATGGAAAGGGGAAGTTTCAAGTAATACTTTTAGTTTTAACCGAAATGCTGAAATACTTATTAGGTTCAGAATAGAGTTTTCGATGCTCCGCTTTCACAAGTTGTGTGGTGTATATTGCACATAGGGTATTCGATACCCTGCATAAATGTTGATGTTTTTCGGTTGGTGTTCCGTCCAGGATTCCGTTTAGTACATCCCAACGAATATTGTTAGGGGTATTTCCATAGTCGTGCCATACAATTACCGAGCTATCGTCTTTTAGGAGCTTAAATGCATTTTGAGTATCTGATTTTACACTTCGGTAATGGTGGTCTCCATCAATAAACACCACATCATATTTTTTGTGATGTTCGCTGAAATCATACGTTTGAGAATTCGCCTGCAGGTGAATAATATTATTCATCTTTTTTGAAAAAAAACGATGAAGGCCAACATATTCTTTATCCATACCCATTTGTATCATTTCTTCATCCGGCAGGTTAAGCGTTACACATAGTTTTGCCAAACTTGCCGCATTAGCGGCACTTTCTCCTCTCCATGTGCCTATTTCAAAATACATACAATCCTTTTTGTTTCTCACTAGTGCTTTAAGCAAAGCAAGGTCGATAGGAGTAGAGCCCCCGTCCATAGCACAAAACGGTTCAACTGTTTCATCAAAATCGGGAAACAGGGTGTTAATATCAACTGTTTTTAATCCTTTGGTAAGGCCATATTTTGAAATCACTTCCTGTCTGTTTACATCAGCATCATCCAATACTTTGTTGAGCAGGGCGGGCTGTTTGATGATTAATGAAAGTGCTTTAAATAATTTAGAAATTTTACTCATCGTAGCGTTTGAGTTTTTAATATTTGATTATACAGAGTATTAAATTTTTTGCCTACACTTTCGTAGCTAAAATTGTTTTTAGCATAATTTGACAGTTCATCAGTGTCATATTTACCTGAGCGGATATTGTCTATTATTTTATTCAACGATTCCAATAAAGCCTTTTCGTCTAATGGAGCCACTAGCAATCCCATGTTTTCGGTGATGTGTTCGGGCACTCCTCCAGCTGTAGACGATACCACAGGTAATCCACTGGCAAGTGCTTCAATTATTACGCAAGGCAGATTCTCGTAATTACTGAACATAACAAAGCAGTCCGAAGAGCGCATCAGTACTGCCACTTCGGTAGTGGTTTTTGTTCCATCAAAAAAAGCAAACGTATTATAAATACCCATTTCTGTGGCAGTTTTTATGTGTGGTGTAACATCACCATCTCCCACAAACCAAAACTCAAAATCGTTTCTTTGATTCTTCAATTGGGCTGTTACACGAAGCATTCCCGAAATGTTTTTATGCGCTTCATCTAATGTTGATATGTGTAGGAGCCTTATTTTTCTGTCTTTTGATTTCTGTGTGGTAGGAAAAAATAATTTGGTGTCAGCCACATTATAAATAATTTCATAGTTGGAATTGAATCCAAGATGAATCATCGCATCGCGCAAATCTTTTGATACCGGGGTGATGTAACTTGCATTTGCTGCAATTTTTTTTGAAAGAAATGTTTGGATAAAACCAAATTTCATTTTCTTGGATGGTAAATATCCTGTCCAGTTTTCGGTAATGATATAAGGTATTCGGTATTTGTTTTTCAGATATAACGCTATCACACCGGCCGGATACAAAATATTGTGGTGAAGAAAATCAGGTTTGCCCCAGTTTTTTAATATTACGTTTAATCCCAATAAGTGAGCACGAAAGTACCGATTGGCTTTTTGTAGTTGAGCAATCACCGGAATCGAATGTTCCACCTTTTTATAATAGACGTTAACCGTGTACACATTCTTAAGTGTACTCTCTGTTATTTCATATTTCTGTTTGCAATTTGCATCCGAACAAACAAACAAGGCTGAAACATTCGATTTTAAAGCAACAGCTTCGGCATGCTTTTGAACAAAGTTTCCCAATGTGGGCGAAACTCTGTTTGGATACCAGCTCGAAAGAAAAAGGATGTTTAGTTTTTTTTCGCCTGCCATGCCTTATTTCAGCTTTTTTGTTTTTAAACGAATGGAATTTCCAATCACAATCAAATCGGAGAGGGCCATGGTAAGTGCCCCGAAAGCAGGACTCAGAAAGCCCATTGCCGCTATGGGAATAGCAATAACATTATAAATAAATGCCCAGAATAAATTCTGTTTGATAGTAATCAGTGTATGTTTACTTATCAAATGAGCTTCGGTAAGCACCGAAAGGTCGTTGCTTTTTAAGAGTATAATTTGTGCCGACTGAATAGCTACTTGTGTGGCATTGCTTAGCGAAATGCCCACTGTAGCTTTTGCCAGAGCTGGTGCATCATTCACTCCATCGCCTACCATAGCAGTTGGAGCTTGTTTTACCAGCGCATCTATCAGGTCTAGTTTTTGTGCCGGCAATTGCTCTCCATATACTTTATCAATATTTAGTTTTTTGGCCAGTGCTTCACATTTTGCATTGTTATCTCCACTTATCATTAACGAGGAGATGCCCTGTTTATGCAAGTCGCTGATGAGTTCGGAGGCATTGGTTTTTATTTCGTCCTCCATATCAACAGTTGCAATCAGGGTATCGTTTTTTACAACATAAATTGAGTGCTCGTTTTCTTTGGTGAGGTGTGTAGCTATTTTATACGAACCTATCTGATACGCATTATCGTCTTTATCCGTGGCCGATACACCTAATCCTTTTTCTTCTTTAATATTTAGAAGTGTAAGGTTAGCTTCTTCTGCTGTTCCATGCAATGCCTGTAGTATTGATTTTGCGATGGGGTGAGACGAGTGCTGTTCCATTTGAACCAGTATACTTTTTACCTCAGCTTCACTACTGTTATTATAAACGCTTATGTTTTTTATTTTAAAATTGCCTGTAGTCAGTGTTCCTGTTTTATCAAAAAGGATGTTCTTAATCTTGGCAAATTCTTCAAGTGTGCTTCCTCCTTTTATTAATATGCCTTTTCGTGCAGCACGTCCTATGCCCACCATCACAGCAGTTGGAGTAGCAAGCCCCATAGCACAAGGGCAAGAAATAACCAGTACAGCTATTGCTCTCATCATCGATTCGCACACAGCATTTGCAGCATCAAAATCAATAAAAAAGTAATTGACAAAAAAAGTGATTATAGAAATGCCGAGTACTACCGGCACAAATATGGCCGATATTTTATCTCCTAATTTCTGAATATTCGGTTTGTTTTGTTGAGCCTTTTTTACAAGTTCTATTATTTTGGCAAGCACTGTTTGGTCGCCTACTGTTTCGGCTCGCATTCTCAAACTGCCATTAACTACAATCGTTCCGCCAATCACTTTATGCCCTGTACTTTTTTCGGCAGGCACACTTTCCCCGGTTATCATCGACTCATCTATCGATGCATCGCCCGAAATAATTTCTCCATCCACAGGCACTTTGTCCCCGGTGTTTACCTGTAATATCGCTCCAACATGAATGTTTTTGTATTCTATATCTGTAATCACTTCTTTTCCCAATTGCAAACTTACTATTCGGGCAGTAGTAACCTGTATGGCGCTCAACTCGCGGATGGCAGTAGTAGTTTGTTTAACCGACCGGTGTTCGAACACATTGCCCAGCAACACCAGGGAAATGATAGTAGCTGTTGTTTCAAAAAACAGATAATTATGCACCAAATGCGCATCGCGATACATCCACATACCAATTATACTATAAATAAATGCAGAAGTGGAGCCAATAAAAATAAGTACATCCATATTAGGAACGCCCGATTTAAGACTGCCCCATGCACTTTTGCCAAACTGCATAATGCCGATAATAAATACCGGAAGACATATCAATAACTGCACATAAGCCTGATTGAGTATAAAATCGTGGGGGAGGACCATGTGAGAGAAAAACAAAATAGCTGTAAACGGGAGCGTAAAATAAAAGCGCTTTTCAATGGGAGATAGTTTACCTTCTTGCTCCGCCCGGTACTTACTGTCCACCACTTTGTAGCCCAAACCCTGAATAGAATCAATAATCTGCTTCAATTTCGATTTGTCTTTCATCAAAAACACAGCTTCGCCAGTGGCGAAATCCACATACACATTTTCCATCCCGTTTTTTTGCAGGTTTTTGGTTATGCCTAGTGCGCAGTTGGCACAGTCCATGCCTTCTACATGCAGTGTGGTATTCGTATCTTTATTTTCCATTTCAGGGGTGCGAAGTTAGGAATATTAAATGATTTGGATATTGCCCTGCCAAACACATAAAAAATGATAAAATCAAAATAAAATATCTGCATTTTATAAAAAAACATATATTTGCACCCTCAAAAATACACGGTGGCTGTAGTTCAGTTTGGTTAGAGCATCGGTTTGTGGTACCGAGTGTCGTGGGTTCGAGTCCCATCAGCCACCCTAAAACAAAAAAACTCTCCTGATTTCAGGAGAGTTTTTTTGTTTACAGTTCATGCAGTTTAGCGCATGGTATACCCAAATGTCATTTTTCGAGTGTTATTTTATTCCTTCACTACTTTTATCGTTTTACTTTGCCCTTCTTTATTGGTTAATGTGGCGAAATAAATTCCGGGCGATAGTTTAGAAATATCAATGGTTTGTTCTTTGTTGTTCAACTGAACAGTCATTATTTGTTGTCCTACAATATTGGTAATAGTTAACACAGAAGTCCAACCCATATTTTGCTTAATCAACACAAGCCCGTTACTAGGGTTAGGCGCTAGTTCAAAAAGTATGTTTTCGCTGTGCAACTGATTTATTCCCGTAGTTGTTCCCGGATAATAATTGCTTCGGATAACAAGCGTATCAATGGTTGTCATGGCCGGAACTCCGTTATCTGTAGCCGTTACATATATATAATGTAATCCTGTTGCTAATTGTGTAACTTTAAACTTGCACAAAAAGCTTTGGTAAGTGGGAGTATTCATCACAGTGTCGTAACTGAACGACAGTGTATCGGGAGAGGTAAAAGTTGTATTTACAGTTTGACTTATTTCCGGAGTGCTTGCCCCTATGGTAAAATAAACCGAATCAATCAGAACAGAATGTGTTGTATCGCCTGTGTACACATCTATTGTATCGCAAATATTGTTGTTGATTATAATTGGTGCAATATTGCCCGAAGATGCAATGTCAAAATACATTCCTTGATTATCCAACCAATCTACAGCATCTACACCATTATAAGGACCATCAAAAGTAACTCCCGGATAAGCAAATGTTCCAACCTGAAAATAATCAAAGCCATTACCCTGATTTACCCCAACTGTAGCCGGTATTCCTCCCCAGCCTCCTCCTCCTCCCGAAGCATCGCCCGAGGTCCATTGCATATCGCCATAACAAAACCCAACATTTTTTCCGGCAGGCAAAATAGGGTCGCTACCATTGGTAATAATTAACTGAAACGTATTAATAAGGTTAAAGTGCATATCGAAGTAACCCACATTTTCCCATTTCACAATCATAGCCGTTGGTGTTATTTTATAATAAACCAGGCAGCTCGGGTTTCCCGAAAAATCGCGGGTATCCACATCGCCCCAAAAAGGTGCAAGCATATTATAACCCGCCATCGGAAACATAGTGGCATTGTATTGCGAATAGGGCTGGTTAAACGAGATGTTTCCGTTGTTATTAATAAAAACCTGCGAATACATGGCTCCGTAAAAATTAAAGCTAAAAGGCATTGGAATAAGAATGGACGATGCATCGTCATTACGGTTGTCTTGATAAACACTCGAATTAGCGCCTCCGTAACTCACCATCGGAACTTCTGTAAATGTAGTATCCAGCGGAATCATACAACTGCAAATAGAACTTTGAGATTTATTTTGAACCCCGTGATATTTTACCGGTGCACCTGTGGGAGCCACAGCATCTGTAAAAAGATAGTTTTTTGACGTGTTTAACTGACCATTTGCTTTCATAGTTGTGTAGGTAGCATGGTCTATGTAAATATTGTTTTGAGCCAGGGCCGAAACAGAAATAATACACGATAACAGCAGTAATTTTGATTTCATTTTATACAGATTTAATTTGTTCTACTTTAATAGACGACATAAATACAAGATAGGTTGCACGAAGATTTAATATTTTTTGATTTAAAAATTGTAAACACATGCAAAGTTAAATGATGAAAAATCGAAGAAGGTAAATTTTGTGATAGTGTTATGTTGACTATACATAGTTGGAAAGTCCAACGAACCGTAATAGATAAATCCGATTTTTTTTCCTTCTGTATTGAGTATTCCTCCCACATTTATGTATGGGGTCATAGAAGTATATTTCATTCCTTTGTATTCTTTGTTCACCATTTCTTCAATGGGGGTGCCACTGTAAGAGCTGTAGTTTTGCACAAATGAAGTGATATGATAACCGTTGATCTGTTCGTAAGAAATGAAATTAGCTTTCAGCCCAAAGTTTAAATATAATGCACTCATTTCGTCAGGACAATAAGTAACCGAAAGGGGCACTTGAATATAGTTAGACCGATATGAATAAGAAACGGTGTATTTGTACACTCCTTTTGGAGTAGATGTTTCTCCGTCTGCCAGTTCTTTTATATTGTGTTCCAAAAAGCAGCCTCCGGTTTGAATATAGAAATCGTCTAAAACTCTGACTCCAAAAGTAACTCCAAACTGGTTGAGGTAAGAAAAAGCGAGCTTGCTCGAGTTAACTTTGCCCGAACTTAACATCATTAAACTGTCGGTGTTTTTCCATTTGGTGATTGAAATGGGACAAAAGGAGACTCCTACTCTGAATCTTTTTTCACCATTTGGTAAATCGTGAAAAGGGAAAAATGCCTTTGCCGAAACAAACCATAAGCTAAGGAATGATATTAAAAGCCATTTTTTTACTCTACAAATATACTACTAATCTATTTATTAAATAAAATCTTACTTCAAGCTTCCAGCACACGCTCGCGCACGTTTCATCGAAAGTGATATTCAAACCAAGCGATTACTTATTAGTATCACTTACAATTTGGTTTTTTGAGAATACTCTTCGGGCTTTTTTAGAAATTCGTCTTTACATCCTTTGCCGCAAAAGCCATAAATATTTCCTTTGTATAGGGTAGTATCCGTTAAATATTTCCAAACAGGCATTCGGCAAACGGGGTCTCTCTTTGTAGCAAGTTGTTCTTGCTTAATTACCTTTTTAATTTCACTGTTTTCGCCAGTAGGTTGCATCATAGTAGGTTTTTTTTCTTCTGACGGAGCATTAGTACAGCCTACCATCGAAACCACTATTGCAAAGGTTATAATTATCTTATTTCTCATCCTCAATTTCTTTTTAATAAATTTCTTGCTTTATACTGTGCAACGTTGCAAAAGTAGTTTTTATTTTTTGCTATTCGTGTGTGCTGATAATAACACCTGCCTATGTTAAAATGAATTCGCTATTTAATTTTGGGGAGACTTATTACTTTTAAGTAAGATGGCAATATCCCCTATGAGCCTATCCACATCCTTCGGATTAAGGCCATCGTATATGCCTCGTATATGTCGGTCGGTATCTACCAAGGCAAGCTTTTGTGTATGCACAAAATCCTCACTACCACCATCACCATTATCAGAAGAAAGTAAATAACTATTTCGAGCCATATCATAAAGCTCTTTTTTGCTACCGGTAACAAAATGCCAGCGACTTACATCGGCATTTTGAGTTTCTGCATAAGCTGCCAATACACTCACCGAATCGTTTTCGGGATAAACAGTGTGAGATAAAAAAAGAACGCTTGGCTCCTGCTTATATGCCTCCACTACTCGTTGCATTTGATTATTCATAACAGGACAAATGGATACGCAGGTAGTAAAGAAGAAATTGGTAACGTATATTTTTCCTTTAAAATCATTTTCTGTAATTGGTTTTCCGGTTTGATCAATAAAAGAAAAGTCTTTTACAATATGATGAACACTATCTATCATAAAGGAACCATCTTTTTTAACAGAATCGTAGCGGCACTGTCCTAAAAACGGCAGTTTCGGTTGGTTGTTGTATCTGGAAGAAATAAAGTAGCCCAAGCCTACAAAGAACAATGTAAATACAATTAAAAATGGATACCCAATTTTACTGTTTTTTGTTTCAGTTTTTTGGGGTTCTTCTGGTGTCATTTCTTTTTCCGGTTTTTTGTATAATTAATTTCAATATTAGCTTTCTTTCGCCACCTTATTTTGTGTTGTAAAACACAATGCAAAGCAATGGAGTATTAATAGGGTAAACTATGATGAAAATCAGAGGATGTATTACCTGCAAACGCACTCGCGCTTGCGGTTTATTCTTTAATTAATTTACCGTTCTTAATTATTCTGTTTGTCCTGCTGAGCTTGTCGAAGCATCGCACTTCATAAAAATACATTCCTTTTGCAAGTTGTTCGGTGTTTAGGGTTGTTGTGTTTGTAAAGGTTTGCTGTAATAGTTTTCTTGATGAAAGGTCGTAAAGAGTTATTTCTGTTGGGTCGTAATTGTTTGCTTGAACATTAAGTTCGTCAATAATTGGATTGGGGTAAATGGTTATCTCTTCTTTTGCTAATTCATTTATGCCACTGTGATTAACGCTATCACAACTACAGCAATGTACATTCACATCATCAATGTAATAATATGCAGGTACGAAAGCACCTGTATGAAATTGAATAGAATCAGTTACGGCATCAGAAAAGAAATTACCAATAATTATATATCTTTCTCCACCGTGTGCAATATACTGTCCATAAATCAAAGTCCAGTTCGTGGTGTCGGATACAATATTAGTATCATTAATTTGAGGCGTAAAATTTAGTAGGTTACTTGTTGTATCGTGAACCATTGTATCTGAAATATAAAGCCCAATATTGTTATGTGCCCATAATGCTTTGCTTGCAAGGTTTACATAAAAGCTAATACAATAATGTTCTTGGTAAGTCATAATGCTGTCTAATTCTATTTGCAAATATTCTTTATAAACGTCACCCCAAAAACATCCCCCTGCATAGCCGTTACCAGAATGTGGATATTGATAACCTGCCCAATTGTTTGGCATCATTGTAGTCGTATTTGTTGAACAACTATTAAATAAATCTGCTGTTCCCGTGTTAGGACTATTCCAAGGGTGAGCATACTCCGCCCAAATTCCACCAATCAAACGATTACAAGAATCTAAAACTTCAAATGAATTGTTAGGCACAAGATTCTGCCCTTCACAAATTCCATAAGTCAGTAAAAGTAATATTGTAAAAAGTTTCTTCAAGGTACTGCTTTTTTCTTTTCGGTTATGTTCGTTCTCCTTTACAAATTATTCCTCCCCTCCATACCTCCCCTTAAATTTCCTCCTACAAATATACTACAAAAATACTCATTAAATAAAAACTTACTTCAATTGCCAATCAACAATAAAAAAGCCCCGCATTGCTGCGAAGCTTCTCATATCTCAATACTCAAATCTAATTTACAAAAACTCCACCGAATAATGTCCTTTGGTGTTTAAATCTAAATTATGGATTTGATACACACGATTTAGGAAATTACCAAGGTCGGGGAAAGCGGCTGTAGTAGGGGTGTTGGCAGGAATAAAAACTCCAACGGGATGTGCTTTGTTTTTGGCCGAATCGTTAACCCACACTTGGCAATCTACATCGCAGGTAACTTTAATTTTAGTGGTTGGTGTCGATTTTTTAGTTGCTACCATTTTTATTTTATCACTATTTACAGTGCCTTCGTACACATTGCTATGAACATGTGCCTGCATGGTAGCCACATCCACAAAGCTTTTGATTATGGTAGGTTCGTTTGGATACAGGTTTACGATAACGCCATAATCGGCAAAATGCTGAATACACATGGCTTCTATGGCAGCCTTTTGGTCGGCAATAGCCACACCTACCAGTGTTTTTTCGCCTTCCTGATTGCCTCGCGCAGAACTTATTAATCCATAAAATGTAGTTATTAAAGTGGCCACAGCTGTTAAAGCCGCATCCAGATTGCATTTGTCGCGCAGCGTTTTTAGATGTAATAATTTATTTTCGATAGTTCCTTTGTAAAAATCGTCCATTCCGTGAGGGAAAAGATTAGTGAAGCCGGGAGTTCCGGGCATATACACATTGCTAATCATTTGTCGCCACATGGGCATTTTTTCTTGTGTCATTATCAAAAACAACTGGTCTTTGGCCTGAGTATCGCTCTTTCGGCTGCCGGCAGCACCATCTTTGGTGGACGAAGTATTAACCACATTGGTATGAAAGGGAGTAAAAATAACTAATTGAGCGGCTATTGTAGTGTTCGAAGGCGCGGCTGCTGTTAGTGCATTAAAATGAAAAGTACTTACTTTAAGTGCAATGGTGTAGTTAGTACCTACTGCGCTGCGGACGAAATTTACGGCTGGTAGCCATTGATTAATTGCTGGCATATTTATAAGTATTAGTTAATGTTAATTATTAATTGTTTTTTATTATTTGATGTTGTTACTATTTAAAAACTGTACTCCTTTTACCTCCCTAAATGGGGAGGTGAGCAAAAATGTATTTTTATTAACCTCTCTAAATGGGGAGGTGAGCAAAAACGTATTTTTATTAACCTCTCTAAATGGGGAGGTGAGCAAAAACGTATTTTTATTAACCTCCCTAAATGGGGAGATGAGCAAAAATCTATTTTTATTAACCTCTCTAAATGGGGAGGTGAGCAAAAATGTATTTTTATTAACCTCTCTAAATGGGGAGGTGAATAAAACTCATTTTCCCCTCATTTTCCTTCAGAAATTTCTTTTCAAAACTCAAAGAACAGGTGTCGATTTGAAAAGATGATGCAAAGGAAAATAATTTTTTAATAGCTTTTACATTAGTGCGTTTGGCACTAATGTTTTTTTTATTTAAAAACTATTTATCTTTATTGCATCAATCTAATGGCTATGAAAAAAATTGAAATTGATGTTAACAATCCGGAGGTACAAAAATTAAAAAAAGAATGTGCAAAACTTAAATTGATTTGGGATTCGCACGATACTTGTGCCAAGGCAGGGGTATTAGATATAGTAGCAACCGGCAAAAAAAAGTTTACAGAAATAAAATATTTTTCCGAATTATCGTCCCGTGTAATTATAAAAACACTCGACCTGCTTATAGAAGAAAAAATGGTGACCACAGAAGTGCCTGACCCTTCCAACCCAGCTATATTTGATTACCTGATAACAGATAAAGGCAGAAAAATGATACCCTTAATTAAAAAGGTGGTTATATTAATTGATAAAGATACTCAAGATGCTCTAGATAAATTGAAGCATGAAATTTAAAGTGTCGAACATGTTAAACCCCTCGTAAAGCGAATAAAGGGTAAACTAATTTTTATAATTCATTATCCAATTTTCTGCTGCATGGATAACGGGGTCATAAGGTTCATTAATATCAAAGGGATGGTGAACAATGCTGTCAGGAACTATCGCTTTACCATATATCTTACCTGTTCTATCAACATCAATTAGCGTGGTTAGATGCAAAAAGCAACTATCGGGTAAAAGGAATAATTCCTTTGCAGTAGAAACACCATAGGTTTCTGCACCAAAACTTCTTGAATTAATTTTTCCTCTGAATGCAATTACAACCATTTCTCCTGCACTCGCAGTAATGTGGGAAGTTAATATAGCAATAGGTCTATTGTTAAAAAAAAGATGATATGGTTTTCTAATTCTAAATCCTTTTTTGAAATCAATTTTTAAATCTCCATTTTCATAAGAAAATGGCACTTTTTTATGATTAATATCCATTAAGTATTCAAATACACCGTCACCCAATAAAGGTCCCAAACCGCCAAGCATAGCCCAGCCATTACCACCGGTATCATTTCTTAAATCCAAAATCCACCCTTTAATTTTTATATTATCAATAGATTTTATAAGTATTTGTAGACTGTCGATGTATTCCTTGGTGGTAATTGAATCAGCCGTATTCAAGCCGTCAATTCTTAGAAATCCAATATTTGTTTTCAATAATTCTCCATCAAACGTAAATATACTCCTTTGGATTTCATTCACACTGGGGGCAAATAGATGCTTATAATATGATTTTTCAAGAAATGCACTATGATTATCACCTAATTTATGAAGAACAGACGCTACAATTGAATGGCATTCTTTTAAGCTCTTAATGTTTTTAATTTCAGCATAAGCATCCTCTTTTATTTTAGTTAAATCTATAGAATCTCTCATGATTGAGTGCTTCTCTATGATTTTAAAAACAGTATCCAGATACGTTTTAGGAGAGTTTTTGTAATCTCCAGCATTTTGACAACCAAAGGTAAAAAGTAAAAATGTAATAAAAAATAGATTTTTCATTTCAATTATTATTAGACCGCTCGTGTTTCTTATTCTGTGGCGTCCCGCCACAACACATCATTTTTTCCTCCCACAAATATACTACAAAAATAGTTATTCAATAAAAACTTACTTCAAGCATCACATCTCAATACTCACATCTCAATACTCACATCTCAATACTCCTCCATTTATCATTCTAAAAATCTAAAATTCTGCAAATCTGAAATCTGAAATTTGAAATCTAAAAACCCCTCCCAAACCCTTGTTATTATTGATTTCTTAAAAATTCTTAATTCGAAAAAGTCTTAACACTTTTTAACAGCACAAAGCCCGCATACGGGGTCATTGTAGGTTACTTTTGCACCCTGAAAAATAGTACTAGTTTTATCAACTAAAATTACAAAACAATGACTGATATAAAAGAATTAAACGAACGAATACAGCGCGAATCGGCATTTGTAGATTTGCTAACGCTGGAAATGGACAAGGTGATAGTGGGCCAGAAATACATGGTAGAACGATTGCTGATAGGCTTGTTGTCCAATGGTCATATATTGCTGGAAGGTGTTCCGGGATTGGCTAAGACGCTTGCCATAAAATCGCTTGCATCTACTATTCACGCTAACTTTAGCCGTATTCAGTTTACACCCGACTTGTTGCCTGCCGACTTGATAGGAACAATGATTTATAGTCAGAAAAAGGAAGAGTTTACCGTAAAACACGGGCCTATCTTTGCTAATTTTATATTGGCAGATGAGATTAACCGTGCTCCGGCAAAGGTGCAAAGTGCCTTGCTCGAAGCCATGCAGGAAAAACAAGTAACCATAGGCGAACAAACCTTTAAGTTGCCTAATCCGTTTTTGGTATTGGCTACTCAAAACCCGATAGAGCAGGAAGGAACCTATCCATTGCCCGAAGCTCAGGTGGATCGTTTTATGTTGAAAGTAGTAATTGGATATCCTAACAAAGAGGATGAGCGTAAAATTATTCGTCAGAATTTGGCTGCCGAATATCCAAATGTAAATCAGATATTGAAAACAGACGACATTCTGAATGCCCGCAAGGTGGTTAAGGATGTATACATGGACGAAAAGATTGAGAAATATATTGTAGACATTGTGTTTGCTACTCGTTTTCCTGCCGAATATAAATTGAACAAATTTGCCGGACTGATTAGTTTCGGAGGTTCGCCACGTGCAAGTATTAATTTGGCAATGGCAGCTAAAGCGTATGCATTTATCAAACGCAGAGGTTATGTTATTCCGGAAGATGTGCGTGCTATTTGTACCGATGTGCTTCGTCACCGTATTGGTTTGACATACGAAGCCGAAGCCGAAAACATTACTTCGGAAATGATAGTGAATGAAATATTAAATACGATAGAAGTACCTTAAGTGCCCCTCTCCTTTATCCCTTCCCCGAAAGGGGGAGGTTTAAGGGCTGAATTATGGAAACAAGCGAGCTATTAAAAAAAGTAAGAAAAATAGAGATTAAAACACGTGGTCTCTCCAACCAGATATTTTCTGGGGAGTATCACAGTGCTTTTAAAGGCCGAGGTATGACCTTTAGCGAGGTTCGTGAATATCAGCCTGGCGATGATATACGTTCTATCGACTGGAATGTTACGGCACGATTCAATACTCCTTTTGTAAAAGTGTTTGAAGAGGAAAGAGAAATGACCGTGATGTTGCTCGTGGATGTAAGTGCTTCGGGCGAGTTTGGAACTCAGAAACAACTCAAGCAGGAACTCATTACCGAACTGTGTGCGGTGCTTGCCTTCTCGTCAATTCAGAACAATGATAAAATAGGCATCATCTTTTTTACAGATAAAATAGAAAAGTTTATTCCTCCTAAAAAAGGAAAAAGCCATGTATTGCGCATTATTCGCGACCTTATTGAATTTAAGCCAGAACATAAAAAAACAAACATCGAACTGGCGTTGAAATACCTTACCGGTGTTATTAAAAAACGAAGCATTGCGTTTATCATTTCCGATTTTATGGACGATAATTTTACAGACGCTTTGAAAATAGCTAATAAAAAGCACGATCTGGTGGCGCTTCGCATTTACGACAAACGCGAACAGGAATTGCCGAATGTGGGTCTTGTTAAATTTAAAGATGCCGAAAGTGGTGCCATTAAATGGATAGATACGGCTGATAAGAATGTGAGAATACATTTTGCGGCTTCGGCCAAAAGACGTGAAGCGTTTTTGAAAGAAGCATTTAATAAAAGCGGTGTAGATACTGCTAATATTAACACAGCCGAGTCCTACATTCAGCCTTTAACAAATTTATTTAAGAGAAGATAATATCCAAAACAGCAATCAGTATTGTTGCGAAAAGAAAAAAGAGAATGAAATTAAAAGGGAAAATAAAATTAATACCATCAGTACTTCTGCTGTGCGCGTTGATGTTTGTTTCGTTTTCCGGTTTTGCTCAAGATATAAAAGCTACTGCTACCCTCGATAGCAATACCATTAAAATCGGGCAGCAGGTAAAACTGAAACTGAGCATACAGTATCGTGCTGACAAAGGAAAGCAGATAAAAGTGCAATGGCCCGAAATAGCCGATACGCTCAGAAAAGAAGTGGAAGTGGTAGGTCAGTCGAAACTGGATACACTTATTCCGGATAAAAATAATCCGTTTCAGTTTGTTCAGTCCAAAACACTTTATGTAACTTCATTCGATTCGGGATATTGGGCCATACCTCCTATTAAGTTTATGGTAAATGGCGATACCAACGGAATATTTACCGAGCCTTTATTGCTTCATGTGGGTGGTGTGGCGGTAGATACCACAGCAGCTATAAAAGATATTAAAGCTCCTTTTGCCGAAACGTATACTTTCGTTGATTGGTTGAAAGATAATATGTGGGTGGTGTGGACAGCAGTAGCTGTGTTGGTTTTAACCCTGTTGATTATTTATTTTGTAAGAAAAATGAATAAGATAAAACCTGTGGTGCCCGAAGTGGAAGTGCCGAAAATACCTGCCCACATTATAGCTTACGAAAAACTGGAAAAGCTCAAGAACGAAAAACTTTGGCAGGAAGGCAAAATGAAATTGTACTACAGTTCGCTAACGGATATTGTAAGAGAGTATATCGAAAACAGATTTAAAATTCAGGCACTGGAGCAAACCACTGACGAAATTATTCATGGGTTTCGCAATGTGGCAATAGATGAAGAGAGCAAATCGAAATTGAAACAAGTGCTTGTATTATCCGACTTGGTTAAGTTTGCCAAAGAACAGCCAACTGCTGCGGAAAATGACTTGTGCTTGTCGAATAGTTACGACTTTGTGACCGGAACGAAGAAAGATGAATGGACAGTAAATACTAACGCAGGAGCTAATGCTGCAAATCAAAACAAAGCATAATAAGAATGTTTGATTTTTTCAGAGATATAACTTTTGCAAATAAAGAACTGCTATGGCTGTTGTTGCTCATTCCGGCAATAGTGGCTTGGTATATTTGGAAAAACAAAACGTATACAGCCGAGCTTAAAGTGTCATCTGTTGGTGGTTTTGAAGGAGTGAAAGTTTCTTACAAGCAGTATTTGCGTCATGCAGTTATCGCATTGCGAGTTATTGCTGTGGGGTTGCTTATCATTGTGCTGGCTCGTCCTCAGTCTCGTTCGAGTTATAAGGATGTAAAAACAGAGGGCATTGATATCGTAATGTGTTTGGATATTTCGGGAAGTATGTTGTCGAAAGATTTTAAACCAAACCGTATTGAGGCGGCTAAAGAAGTGGCTCAGGATTTTATCGACAGCCGTCCGAACGATAGAATAGGTCTTGTTATCTTTTCGGGCGAAAGTTTTACTCAATGTCCGCTTACCACTGATCATGCAGTGATAAAGAATTTGTTTTCGGGAATTCATACCGGAATGGTGGCAGATGGAACAGCCATAGGTAACGGACTTGCTACAGCTGTTTCGCGTGTTAAAGACAGCAAAGCCAAAAGTAAAGTGGTTATTCTTTTAACAGACGGGATAAACAATCAAGGGTCAGTAGCACCGCTTACGGCAGCCGAAATAGCAAAAGCTTTTGGTGTGAGAGTGTACACGGTTGGTGTGGGAACAATGGGAAAAGCCCTTGCTCCGATAGCTATGTATCCTGACGGAAGTTATCAATACGGTTATGTAGATGTTCAAATAGATGAAAAGACATTAGGCGAAATAGCGGATGGAACAGGTGGTAAATATTTCCGGGCTACTGATAATGATAAGTTGAAAAGCATTTACAAAGAAATAGACCGATTGGAAAAAACCATTTTTGAAGAAAAGAATTTCACCAATAAAGCAGAACATTTTTTACCGTTTGCTTTAGCTGCAGCGGTATTGTTAGTACTTGAGTTTTTAATTAAAAATATTTTATTTAAGAGTATTCCATAAAAGATGTTTCAATTAGAAAATAAATATTATTTATACGCATTCGGCCTGATACCAGTGTTTATCATCATTTACATGGTGATTAACATTTGGAGAAAGAAGGCACTGAAAACGTTTGGTGATATGACAGTGATTCAGATATTGTTTCCTGATGTTTCCAAATCGAAACGTTTCTGGAAATTTATTTTATTCTGTGTGGCATTTGCTTTTGTGGTAATGGGAATTGTAAACCCTCAGGTAGGAACCAAACTGGAAGAAGTAAAGCGCAAAGGTGCCGACTTGATGATATGTCTGGATGTATCGAACAGTATGAAGGCAGAAGATTTGCAACCGAATCGACTGGAAAAAGCAAAGCAGGCTATTTCGAAATTGCTGGACAAACTCGAAGGCGACCGTATCGGGATAGTTGTGTTTGCCGGACAAGCATACGTGCAATTGCCTATTACCACCGATTACTCGGCAGCTAAATTGTTTTTAGAAAGTATAAGTACCGATTTAATTCCTAATCAGGGTACAGATATAGGTGCAGCTATCGATCTTGCTATGGAATCGTTTGGTAAGGATGAAGGAAAAAATAAAGCCATTGTTGTAATAACAGACGGAGAAGATAACGAAGCAGGTGCTGTAAAATCGGCTGAAGCAGCAGCAGAAAAAGGAATTGCGATACATACCATTGGTATGGGTTCGGCAGAAGGAACTCCAATTCCGATGTACAGAGGCACGGTGCGCGAAGGGTTCAGAAAAGATAAACAGGGTAACACCATTGTAACAAAACTAAACGAACAAACCCTGGAACAGATTTCGGCTGCAGGTAATGGAATATATGTACGAGCTTCTAATTCCGATGCAGGATTAAACAATGTATTAGACGCGATAAATAAATTAGAGAAAAAACAATTCGATAGTAAAATGTACAGCGATTACGAAGACCGTTTTCAGTGGTTCATTTCGGCTTCGTTGTTATTGTTAATCATCGAAACATTTTTGACAGAAAGAAAAAGCAAGTTGTATCAGCGTTTAAATTTATTTGGAAATGAGAAACAATAGGCTATTGATATCGGGTGTGAAAAGGGTGAAGGGCATGGCTCTGTTCGTTATGTTTTTGCTTTGTTCTTTTGGCTTAAATGCACAAGAAGAGAAAAAATACATTCGTGATGGAAACAAAGATTACGATAGTAAAAAGTATGTGGAGGCAGAAAAGAACTATAACAAGGCATTGGGCAAAAATAAAGATTCGTATAAAGGAGCATTTAATCTTGGTGATGCTTATTACAAACAAAAGAAATACGAAGAGGCTGCAGAGCAGTTTCAGGCCGCCACACACAGAGCTACTTCGAAAGATACGTTGGCAAAGGCTTATCACAATCTGGGGAATTCGTTGATGAAAACGAAGAAATATCAGGATGCTTTGGATGCATATAAAAATGCGCTGAAGAACAATCCGAATGACGAGGATACCCGTTATAATTATTCGTATGCTCAACAAATGTTGAAGCAACAGCAGCAACAGCAAAAGAAAGATCAGGATAAAAAAGATAACAAGGACAAGAAAGACGATAAGAAAAAAGACGATCAGAAAAAGGACGACAAAAAAAATAAGGATAAAGACAAAAAAGAAAACAAGGAAAAACAGGATAAAGACAAGGAGAATAAAGACAAGGAGAAAAAAGAGCAAAAGCAAATTTCGAAAGAAGATGCAAAACGCTTGTTAGACGCTTTGCAGAACGATGAGAAAAATCTTCAGGACAAAATGAAGAAAGCAAAAGTGAAAGGTGCGAAGGCACAGATTGAAAAAGATTGGTAGTTTTGTTTAAAGTTAGAATGTTAAAAGTTTAAAGTTAACCAAGAGTGAAAAAAATAGCTTACATATTACTTCTGTTTGTTGCGATGGCCCATACCTCCATTGCGCAAAAGTTCACTGCATCGGCCAGTAAAACCAAGGTAGCTGTTGGTGAAACATTTCAGGTTACGTTTTCATTAAATGCAAATGGCGCTAATTTTAAAATGCCGGCATTAAATGAATTTGATGTGTATTCGGGGCCAAACCAGAGCACATCCATGTCGTTTGTGAATGGTGCTATGAGCCAATCTATCACTTTATCCTACATTTTAGCAGCAAAAAAAGAAGGGAAATTTACCATTGCTCCGGCAAGTGTAACGGTAAATGGAGCCAATATTCAATCGAATGCAATTGCCATTGAAGTGGTGAAAGGTTCGGCTCAGGCTAACCCAAATCAAAACCAGGGCAACCCTCAGCAAAATACATCAGCGCCTTCGAACGATGATGTAAGCGATAATCTGTTTATAAAAACTACAGTAAATAAGACCAAAGCCTATCAGGGAGAACAAATAACCGTTAGTCATAAAGTATATACTCGTTATCAATTACGAGGTTTTCAGGATATCAAATTCCCTGACTACACTGGTTTCTGGTCTCAGGATGTTCCTTCTAACAGTCAGCAGATACAGCTGACCAATGAGAACATAAACGGAGTAGTGTATAGTGTTGCTGAATTGAAGAAATCGTATTTGTTTCCACAACGTACCGGAAAATTAACCATTGAACCAATGAAGGCAGAAGTGGTGGTAAGGAAACAATCGAACAAACGACCACGCGATATTTTTGACCAGTTTTTTGGAGGAGGATACGAAGACGCTACTTACTCTGTAAAAAGTAAAGGAGTTACCATTGATGTAACCGCACTTCCCGAATCGGGAAAACCTGCCGGTTTTGCAGGTGCTGTGGGTGAGTATTCGTTCAAAGCAGAAGTGAACAAAGATAAGGTGAAAGCGAATGATGCGATTAATCTTACGGTAACCATTACCGGTAAAGGAAACATAAAACTTGTTGACCCGTTAAAGGTTAATTTTCCCGAAGATTTTGAAACATACGACCCGAAAACAAAGGATAACATTACTGCAGGTGCTACCGGAGTTAGTGGAAGTAAAACATTCGATTACCTTGTAATCCCTCGTCATGAGGGCGATTATCAAATAGACCCGATTAGCTTCAGCTATTTTGACCCTGAAAAGAAACAATACATCACTTTGCCTTCGGCTGAGTTCAAAATCCATGTGGATAAAGGTAAGGATGGCGATGCAGGAGCCAATGTGTTTAATCCACGCAGCAAGGAAGATGTTAAAGTATTGGGTAATGATATTCGATACATCAAAACAAATAATATTAAACTAATGCCTGGCGAGAATTATTTCTTCGGTTCAGGTTTGTTTTATGCAGGTTTAATAAGTCCTCTGGTTCTGTTTATTTGTTTCGTAATTCTAGTACGTAAACGCAGAGAGCAGAACAAAGATGCCGTGGCTGTGAAAAGCAGGAGAGCAACCAAAATGGCGAAGAAGCAATTGCTTCTGGCTGAAAAACATTTGTCGGCTAACAATAAAGAGTTGTTTTATGTTGAAATATTTAAAGCTCTATATGGTTACATAGGCAATAAATTAAATATACCAACCGCTAATCTCAATAAAGAAACCATCACCGATTCGTTGAGGATTAAGAGTGTTTCTGAAGCTACCATTCAGCAGTTGTTAGCCACACTTGATAACTGTGAGTATGCACACTATGCTCCGGCTGCTGTTTCTGGCGATTTAAAAGGGATTTACGATAACACAGTTCAATTAATTACTAAAATAGAAGATGAAATTAAATAATATTTTAGCTCTTATTCTTTTGTTTATAGGGATGTCGTTTTCTGCATCCGGGGCTGATGCTGTGCTCGACAGTGCCAATGATGCATACGCTAAAGCTAATTACGAAAAGGCAATTAAGCTATATGAAAGTATTCTGAACAAAGGCGAAGTGGCTCCCGAAATATATTTTAATCTGGGCAATGCCTATTACAAATCGAATTCGCTTGGTTTTGCTATTTTAAATTACGAACGTGCCAAAAAACTTGCTCCGGATGATGATGATATTATTGCGAATCTAAAACTTGCAAATCAGAAAACCGAGGATAAAATAGAATCGGCTCCGCAAATGTTTTTAACTACCTGGAAAAACGGGATAGTGGATATGATGAGCGAACGCAGCTGGTCAGTGCTATGTATTGTGCTCATTACATTGGCTCTTGGTTTATTTGCTATGTATCTTTTTACATCATTACGAACCTTGAAACAAATAGGATTTTTCGGAGGAAGTATATTAATTTTATTGGCAGTCGTTATCTTTTTTATTGCCAAACATAAATACGAAAAGACAAAAAACAGCGCAACCGGTATCATTACTACTCCATCTGTAACTGTTACCGGCTCGCCAAGCGATAAGGGTACTAAATTATTCATACTTCACGAAGGAAGTAAAGTGAATATTATGGAAAACGATGGTGTTTGGACAGAGATAAAAATTGCTAATGGTAATGTAGGCTGGATTCAGACTAAAAATATTTCTGCTATTTAGGGTATTGGTTTATTAGTTTATTTGTTGTTTTATTATAAAAAAACCTCCGAACAATTTTGTTCGGAGGGTTTTTGTTATAAGAGCGAATTATTAATATTTCAATCTACCCAATACAACAGCTTATACTATTGTCCGTGGATGTTTTTTTATTTCGCTATATCATCAAACTGAGAATATGTTTTGGTTTTATATCCTGGAAAACTTTGCTCAGTGCTCGTACCATAAAGAATGGCTCCGTCCGAAAAACGAGTTATAAGATAAAATGTTTCTCTGCCATAAACACTTTGTTGCAAAAGGGCATATTTCGATTCTTTATCATTTTTAAGATATTCCTTAATCTTATCCACATTTTCTATTTTTACAGTATTTTTATAATGTTTTTTAAATTCATTTATTTCAAAATTCTTTCCCCAATAATCAGGACTTTCCATCTTTTTTGTGTCAAATGTGGTAACCAATAGGGTCATTTTTTTCAATTCACTTGAATTGGAATTATAGATATTACGGGCTGCATGCATAGGTCCTGTACCGTTCTTTTTATCAAAATATTTTCCGTCATTATTATTCAATAACCAATCTGTGGTTTTAATATTTAGCATTACCATTATATCAAGTATCTCTTTAGGTTGAATGGAGTTTGCTGAACTGCCTTTTAAATTAATAGTAATACCTGATGCACCGCTAAGATTGAAGTTAACAAGTTGTGGGTCGAACAGGGCTTCTGTTAATTCGCCTCTGCCCATAATTTTTAATATAAGCGCATCTTTTACATCATTATTTTTATTTTTTGCTTCTTTATATTTTTTAAATGCTTTTGTTAAATCTTTTTCTGGAATTCCAAAACTTGTGTAGGCATAGTTAGTAGAAGCGCCCGAGCTGCTGGAGCCGGAAAAAACTCTAACTAATAAGTAATAATCTCCTAATTTTTCTTTTTCTGCAATTTCATCTAATGTAGCAAACTCATATTTGCATTTTTTCCAATTTAACTTTACTCCTTCTTGTAGAGCGTCATTTGTATTTTCGTTCGATAAAATAACTGTAACTGTTTGCTCAGACGAAATAGTAGTTGCCGAAAGTTTGTCATTCACCATTTGAGCACTGCCTTTATTAATAATACTAATAAGTATCACCATACAAATAATAGTTGTTTTAATTAAATTAATGGGTAATGCTTTTTTGTTTGTAGTATTCTTTTTCATATTTCCAGTTTTTCGTAAAATTAAAATTTATTTCTATTCCTCTCTAAAAAAACAATCATAAAAGTGGAAGTGTATTAACCGGAATCATGGTAGTAAATTTGTAGTTGAAAATATTTCGAGGAGGATGTGAAACCGGGTAAGGAGTCTTCCTTACCCGGTTTACCGTTCGCCTTACCCGGTTTACCGTTCGCCTTACCCGGTTTACCGTCTTCCTTACCCGGTTTACCGTTCGCCTTACCCGGTTTTCCGTTCGCCTTACCCGGTTTTCCGTTCGCCTTACCTGGTTTTCCGTTCGCCTTACCTGGTTTTCCGTCTTCCTTACCCGGTTTTCCGTCTTCCTTACCCGGTTTTGCGTCCTCCCCGATCGGTTTTCCATTCTTTTCTTGGGAATTAAAAGAAGTGTGTGAGGGAAACTAAAATTTTCGAGGAGGATGTGAATCTTGGATTACCGTTCGCCTTTCTTGGATTACCGTCTTCCTTTCTTGGATTACCGTTCGCCTTTCTTGGATTACCGTCTTCCTTTCTTGGATTACCGTCTTCCTTTCTTGGATTACCG
>CAIYIS010000019.1 GCA_903926385.1 uncultured Bacteroidota bacterium
AAAAAATAGTCCCAAACAATGTCTGGGACTAAACAAGATAAACATCCATCGAAATATCGCTGTATGCCTTCTTTCGGTTGATGCAAATATAGGAAAAAAATAAATGAGGTTTTATTTGTTTTTTAAGACAGTACCTCGCGGCTGCGGAGTTATTTTTCTTCATTCCATCATTGTTCTATTTCAATTAATATTTTGGTTGCTCTTTTTTCAAAATCAATGGTGTGTTTGTCCATCTGGTCTTTTAAACTAATTTTTAGTTCATTTTTAAGTTCAGGATATTTTTTTGTGAGTTTAAAAAGCACGAATAAAGCTCTTGATTTGATTGTAACATTTGTGTGGTTTGATTGAAGAAAATGAAATAATAAGTCAATAGCTTTGCCTTCATTTTCGGGAGGAACGCCTGCATACAGCCAAAATGAAGCAAAGGAAGTTTTGTAAATAGGATTGAGGTGTTCACATAAATCAAATAAAAAGGGAAGCTCCGCTAACAATTTATTTGGATTTAATATTCCAATATCACTCAAAAGCCATAGAAACCGGATGGCAATTTTCTGTTCGCACTTTAATAAATTAGATAGATATTTTATATCAATGTCCTTTTCTATAATTGCAGCTGCCCAAATTTTTCTTTTTTCTCCGGTGCTTGTAGCAAGTGAAAATTCCAAATCTTTATAAAATTCACCCGTGTCTGTCATAACAGCGATAGTTTTTTGTATGGTTATTCCTCCCGTTACGCGTAGCCTCCCTTTTCGTTTCATTTTACAAGTCCTCAGTACTTATTTCTTTACCCTTTTTAGTGTTCGGCAAGATGCCGGCTAAATAGGACGTAGCGGGACGCTACGCCCAACTGGGGTCTATGTTATGTGTTCGTTCGTTTGTTTTCATGTGTCAAAGTTAGGTTATATTGTCGTTTTAATGTGGTGCTATTTTTTTAATCAGGTCTAAGGCGAATTTCATTTCGTGGTCTGTGTTTGTATTTAAGTCATTTATGTTTGGTGGTATTTCATAGTCAGGTTTTACACCTCCTTTGTTTTGACTAGTTTCAATAGCACTTAAATAACGAATGGTTGGAATAGCTATCCGAATTTGTGTGTTAGGTAATTTTAAGATATAATTAAAACCGCTGGTATTACCTGAATATCCACCTCCAGTTTCTTGTCCTATAAATGTGGCTCTTTTATTAAAACTGGCGATAGCAGAAAATTCACTTGCTCCTGAATAGCTTTGGTTGCTGGTTAAAATGAAAACCTTTCCCTTAAAGCTATTTTTTTGAGGCAGGAAAGGGGCATTAGCTGTAATTGAATGTTGTTTTTTGTCAAGGATATAATTTCCGTTGGACATTTTTTTAATATGATTAGTATTAAAAAAATCTTTCATTCCGTCTGTGTCGTCAAAATTGCCATATTTTAAAACATTTTCATTTAAACTATCTATTGTCATCTCAAGATGGTTGTAATACTTAAAAGGTGAAAATGCTATATAGGAATATAATATTTGCCCGAAATCATCAAACCCACCAGCATTTTTTCTAATATCAATAATGAGGTTCTGAATGTTTTTATCTTTTATTGTTTTAAAACTTTCCTCCATAAATGTAACATAGGATGTGTCTTCAAAGCTATTAAAAGTGAGTATCGCTGTTTTTGATGAATCAATTATTTTAATTGTTTCATCAGCTTCTTGTGGATGGTTTTGAGAATATCCATCCTGGATTACTAACCAGGTCAATGCTTGTACGTTTTTCTTTATAACCTTTCCATTGTACGAAAGCACTTCCATTGAATACATATTGGGAATATCAAAATTATATTCAGTTAATACTTCAAAATGAGTTGCAAGATAAGATGATTCAGCTTGTTTATTAAACCCATCAACGTAACTTCGTTTAATAAATTTTTGGAACAAATCAGAAGACTTAATTCCATTAATAGATAGTATTTCAGTTCCGGTTTTAAATAAACTGTCTTCAGTATAGTTGTGTTTGATATATAGTTTACTATTAATTATTGTTACATTAAAGGGGAAGTGTAGCAAATTATTTGTTTTGAATTTTACATGCTTTACTGATAAGTTAGCCATTGTGTGACTGCAATGAATTTTTGCTATCAGGCAGTCAACCTTATCCAGAAATTGATAGGCAGTATTTTCGCTATTAATAGTAGTGTAAACCTGATTGTATTCTTTTTCAAACTCATCTTTTGTAAGGTACCAATAAAGTCCCGGATGTATGTTTTCTAAAGAAGTCTTTAGAATTTTAAAGTCCTCTTGTTGTTCCTTAATGGAATACTTTTTAAAAAAATCATATTTTTGGGTGGTGTCTGTTTGTGCAGATATGGAAAGAGGTAATATAAAAATTAAAAATAGTGTTTTTTTCATATTATTGATACTGTTTCTTTAGCTGTTCTATAATGCGACAAAGTTGTTGTATTGTTGTCTGCGGTTCGTTTGGTTCGCGTGTCCCCAAAATAGCTGCTACCTTACCTATACATCTCACAAAACAACACAAAGCATGTCGTTTTCTGCAATAGCCTTAACACTATTTGTTACAAATATAAGTTGTTTTAATTGATAAATTATCAAAGCACTTTTTATTTTGTCACCACGGCAAACGCGAGCGGATTTCGCTACTGATTCCGCCCAACCTTTCATCTTGGCCCAGCTAAAAACTCGTTTACAAACGCTCTTAAAAAGCTCCGAAACCTTTTGTTGATGATTGTTTCGGACGGTTTTTGACCTCAAAAAATGCGTAAAAACTTTACGATAAAAACATCCCCGGAAAAAAACGCGAAATTACACTTACCTGTAACTTTGCGCTGTCGATACTATCAGTCGCTTTTAAATCTGTTAACATGAATAGCCAATTCCTTTCTTCTCTACCCTGTCAGCTACAGCAATTGCCTTGTTACGGCTTCGTTTCGGAGGTATTTGGATTAATGTTCAGGGGTCAGGAACTATCGTTAACAAATTGTGGACAGTCGTTCACAAGTTGTGGACAGTCGTTTACAAATTGTGGACAGTCGTTCACAAATTGTGGACAGTCGTTTACAAGTTGTGGACAGTCGTTCACAAATTGTAGACAGTCGCTCACAAGTTGTGGACAGTCGTTTACAAGTTGTGGACAGTCGCTCACAAGTTGTGGACAGTCGTTCACAACTTGCGGACAGTCGTCCGAGCACCTCAGATTCTTGACCGGAAAGCACAAAAGTCAATCGGCATCTCTCGGAATAATAACTAAACATTCATTTCATATAAATGAAATTATTACCCTAATGTCAATACGTTATGGATTTAATAATTTACTCTCCATCATTGGCATTATTCATAATCGCTCTCCATCCGTATTCCCTTTTATCCATAAAAGAAATTCAAATAAATAATCATTTAATAATAAAATAAGATGAAAAAAATAAATAACAAGGTGCCGCAGTTTAACAAAAAACAAGTGGCCCATCATCAGCAAAAGAAATGGGAAAAAATGCTAATTCAGTTTATTGTGCTTTCACTTTTTCCAAGTAAAGAAGCTGATAAAAACGAGTATTACAACAGTGTATTGGGTTATTTAACACCCACGGCTACCAAAACCCGATTGCACATCAATGCTACCAAGTTTACTACATTTTCTGATTTAATTGGCGACCCGGCTAGTCCTTCGGAAACACCGCCAAACACCAATGGCACTCCTCATACCTGGAACTTTGTGTATCCTCAGGTGAGCAATACACTTACCTATACCAGAGCGCTGAAAAATGAAAAACGAAGCCTGATAGTAACAATAGAAGCTGCCCTGAGAGACCTGTTTTCGGACATTCCGGATAGTGCCATTATTCCTGAAGATACCTTGGCATTGGGCATTCGTGCAAAAAGCGACCGTAAAAAAGCAGAAAAAGACCCTCCTAAAATTACCGAATTGGTAGTAATAGGCCTAAAAGCTTTGGGAGGTGGCATGGTTGAAGTAAGTTGCCGCACTTCGAGCGACACTAAGAAAATTTCGAAGTTGAACCCAAGTGTCGAAATCGAACTGGCTTATTCTATACTGGACAAAGGAGAAGCTGTGCCTACCGATTCGTCAAAATGTCAGTTTAAAGAAACCGTAACCAAAGCCAAATGGCAACTCGAACTGGGCGAAACCGAAGTAGGCAAAAAGCTGGTGTTGTTTGCCCGCTGGGTGTACACCAAACACAAAGGCAAATCGGGCAACTTTGGTATGGCTGTAAGTATCGTTATTTCTTAATCAGAAAAACACAAAAAACAGTCAGCATTTTTTCAACCCCGGCAGCAGTGTCGGGGTTGTTTTTTTTGGCTCAGCCTTAGGCAATCTGCGAAAAAGGGGGGGAGGTGTGTGAAAGTTTAGGAAATTACAAATGTTGAATTAAGAGTTATAAATTTTGAAGAGCTTAGTATAATTCTAAATTCAATTGTTCTACTGTTCGCTTGTTCTATTATTCAACTATTTTTCCACAAATCTCTTCACGTTTTGGCCCCCCTCTCTTTTGGAGGGGGGCGGGGGTGAGGCCTTTCTCTCGCCTACCTTTATAGCCCCGATTTTACCCTTCGTCTAAAAAGATTACTTTAATGTTAAAAAAACGATATTTATTTTCTTCTTCATGCAACTTTTTTCTACTTTTACGCATCATTAATAACAGAGAACAATACATTTGTTTCAAATAGCATTTTAAAACATAGCATATTTTATAATAAAATACACTCATAAGCAGTATCAAACTTACTAAACAAAGATGTTTCAAACAAATCAACTCATTTTAAAAAAACTCAATCGTACCCTAGCCTTTTTGCTGGTATTGATTTCCGCTTTTTATACCAATGAAGTAAAAGCACAGGTACCGGGAGGTAGTTGCGCAACAGCTGTGGCCATAGGCGGTACAGGAACTATTCCCAACTGTTCGGGCAGT
>CAIYIS010000020.1 GCA_903926385.1 uncultured Bacteroidota bacterium
ATCAACAATCCTCATTCGCCAATCGCCATTCAAAGAGATTCCTCACTGCGTTCGGAATGACAGCTTGGATTTAGAGAGAGAGAGGAAGAAAACGGCAAAGCCGTTTTCTTCCTCTCTCCTTATTCCCCTGCTATAACTTGTCATTCCGAACGAAGTGAGGAATCTCGAAACGGCAGTAGGCAATAGGTCGTAGGCAGTAGCGAATAGGGTGTTGCGAATAGGCAATTGGGCAGTAGGCAATAAAAACTCTTGGCACTAATCCCTAAGATTATTTATTGATAGCAAATCGCCTCACCCCCAGCCCCTCTCCAAAGGAGAGGGGGGCCAAGGCGTGAATGAAGTAATTTCAGATTTCAAATTTGGCAATTAGGTCATAGGCAATCAACAATAATCATTCGCCAATCGCCAATCAAAGCTGGGGTGGAGGTGAAGCAAATAAAAAAAGTCGGCAAGTGCCGACTTTTTTTATTCCAAACATTACGTTTTCTTTTTTTTAGAGCGAAGATTTTTTAATTAATGAAAGTATTCATTCTAAAAATCTAAAATTCTAAAACTCTAAAATTTTAAATTCTACAACTCTAAAAATTACAATCTACATAGGATGTATTTCTATGGCTGCGCTCCATTTGCTAACACCTGTTTTGGCAGAGCTGGTGCGTTTGCGAAACAGAGTGGCTATGCCTGATAACATACCTGTGGCCATGGTTTTGGCGGTGGTGGTAACCGGCAGCGATTCCCACGTTTTGCCATTATCAATGCTAAACTGCCATTCGTACACAGCTTTTACATATTTGCCATCCACTTTTACAGCCAACGAAGTAAGTATAACTTCGCCTGTGCCCGGCCCTTGTTTAATAGCAAAATCTTGCTTGTTGATACTCGGAGTGCCCGATACCAGCATTTTGGCTCCCGTAATAATTTCTACAGCATTAGTTTGATCGTCTTCTGCCAAACCATTAACATAAGCTAAGGCTTTTCTGAGCACTTTCATTAAGTTAATCTTAGCTGTGTTTTTGGCACCTTCGGCCCCCAACACTCCCAAACGCACATTGCCTATACATTCGTTAAAAGTGGTGATACAGGTTCCTAACAGAGCCATTTGGCCAAAAGCAGGGGTGTAATACCCGCCTGTGTTCAGTACCAATGCTTCCTGAATGGCTGTGGCGTTAAATAATACTTCACTATCTTTCGAATTTAGTTTAAACCCTAGTTTACCTTTAATGGTATGCACAGTAATAGCCAAAATAAAGATGGTTTGCAACTCTGTGAGCTGCTGTGGCTTTTTGTATTTCATATACTCGTTTATTCGAGCAAATTTGTTTTTAATGTTTTTCTTTTTCATTGTTATTATTTTAAAGTTAATTACCTCTCCCCCGTCCCCTCTCCACAAGAGAGGGGGGCCTGGACGGGACGATGTTTTTTTGCACCTCACCCCAACCATTCCCTTTGAAAAAAAGGAGAGGGCAGTGTGTGACGAGAATTCTTGCACCTCACCCCCGACCCCTCTCCTTGAAAAAAGGAGAGGGGAGACGGAACGGGACGATGTTTTTTTATTGATTTTTTTATTTGTCAAATTGATGAATTGACATATAGCAGAATTGAAAAATGGGAGTTCAGATATCGGGCAATGGAAGATTGTACAAAAAATGTAATGTGTTGGATATATGTAATAAAACATATTTTTGAACTAGAGAACCGCTTAGTAATTTGTCGACAAATGTGGGTACGATACTCGAACCTTCGGGTACAATACACGTACCTCCAGGTATAATACTCGTACCTTCGGGTACAATACTCGAACCTACAGGTACAATACTCGTACCTGTAGGTACAATATTCGAACCTTCGGGTACAATGCTCGTACCTTCGAGTATAATACTCGTACCTTCGAGTATAATACTCGTACCTCCGGGTACAATACTAGTACCTGTGGGTACTATACTCGTACCTTTGGGTGCAATACTCGAACCTCTGGGTACAATACACGTACCTGTGGGTTCTTCACTTCCACCCTTATTACCATACCCCATACCCTCCGAAGCAATAGCCAAACAGGCCGATGTAAGGCTTAATACTATTATATGTTGTGCTTTTGTATGCATTTAGAAACAATTACTGTTGCTTTATGAATTTATTGGCGGGGCAAAGTAATGTAATAAAAAAGTACAAAAAACCAGTAATCGGTTCATGTTTTTTTAGGGAAGTGATACCAAAGCACCTCTCCCCCGCCCCCTCTCCGCAAGAGAGGGGGGCCATGAATTGACGAATGGTGTAATATAGTTTTGGATTTCGGATTTGGGATTGGGGAATGGGGCAATTCAACAATTCACCAATCGCCACTCGCCATTCAAAGAGATTCCTCACTTCGTTCGGAATGACAGCTTGAATTTTTAGGGAGAGAGAGGAAGAAAACGGCAAAGCCGTTTTCTTCCTCTCTCCTTATTCCCTACTATAACTTGTCATTCCGAACGAAGTGAGGAATCTCGAAACGGCCATAAACAATAATCAATCAACATTCGCCAATCATCAATCCTCAATGCTCTTCTCTCAAAAATGCAATTAAATCTTGGATGGTAATCAGTTCCTTTTTTAAACGAGGGAACATTTTATTGGCTTTTGCAATAGCACTTTTTTTACAATCTGAAATCTCACCATTATATTTACCCATTGTAGCAGCTATCCAGGTTTGGTTTTCGCCTTCTTCGAAATAGCGCAACACTTGTATGGTAACAGGTTTGTAACGTAGTTTTATTAAATTTTCTTCGAAACATTGTTTTTCGCGCTCTCTGCGCTTGGCTGTTTCTTCGGGAGGTTCGAAAGTGCGCAGGTGTACATCTATGGTGTAACCTTTTGTGTGTAGCAATTTGGCGGTTTTGAATAGCGATTTAAGAAGGGATAAAAAACTGATAACCGATAACTGAACCGGAAAAACATTTTGGTGTAAAATGGTTTTGGTAGCTTGGTCTATATATGTTAGTTCCAGAAACAACATGTCGCATTAAAACTACGAAAGCCGAACAAAACTTAAACCCACTGAAACCCTACCTAGCCGGCTTTATATTATTTGTACTACAAAAATAATTAGTTTTTGTATTTTCCTTTCAAACAACCATCTGCCATTTTTCAACAGCTGCATGTTAATAATGGTTAGTTTGTTGCACACTTTTTGTAAAACAACACAAATTGGTTAATGTTCCTGATAATGCCTCACAGCGCATCAATTAGGGCTTTGGCAACTCCTCCCCTCCCCTATTTTGGCTTTTATCTATTTCCGAATCGGGAATTATTCTTAGAAATAAAATAATTTAAAACGGAAATTTTATGTTGTATATTTGCAGGGTGAAAGCGTAAAAGAATCGAGCCCATGCAGGTGTTTTTCGCCTGCAAAATTGAGAAGGGAGTAATTAAAGTTTAACATCATCTGTTTGCTGGTGAAAACACCTACAAAGACGAAAAACAACAAGAAAGTAGAATCTTAAAAGTAAAAATAGAGTTAAATATTTTAGAAATAAAAAATAAGGATTATGTCATTTCAAGCATACATAGACAACATCAAAAAGAATACAGGAAAAACCCCTGACGACTTCAAGAAGCTTGCGGAGAAAAAAGGCTTTTTAAAAAATGGAGAACTAGTAAAAACGGTTAAAGCCACCGAAATTACCAATTGGCTTAAAGACGAGTTTGAATTGGGACACGGGCACGCAATGGCAATTTATATGACATTCAAGGGAAAAACTGAGTGACAAAAAATAGCGCCCATGAACGCGCTGCACTGACATGGAGGAATGTGTTCAGTGGCTAAGTGCGGGAGTAATAAATTAAGTAATGTGGCGAAGTGCCACAGAAAAATAAACCGAGCAAATTGGCTTGTGGTTGGGGAGATGACAAAGCTTAGAAAACTATTAGAAACAATTATAAAAAATAAAAAACAAACAATTAAATTTTAAAAAAATGAAAAAAAAACTATCATTATTTATCGGTACAGGAATCGTAGTGTTTTCCTTAAATTTAAGTAACACTTTTGCTCAATCGTATAATCTTGTTCAAACATTTGAGAGCGGAGGCTCAGGCACAGATGCCTGCTGGACGGGATACAATGGCACTTCAATACCTTCAACAAATGATTTTTTTACGGGCACATCGGTAGTGCATTCAGGAAGTTTATCAGGAGGAATGTATAGTTGCTGTGGAGGGTCAGTAACTAATTTGCCTACTTATTATATTTCACCTGCTGTAATTAATGGAACTCACAATACACAAGTGTACCTTCGTCAAAGTAGCTTTTTTACTGAGAATTTTGAAATAGGAACAGTGAGTGATAATATAGGAAGTAACTTTACCCCTGCATTAACTGTTTCCACCTGGCCTTCTGTTCCCGCTTGGCAATTGTTTACAACCAGCATTACCACTAATTCCGTTAATAATCGTATTGCATTCAGAGTACCCTCGGCAAGTTTAAAAACCTATTATCTGGATAGCATAGTAATTTCGAACACAGGAAACGTTACTTCGGGCTGTAATTATATTACTGTTGGTATTGACAATGCTGATAAAGAATTGAATTCGCTTTTAATTTTTCCAAATCCTGCAAGTACAGTATTGACTATAAAAAACACGATGTTAAAAATACAGGAGATTAGAGTAATTAATTTAATAGGTGCGATGGTATATCAGTCATCGGTTAACAAAAATCAGACAACAATTGATATTGCAAACCTAGAAGCAGGAATTTACTTTGTTGAGGTAACAGACGAAAAGAAAAACGTAACGAATAGGAAAATAGTAATAGAATAACATGTACACGCTCGAGCGTGCTTGTTTGAAAATAAATATGAAGACGCATATTTGACCAATTTAAACGATACTATTAAAATTCGACTGGCCTCAAAAGGAGAAGAAAAGGGAGGTACAGAACAACCTTGGAAACGAATAGAAGAAAAGCAATAATTTAGTCATTGTTGGTGTTTATTCACTAGCAAACAAAATTAGGGAGTAAATAAATTTTCGCATTATCTGTTCGTTGGTGAAACATAAACAAAGGGGAAACAGGGAAATATTATTACTACTATTTATAGAATGTATTTTATCTTTTTACATGAATTAAATAACAAATTAAAATTTGAATATATGGAAATGAAAGAACAAATATTAAAAGCAATGAAAAAGGAAGGAACACCTTTAAATGCCGGACGAATTGCAGAGTTAACTGGTCTCGACCGCAAAGTGGTGGATAAAGCAATGGAACAATTAAAAAAAGAAGAAGCTATTGTTTCGCCAAAGCGTTGCTATTGGCAAGCCAAATAATAAGGTTGCAGATATGCTCATTGCAAAAATGAGCAGAGAGTAAAGTGTGAGCAAATACTAAAAACAAGTATTTACTAAGCGCTTGTTAGTTAAAAAAAGAGAAAAACAACTGAACCGAGTGTTACTAATTTTTCAATAGTTAAGTGTTGAGACTGGTTAACTTTGTTCCCCTATTCTACCAAAACACTCCAATTTGTCAGTAAGTCCGATCTTCCTTTGAGGTTTTTCATTAACAAAATAGAAACCAATAGCCCCGCGTCCTTTTTTTCACTTAACCATTCTAAAGATTCATTTAACTATAATAACATGAACATGAACGAATAAATGAGGATAGTTAACAAAGGCAAATACCTTTGTAGTATAAAGGGTTATTATTGTAAAGTTAACACTAATAACAAATGGTCAATATTTTACTTAATGACAATAATTAATAACGAAAAACAATGTTTAACCAAATCGATTACAAAAAAAGCAGAAGATGGCGCTTTTTCGGATACGGAATATTAGTTGGAATCGCATTATCGATTATCGTTTTCTTTCTGTTATTCCCTCCTTCGGAGATTCGCTAACAAAGTGGATGAAGAGCTTACCTTACTGCCCAAAACAACTATACACCATTAGAGTATAAACCGACATCAGCCGTAGAACAAAACTAAAATAAATTCCGTTTACTTACTTAATAAAGAGCCGAGGGGATGCACAGCGTAACAAAGTGAAACAACTATTACGAATAAACGATAATGAATGTTGATTTTTAAAAAAAAACACCCATAAGCAGGGTGGGATTTTTTTAATACTGAACTACTGAAAACAGAGAGGAGGGGCAAGGTTATCGCTAATTATTTCTTTTCTTCAGCTGCATTGGCATCCGGAAATTTTACACTAAAAACTGGCATCTGACCCATAACTTCTCCACTTTCGGTTAGTTTATATTTTATAAAATGAATGGTTGTAACTTTTTTAGACAAGGTATTGGTTAGGGTATCGAACACTATTTTTTCTTCAAAACGTAATTGCGAAATATCCTCAGGTTTTATTTCTGATTTAACTGGTGCATATATCATCGTTCCAGGTTTGTTAACATCTTCTACCGCATGTGTAGAGTCCCAGCGAGTCAAAATAGCTTCAAATTCTGGTAAGGTAAGGTCGTTGTTTGGGTTCAAATAAGTACACGCTTTTAACTTCCCACTCCTCACAGCTTTTGTAATCGAATTAAAAATCTGGGCTTTGTCAAGTTTAAAAATTTTGTCCCATTCTTCTTTTGTCCAAAGACTATCCTGAGTCATGGGCAATGTAGTTTCGGCTGTTTCGGCCCATACTACCGCATTCGATTTCTGGTCTACTTTTTCGTTTTTATTGCAAGCTACAAATGCAAAGCAAGCAAGTATGATGATTGTTTTTTTCATTGTATATAATTTTAATTAAATATTAAATTAGTTAACGCATCAAATATAGCATTTTTTGAATACGATTTTTATGACAAAACTGCTGAATCTAAAAAAAGCTAAAGACATATTACGACAGTACAAATTGAATAATTGTAAATTTGCACAAGAAATAATGATTATTGCATAGCACTTATTCCAGAACACTAGTAAAAAAGCATAGGCAGTTAATATTTGAAACTTGAATTACATGATCTCTATTATAAAAATTAATTACCAATGAATATTGCTATACGCATAGCCACAGCGGACGATTTGGAAGAATTGCAAAAGATAGGCAAGCAAACTTTTTGCGAAACCTTTGCTGACGATAACACTCCCGACAATATGCAGAAATATTTGGAGCAAAATTTCAGTATAGCTCAACTAACCACTGAACTCAATAATTACAACTCTGAATTTCATTTAGCAACTAATGCCAACAAAACAATTGGTTATTTAAAAATAAATTTTGGAGCATCGCAAACCGAACTAAAGGATGTCACAGCACTCGAAATAGAACGTATTTATGTGCTAAAGGAGTTTTATGGAAAAGAAGTTGGACAACTGCTTTTCGACAAGGCCCTACGAATAGCACAACAAAAAAAAGTTCACTATATTTGGTTAGGGGTTTGGGAAATGAATCTGAGAGCAATTAAGTTTTATCAGAAAAATGGATTCATCGAATTCAACAAACACATTTTTAAACTGGGCGAAGACGAACAAACCGACATAATGATGAAACGGGAAGTGATACCTGTTCGAAATTTTTAAACTGAATGAAATTATAAGTATCACAAATAAAAATAATACCTAAGAAAACTTAAAACTTTAAAAAATGAAAATTGCAATTTTAGGAACAGGAACTGTTGGAGACACCATCGGGTCAAAACTGATTGAATTAGGACACTCTGTAATGATGGGGTCCAGAACAAAGGACAACGTAAAGGCAAAAGCTTTTGTTGAAAAACATGGTAGTAATGCTAGAGCAGGTACGTTTTCAGATGCAGCAGCATTTGGTGAAATTATTTTCAACTGCACATCCGGAGGTGCTTCGCTGGAAGCATTAAAAATGGCAGGGGAGCAAAACTTAAATGGGAAAATTATTGTTGATATAGCCAATCCTCTAGATTTCTCAAAAGGAATGCCTCCATCATTATCTGTTGTTAACACGAATTCATTGGGCGAAGAAATTCAAAAAACTTTTCCATTAGCTAAAGTGGTGAAGGCATTAAACACCATGTGGTGCGGGATAATGGTAAACCCAGCGATGGTAAACAATGGCGACCATAACACATTCGTGTGCGGTAACCACGAAGAAGCGAAGGCAGAAGTGAAGAGAATTCTTACTTCATTCGGATGGAAAAATGAGAATATTCTTGACCTAGGTGATTTAAAATCGGCAAGAGGAACTGAAATGTTTTTGCCATTATGGTTGCAAATATACAGTGCAAAAAAAACAGGAACCTTTAATATCAAAATCGTAGAGTAGATAAACGGGTTGAGTGCATTAATTCGAACGCCACACTATCACGTGCAATCTTTGTACTCAAAAAGTAAATTTGCACAACAAAAGTGAGTGTGGCAAAACGCCTTAAATAGCATACTCTATAGAATAAGAAGTGTGAATGAATATGAATTTAGAATTATAGATAATGGTGAAGAAGGAGCTACTTCTCTTTTTTATACTATCCATTTTTTTATGTTGCTGCAAACGCGATGTACAGATGTTCAAAATACATAATCTTAATGGAGACAAAATTTCGTGCTTCGGGCATGGCGGTATGGGTGTTGGATTTGATTATCCAATCGACACATGGGAGAGCATAGAACCTGTGCTTCGTATAGGTGCAGATGGCACTGAAATGGATGTGCAAATGACCCGTGACAGTGTGCTTGAGGCCTATCACAACAGCTACCTTAGCGAAAGTACTGCTTGCAACGGAACAATTAACGATAATTTATGGGCAGATATCGAAAGTCAGGATACCATTTTTCTAAGACTTATAAAAACAAAGAACCCCGATTTAAAGCTTTTTATATACCCCTTGTAATTCAACAATGGTTTCCAAATTGCTAAAACAATGCACTTGTTTGGAATCACCACTGCCAATGATGATATTACTGCAGAACAGCTTGCTTTGGCTCAAGAATCGGGGATTAGGGTGTGCCTTTGGGATATTCGAAAACAAAAAGAACATGAAGATGCTTTTCTCAAAAGCCCCGATTTTATTCAGTCGGACGATATAATTTATATGCTTAAGGCATTTGGGAAGTATAAAAAATAAATACTTCTGCAAGTAAGAATATTTCTTACTTACAACTGCCCCCATCCTTATTCTTCAGTTCTAATTCTGACATTATTCATTTGAACCGAGACAGAAATCAGAAAACACAAACCAGTTATTCACTAATACTTTTGGGTCTGAATTAATAATCGGAGAAATAAAAACATTGAGCCGAATTTTGTATCAGATTAACGAATAAATGGTAATAACTATTTTAATGATACTATTTTTGTTCAAGTAATAGGTATTTGCTTGAGTGTGCCAAATTATTAATAACTTTAAAATTAATAAAAAAAAAACCGTTTTACTAATTAAGCAGGTCGATTTATCTCATTCAGATAACTGCACAAACAGTATCACAAATAATTCGAAAAATTAATTGTATTTTTGACAAATAAAACCAACAGTAGCACAAAGCGTAACGAAACAAAAACTGTATTTACAATATTAATATTTGCGAAGTTGAATTAATTTTACAATTAACTAAACACGTAAAAAAGTTTCACCAATAATCAAAATGAAATAACCCAAACGCAAATGAAAATGAGAAACCTACTTGTCTTCTTTATTCTTACTTATTCATTACAACAAAATATTTTGGCGCAAGATCTTTTCTTTATTGGCAAAAAAAGTTATTCCAGTACTGGCTTCTTTTCCTTAAAAGTTGGTAGCGGATTTACATCATCTGGCACTTTGGATTGTTTGGTCGCAAGAAATGGAGAAGCGGGTTACTTTGTAGTCAGCAGAAGAACAACTACAGGCTCTGTTATTTCAGAAAACATAACAATCTACTTAGAAGATGGTACCATAATAGATTTAAGCGACAGAGGGAAACGTGACTTTGTTGACGGGGCTTCTATTAATGCATACACATTAAGAGCATCAGAAATCACCAAACTTAAAAACAGTGTAATAAATACTATTCGATTTACAATGAAATGTCAGGGCTCACCATGTAATAACAGTGAAGATGGAAGTTTTACTGCGAAAAACATGGCTTCAAGTTCCTATCTAGGTAATTCGAAAGACGCAAGAGCGAACTCTGTCAAATTGGTTACAGAATTATTTAAATAACCAAACACCCTCTTACAGAAGTACCTTTTGACCATACTGATTAGTTAGTGAAGTATTCACCAATTCAGATATAAAAAAAAACTATAAATTTGTACTGACTGAGAATTACTATTAATACCATAACAACAAACAAAACCCTACATATAACACCCATGAACGGAATGAATCTTAAGGTTGATTTCTATTTTACAAAAGCCAAAAAATGGCAGGAAGAAATGGAGAAGTTAAGAACCATTATTCTTGATTGCGGTCTTACAGAAGATTTGAAATGGGGTGTTCCCTGTTATCTTTTTCAGAATAAAAACGTAGTTTTAATTCATGCGTTTAAGGAATACTGTGCTATTCTATTTGTAAAAGGAGCGCTGTTAAAAGATACTAAAGAGATACTTATTCAGCAAACAGCAAATGTGCAGGCCGCCCGACAAGTAAGATTTACATCTGTTTCGGAAATAATTAAATTAGCACCAGTTTTAAAAACCTATGTTTTCGAAGCCACCGAAGTGGAAAAGGCCGGATTAAAAGTGGAATTCAAGAAGAGCAAAGACCTCATTTATCCTGAAGAATTTCAGAATATCCTATATAAAAACAAAGCACTTAAAACTGCTTTCGAAGCATTAACTCCGGGACGGCAAAGGGCATATAATCTTTATTTTTCTGCGCCCAAACAATCTAAAACCCGTGAGTCGAGGATTGAAAAGTGCATGAATGAAATTATGAATGGAAAAGGTTTAAACGACTAATTGCAGTAATCTGTTTAAATAGTCTATGCCAAAGAATTATTAAGTAGATTTTGAAGCAATCTATTCAACCACTATTTTCTTATTCACAACAGTATTCTTTTCATCAATAACCTTCAGGAAATATATTCCCTTACTCAATTCGTTTTTATCTATTGTGAGTTGTCTTCCAGAAAAGTGAATCTTTCTAATTTCATTTCCTATTAAGTCTGTAATAGTAATTACGGTGTTTTTTTGTTCGTTCGAAAAAGTAATAACGGAGGAAGTAGCAAAAGGATTAGGAGAAACGATGAATGAAAAATCAAGTAGCTGAAATGGACTAACCGAAGTAACAAAGCAACCTCCTGCTGGCGCATGACTGTAATCGTAATGAATCCCTGCACAGGTGTCGTATGAAGGGATACCTCCCAGAATGTGGAGAACAGCCAAAGGTTCGTAAATTATGTTATGAATACCTCCGTTCATATTCAGGGTAGCTCCAGCTTTTACATAAATTGAATCTATTCCTCCACCTGTGTTCATCACAGCACCCGGCTCAAGAAACACTGTAAACGAACCTCCGTTTGAAGTAAGCGAATCACCCGAACAAACCCATTGAGGAGTAAAACCTCCATTTACCAGTTGACTATTGTTCACTACAGCCGCATTAGCAGGTATAAGCGGATTACACTGTCCGTATATTTTTATTGGAAAAGCGCAAATAACAAACAATAGAAGAGAAGCAAAGTTGTTTTTTTTCATAAGTTGATTTAGATTTGTTTTCATTACTAACATAATATTTAAAAAGTAGCGCACTACAAATATAAGGAAAATTTTAACCATTCCTTTTAAATTCAATTAACTTGATTTAACATAATTGGTAATCTCCATGAAAACTCGATTAAATAACACCTTAAATTAGGAACACTCCTTTTCTTGGAACTTATGCTTTTTTCTTGATATGTCTTCCTCGCGTGCCTCCCAATCGCTCTTTATAACTTTCTCTATTGGGAAGAGAAACGAAATTAGCACGTTTAGTAAGATTTGTATCTATACTTACTTTAGTTTCCATCTTGCTTTTGATACTATCAAAAACTATTGGAATAAAATAAATCTTTTCATTAAAATTCCTTCTTGCAAATCGTTTCAACATCTTACATTGAATGGGGTCTGTAGCCACAGCAATTGTTTTATATCCCTTTTGTTTGGCCAACTGATAACCATAAAATAAATTTTCGGTGCTGTGTTCTGCAAGCGAATCTACAAGTATATGCTCTCTGCTTATGCCAAGCTTATCTGCATACAAAGCCATTGAGGGGCCTTCCATCCATGGGGTATACACTGCACTTCCCGAAAACAATACATTTGATGCGATTCCTTGTTTGTATAAATAGTCTCCCCAGAGTACTCGTGCTCTGAGTAACATATCCCATTCTCCTTTATTTAAAGGGCATCCGGGAACAATAACCACATCTATTGGTTTTAGCTTCTCTATTTCTTTCAATCGTTTAGCCTGAGTTTTGTTAATAAGCAAACATCCCTCAAGCAAAAAAACTGACACCATTATTAATATCCACTTCATTTATTTCTTTTTTTAAACAAAATTATATTGCAATACTATACTAAACATAATCACAGCAATGAATTTGGAGTGGTATCAATATCTCCTCCTACAGTTCAAGTTTCAAAGATAATGGTTTTAATTATGTACAAACTTTCTTAACTCTTTAAACAAACATACATTTAACTTTATTTTTGTACGTTTGCCTAAAGGAATACAGATGAAAATTTAAAACCAAAATACCATATGAAAAGAATAACGGTTTTCTGCGGAGCTAGTGCAGGTAATTCTCCGGAATATATTGAGCAAGCAAAGGAGCTGGGCGAAACATTAGCCAAAAACAATATAGAGCTGGTTTATGGCGGTGCCCGAATAGGCTTGATGGGTGCTGTTGCTGATGCTGTGCTTGCTAACGGTGGCCGAGTAAGTGGAGTGCTTCCCGATTTTTTAAAATCAAAAGAAATAGCTCATAGCAGTCTAACAGAGCTTATCATTGTGAAAAGTATGCACGAACGAAAAACTAAAATGAATGATATTTCGGATGGTGTTATTGCGTTACCCGGAGGTTTCGGAACAATGGATGAATTGTTCGAAATGCTTACCTGGGCTCAGCTCGGGTTGCATCAAAAACCAATAGGACTGCTCAACACAAACGGTTACTACGATGGGTTGGTTGAACTAATTCAAAGCATGACTAATAAAGGTTTTGTAAGTACCATGAATCAAAGTATGCTTACAGTTAGCGAATCCATTGATGAATTACTTAGCAAAATGAAAAACTACAAACCTCCTCATGTTAGTAAATGGATAAAGGAAGAAGATATCTAACCAATGTTTATTCATCTGTAACAGCCAAAATTAATATTACCTTTGCCCAAATTCTAACTTAAACATTTGATGAAAAAATTACAAGTACTCATTGTACTATTCTCTTTAATAGCTGGTGTAACTAAAACCAACGCTCAGGCAATCAACTGCGGTTCGGTATGTGTAATGAGCCTGTCGATTGACACGATAGGAGCAAACACCCTTTCTGTAAATATTTATAACGGAGATACCCTTTTTATTAATTACCCCTCGGTTGTGGTTGTAAATACTGCAGGCGATACAGTAGCGAACAAAAATAATATGTATTATTTCTTCGGACAATTGCCATTGGACATATTAACTCATGTTATCCCAACTTCGCTTGACAGCATCCCTGTTGCCTTCACAGGCACTGTTTATTTTACAGATAACATGACACATCAAACTTGTGCCATTGCTTACCCTTCGGTATGTACTGCAGGTATAAGCGAAGTAACAGCTAATACAGATAACTTTTCTATCTTTCCAAATCCGGCTAACTCAGAAATAAAAATTAAATGTGACAGACTAAAACCAACAGGAATTGCCATCAGTAATATTCTTGGCGAAACGTTCTATCAAGCTGTCGTTAGCAACACACTATCGTCAATTGATATAAGCGGACTTTCGAATGGAATTTATTTTGTTCAGTTGCAAACACCACAGGGAGTGGTGACAAAAAAACTAATCAAGAATTAGTTTAGCAGTTCGTAGCTGCTATCCAGGCGGTGCTCCATGCGTTCTGAAAATTGAACCCTCCGGTTATTCCGTCCACATCTATTATTTCGCCTGCAAAATAAAGGTTCGGCATAAGTTTGCTTTGCATTGTAGATAAATCAATATCTCGAAGGCTCACTCCTCCACAGGTTACAAATTCTTCCTTAAACGTGGTTTTACCTTTTACTATGTACTCATCATTTATCAATCGATTGATAAGTACATTCGCTGTTTTCTTTGGCAAATCAGCCCATCTCAGGGCATCAGTTATACCTGCAGATGTGGTAAAAAATTCCCATAACCGTTTTGGTAGTTCAAATGGAGAGTGTGTGAGTATCGCTCTTGCTCCGTTCTCTTCGCGCTGAGTAGCAAATTCTATTCTTAACTTTTCTTCTGTGTATTTCGGAAGCCAGTTAATAACCACTTTAAAGTCGTATTTCAAATCGCTTAAAGTACGCGCTCCCCATGCCGATGCTTTTAGAACTGCTGGCCCGCTCAGCCCCCAGTGAGTAATCAATACAGGCCCTTCCGATTCAATTTTTGTATTAGCCACCCTCAATCTTACATCACTTACCGAAACTCCCATCAGTTGAGTGATGGGATGATTCGGAATATTAAATGTAAACAGAGAAGGAACTGGTTTTACTATGGTATGTCCCGATTTCCTCAGTTCATTATATCCTGCTTCACCAGTATTTCCTCCTGAAGCAAGTATTAACTTATCGCAATGGAATTCTCCCCCGTCAGCAGTTTTTAGCGTAAATGTAGCATCTGCATTTTGAGTTATCTCCTGAATATCTACACCTGTTTTAATCTTCACCCCTGCTTTTTCAGCTTCATGCAGCAAGCAATTAACAATGGTTTCTGACGAATCAGATTCGGGGAACATTCTGCCATCGGGCTCGGTTTTTAATTTCACACCTCGCTTTGTAAACCATTCAATCGTGTCCGGAACGGAGAAACGACTGAAAACACTCTGCAATTCTTTCTGACCGCGAGGATAATTTCTTACCAGCTGTTTATTGTCCATGCAAGCATTAGTAAGGTTGCATCTGCCACCTCCCGACACTCTAACTTTGGCAAGCAGTTTATTTGTTTTTTCGAGTATCGTTACTCGGTAGTCTGTGTTCTTTTCAGCACAATTAATGGCAGCAAAAAAACCTGCAGCACCACCTCCTATAACGATTACATGTGTGTTCGATTTCACCGGTTAGTGTTTCAACTTGCCTTTAAAAGCTTTTTTAAATTCATCTACTTTCGGTTGAATTACATAATGGCAATAAGGTTGGTCACCATTACCGTTAAAATAATTTTGATGATAGTCTTCGGCTTTATAAAATACAGTAAACGGACTGATTTCTGTAACAACAGGTTTATCCCATGCTTTCGAATCATTCAGTGCTTTTTTATATTTCTCGGCCAACTGTTTTTGTTTGTCGTTATGATAAAAAATAACAGAACGATATTGAGTACCGATATCATTTCCTTGTCTGTTCAGTTGTGTGGGGTCGTGAGTTTTCCAGAAGGCGGCCAGCAACTCATCATACGAAATTTTCTGAGGGTCGAAAACAATGTTGCATACCTCGGCATGACCTGTTGTACCATTGCAAACCTCTCTGTAAGCTGGGTTTTTAACGCTTCCTCCGGCAAAACCGGAAGTAACAGATTCCACTCCGTTTAATAATTGAAATTGTGCTTCGACACACCAAAAGCATCCTGCACCAAAAGTAGCTGTATCCATAGTTGGTAATTTAAAATTTATTTGTTGGGGTTTCATATTTCTTCCGGCTGGCAGCGCAGGCGACTGTGCCAAAAGAGTAATAGCATTGATAATAAAAACTGCTGCAATAATAAGTTTCGATTGTTTCATGGAGGTTATGTTACAGAAGAGATAATCCGTTCATATCGGTGGTTAACACTTCCGACATGTAATCAAAAAACGGGCGCATGTTTTTAAATGTATCATTGGCCTGTTTCAAAAAATCGTTGCTCAACACTTCTTTGTCCGAAAAGTTTTTATAAAGCAAAAACTGTTTGTAGCGCAGCAAGTCTATTGCCGGGCTAGCTGCATCATATCCTTTAGGAGTTGTTTTTACTTGCTCTCCGTCCATCTTGCCGAATGTATTCACAAACGATTTACTCTTTAAAATTTTGCGCATCGGAGTGGCATCCGCTGCAAACTCGTCACGAATACGTTTTAAATCTTTCGGGTCGGGATTCCAGAAACCGCCTGCTATAATAGAATTTCCCGGTTCGATATGAAAATAATATCCTCCTCTGCGGCTTTTAGATGCTCTGGTAAAGCTTCCGCTAAAATGACATTTGTAGGGAGTTTTGTCGTTAGAGAAACGAGTGTCGCGATAAATGCGGAACAAACTTTTTTTGCCCGATACTGTGTCTATCACATCGTGCTTGTTCATCTCCTTTAGCAGCGCATCAGCAAATGCTGCTATTTTATCTTGCTCCTCTGTAAATCGGTTTTTATGTTCGTTAAACCAATCGCGGTTATTATTTTTTTTGAGTTGTTTTAAAAAGTCTATACTGGTTGGTTGTATGGTTATCATTCTATTTTATTTGTTAGTTGAGGTTGGTTAAAAAAACACCATAAATCCATTGGCGAAGTAAACAATACCCACAATGCCTACTGCCACACTCAGGCCCCAGAGCATTTTCTTTTTGGTAAGTGCCGAAATAGACGATAGCAGAATAGATACCTGTAAGAAAATTACTGCCAGTCCGAATCGCTCTGAGTGGCCTTTACAATCGTCTCTTACTTTCTCTATCTCCTCTGCATCTTTTTTTATTTTCTCTTTTTCATCGTTGTATTTCTTTATTTTTTCTTCATAAACGGATATACGTTTTTGCAAATCTTCTTTGCTTACATTTAATGCTGTATTGCCCATTTGCAATTCCAGATTTTCTTTTTGCATATCGTATAAATACGATTTAATACTTTTCGATTGATAAAACGCCCACTGATCGGAGGCTTTCGATTGGCTTAGCAATGCCTTGGTGCTGTAACCTCCGCCTTTAAAAGTAGACAGGGTGGCACATACTGCAAAAATCACTGTAGTAAACGAAAGGTAAGTAATCCATTTTTCTTTTTTTTCTTCTGCCATAAAGTTTAATTAATAGTTGTAAAGTTTAACGTTAGAAAGTTTAAAGATGAATGTTTAAAATTAGTTCAATGTTTCTTTTAACCATTTATAAAATTCGTGTTGCCAAACCAGCGAATTCTGCTCTTTCAGCACCCAGTGGTTTTCGTTAGGGAAATACAGCAACTTGCTTTTTATGCCTTGCAACTGCGCTGCCTGAAATGCACCCAGCCCTTGTTCTATTGGCACTCGGTAATCTTTTCCGCCTTGAATAATCATTATTGGCGTGTCCCATTTTTTTACAAAATTAACAGGGTTAAACTCCGAATACGATTTTTGTGCCACTGCATTATCCTTGTCCCAATAAGGCCCGCCCATGTCGTTATTTACAAACCACATTTCTTCTGTGGTGCCGTACATCGTTCTCCAGTCGAAAATTCCATCGTGAGCAATAAAAGTTTTGAAACGTTTTTGATGCATACCTGCTAAATAGTAAACCGAATAACCTCCGTACGATGCGCCAATGCAGCCCATTTTCGACTTGTCTACATAAGCCTCCTTGGATACAGCATCTATAGCCGACAAATAATCTTGCATGTTTTGTCCTCCGTAATCTTTCGATATTTGCGCATTCCATTCCACTCCGTGTCCCGGCATACCTCTGCGATTAGGCGCCACCACTATGTATCCGTTGGCTGCCATCAACTGAAAATTCCAGCGGAAAGAATAAAACTGCGATAAGGCCGACTGTGGCCCGCCCTGACAGTAAAGCAAAGTAGGATACTTTTTGGTTGCATCAAAATTGGGAGGATAAATAACCCATACCAGCATTTGTTTATTATCAGTAGTGGTAACCATTTTGGCTTCTATCTTACCCATAGTTATGGTGGCATAAGCCGCATCGTTAACATGAGTTAGCTGTGTCATGCTGCCGTTGGTTAAATTAACTACATAAAGTTCGTTGGCGTGGTTCATATCTGTACGGCTTACTACCATTTGATTTCCGGCCTGACCCACTATTCCGTGAACATCAAAGTTGCCTTTGGTTAGCTGTACCACCTGAGGCATTTTCTTGGTCATGCCCGGATAATCTACCATAAAGAGTTGCTCTGTGCCATCCACCGGAGCTGTAAAATAAATTACCGACCCATCATCGCTCCATCTAAAATCGTCTACTGTACCGTCCCAGGCGCGCGTTAAATTAATTTTGTTTACACCATTATCAGCCACTATGTCTTTCTTATCGGCTTCGTTTCCGTCTGTTTTCATACTTGTAAAAGCCAGCACCCCTTTTGATGAATACTCCGGATTCATATCATAACCCATCATTCCTTCGGTAAGGTTTTTGGTTAGTTTTGTTTCCAGGTTATACGAGTATATGTCGGTGTTGGTGCTCAGGGCATAGTCCTTACCAAATTTCTTTTTGCATACATAAATAATTTCTTTACCATCGGGTTTCCAAATAAAATCTTCATCGCCTCCAAATGGTTTTTGAGGTGTGTCGAACATTTCGTTAGGCATTATATCCACACTGTCTATAACTTTTCCGTCTTTCAATGTGTTCAGAAACACATGGCCGAAAGCTCCGTCTTCCCACGTGTCCCAGTGGCGATACGTAAGATTGTCGTATATCATCACCTCAGAGTTTTTCATCTCGGGATAATAATCTTTGCCGTATACATTTTTTACTTTCACCTCGTTGCTCGAAATGCTGTATTTGCCGTCTGGCGAGAGGCGGTTATTGGCCACCATTTTTTCGGCTTCTTTTACTTCCGCAGGGGTGCCGCCCGTAAGGGGAATTATATATTGTTTGCGTACGCTTTTATCATCGGCCACGCTATAGGTTTTTACTCCATATACCACAGATTTTCCGTCTTTGGTTATGCCTATTGCATTTACTCTGCCTAGTTGCAAGAGCATTTCGGGGGTCATTACCTTTTGTGCGTTTGCTCCCAGGGCCACTGCCACTAGTGCGCAAGCTAATATTCGTTTTTTCATACCTGAATTATTTTTTTTTGAAGGACAAAGGTAAGTTAATTTGGCAATTCTTCAATTTTGCTGTGGGCAATCTCGCATCTCAATACTCACATCTCACGTCTCACATCTACTATCTTTTTTTGCCTACTGCCCAATTGCAAAATTGCTTAATTGTTTTTAGGGCGATTACCTTTATCTCTTCGTCATTACCTGTCCTCCTGCCCTCACGCGGTATCTTTTTTTTATTTGTTTTTCCCTGCGGGGCAAAGGATAAAAAAAAGGATACTTCGCGCGGGTCAGGCGCAGTTAGTCAGCGCATTTCTTCTTATAACCTTTAAGTATATTCTTAAAAAAACACCCAATCGTCACGCATCTCCCCCTCTCTTGCGGAGAGGGGCAGGGGAGAGGTGACGAAAAAAAACTCCGAACATCTCTGCCCGGAGCCCCCCATTCGTAAATTCGTATTATTCGTATTTCGTAAAGCACCATCATTCATAATTTATAACTCATAATTTATAATTCCCCTCCCCCCAACCGTCACGCTTCTCCCCCTCTCTTGCGGAGAGGGGCAGGGGAGAGGTGATAAAAAAAACTCCGAACATCGCTGCCCAGAGTTTCCTTCCTCATTCTATCATTTTCCACCAACTATTTTCTACTTATATGTCCCGACAAACCAAATTATTTATTCCGAACTTCACACCATTTATTGCGAGGCGTGTTATGCTACCGATGTTCGTTCGGAGCGTTCTCAAAATATCCGATAACGTTTGAAAGATTTATGAAGTAAAAAAAAGGGGGGATTAAAAGCTCGTCTCTTTCGCCCCGCGACAAACGTAATTAAATGCTTGAAACTTCATACTGGCAGGTCGCCCCCCCTTTTTTTTATTTCATAAATCTTATGTGCATGTTGCACAACTAACACACAAATGTAAAGAACTTTTGAAAAGTAAGAAAGGAAAAAAAACAAATAGTTCGGAACTTTGCAGCATGCAAGGAAAAAAAGATTATACCGAACAACTCTTCGTTA
>CAIYIS010000021.1 GCA_903926385.1 uncultured Bacteroidota bacterium
ACTGCCCGAACAGTTGGGAATAGTTCCTGTACCGCCTATGGCCACAGCTGTTGCGCAACTACCTCCCGGTACCTGTGCTTTTACTTCATTGGTATAAAAAGCGGAAATCAATACCAGCAAAAAGGCTAGGGTACGATTGAGCTTTTTTAGCATTGTTTGTTTAAGATGCAAAATCATTTTATTCAGAATTGATTACGAAGATACTCTAAAAATCTTATTCAATGTTAATTTAAAAGTAAATTTTCTTGTTTTCGGTTTGTAAGCTTTATTATAATGATGCAAAAAAGGGCAAAAAGGTTGCATGAGTGTTAAAAAAAGAGAACGGTTAAAACTGGCAAAATGCTCAGACTTTAAGATTGGTTGTTTAACTATACCTGATAAGAACGATGTTTCGCAGTAAAATAATTCGGGCGTTTTGAATCAAGTAGACGAACGGAAGTTTCAGGTCGTTTTTTTGAAAAAGAACCTTAGGTTAAAAGAAGTACTGAAGAATGGTAATAGGTGAATGATTGGAAATGCAGTTTGTAATGCGTTGGTAATAATTGATTTGTTGTGGATAAGTAAACCTGAGGTTTAAGTAGATATTCAGGGGTTACCTATGCGAGTTTGTGGTTTGGAAGCTTGTAAACGAGGTTCACGGATACGTATCCCTGAGTCACGGATATGTATCCCTGAGTCACGGATATGTATTCCTGAGTCACGGATACGTATTCCTGAGTCGCGGATATGTACTCCTGAGTCACGGATACTTAATCCTGAGTTGCGGATACGTATTCCTGAGTTGCGGATACGTACTCCTGAGTCACGGATACGTATTCCTAAGTCACGGATACGTGCTCCTGAGTCGCGGCTACGTATTCATGGATGAGAATTTCGCTGCCAGAATTGTCAGAAATTAGAAAATCGTATGGTTTTTGATTCTGTTTTGCGGTTTGTTTTTAGTTAATAACCTTGTTGAATACTTAAATGGACAATTTTGCAAGTACCCCTACTATACTATACTTTTGCAACTAATAAAAAGCAGAAAATAACAAATATGAAAATAGGAATAATATTCGGAGGGTTTTCGAAAGAGCGTGAAATTTCGTTTGCCGGAGGCCGAACAGTGTATGATAATTTGAATAAAACATTGTTCGAAGCGGTACCTGTTTTTGTAGATAGTTTCGGCAATTTTGTTTTGCTCAACTGGGAGTTTGTTTACAAAGGCAGCATCCGCGACTTCTATCCTCCTTCAGAATTTATTCCTGCTGGCAAAGGCGATTTTCAAATTTATGCCGAACAGATAGGAAAACTAAGCGATGCAGAGCAAGAACAACTAATCAATAAGATTGGAAAAAAGATAGAACTGAATGAATTAAAACATCATTTCGACTTTGCTTTTCTTTGTCTTCACGGGCCTTTTGGCGAAGATGGAAAGATTCAGGGCTTGTTCGAATACTTGAATATTCCGTATTCGGGTTCGGGCATATTGCCTTCTTCTATAGGTATTGACAAATCAGTTCAAAAGCGATTGATGGTGAATGCTGGCTTCAACAGTCCTAAGTTTTTCACCATGTTGCGCGAAGATTTTATCAATGGAAATTGCAAAGAAGCATTTCGCAAAGCGAATGAAGAAATAGGTTTTCCTCTGGTCGTAAAACCGGCCAATCAAGGCTCTTCCATTGGTGTTACTATCATTCACGAAAATGATAAATACAACTTGCCATTGATGCAAGCCATCGGGAAAGCCCTATTCACCGAATGGATAGATGCCACAGAATGGAAATCGTTAACGAAAGAAGCGAAAGGAAATTTAATAAGAACCATAGCCGATATCAGAGAAGGAATAGGAATGCCCCTGACCATGTGGTCTTCAGCCTTCCCCGAAAAAGTAACGGTGTATCATCCTTTCGATTTAATTGTTCGACTTGATGCACTTTTTGTAAATGAAAAAGAAGGAGCGGTGCTCGAAGCGCTCGATGGAGAAAGCAAAGTACTGATTGAAGGATTTATTGAAGGAAAAGAATTTTCGTGCATTGTAGCACAAGATGAGAACGGAAAAGCAATAGCATTGCCTCCTACAGAGATTAGAAAAGGCAAAGAACTGTTCGATTACAGAAGCAAATACTTACCGGGGTTGTCGCGAAAAATCACACCGATAGATTTGCCAAACGAACAAATAGAGGCCATTCGCAGAGAATGCGAACGATTGTTTTACGAATTGAGTTTTGATGTGTATGCCCGTATAGATGGCTTTATTTCGAAAGAAGGCAAGATATTTCTGAACGACCCTAATACCACCTCGGGTATGATGCCTTCTTCTTTTTTCTTTCATCAAGCAGCTGAGATTGGTTTAAATCCTTCTCAGTTTCTAACCTATATAATCAGGCAATCGTTAGCGCAGCGAAAACTGGCTAGCAAAAACAGCGGGACTTTTGATTCCTTATTAAACAAACTGGACAATGCAATTACAAAAGACAAATCAGCATCTACTAGTAAAATAAAGGTAGCTGTAATATTGGGCGGGTACTCTTCAGAGCGACATATTTCGGTAGATAGCGGAAGGAATATTTATGAAAAGCTTGCATCTTCGGCCAAGTACGAGCCTATTCCTGTGTTTTTGACAGGCAATGCGGATGAGCATATACTTTATCAGATTCCGATTAATATTCTTCTGAAAGATAATGCCGATGATATAAAGGATAAGATAGAGCATTATAAAGTACACGGACTAGTGAATAAAATTATTGGGGAATGTGCTGCTATCACTGAAAAATATGGAGCCGAAAATAATTTGGTAAAACCAACTCGAATTACTTATGAAGAATTGGCGAAGATGACGGATGCAGTTTTTATAGCTCTGCATGGTCGTCCGGGCGAAGACGGAGCGGTGCAAGCTCACCTCGAACGATTAGGTTTGCCTTACAATGGCTCAGGAGTGCAGAGTTCGCAGATTACGATTGACAAATACAAAACCAACGAATTGTTGAAAGCAAATGGGTTTTTGGTGGCGGAACACATGCTCATTACAGATGAGGCTTGGAATGGTAATAAACAAGAGGTATTGAAGGCTATTACTGAGAAAATAAAATTCCCTTTCATTGCAAAGCCTGTGGATGATGGATGTTCATCGGCAGTCAAGAAGATGAAAACGGCAGAAGAGTTTGATGCTTTTGCATCTCTCATCTTCAGAAAAGAAGAGGCCTTGATAGAGCAAGCGGCTAAAGTTCTTCACATAAAGGATAAAGAAGAGTTTCCACAAAAAAGAGTTTTGTTGGTTGAAGAATTAATAAGTAAACAGAATGCTGCTCATTTTCTTGAAATAACAGGAGGCATGCTTACCAAATACGATGATAATGGAAACCTGGAATATGAAGTGTTCGAGGCATCCGAAGCTTTATCAGAAGGCGAAGTATTGTCGCTGGAAGAAAAATTCCTTGCCGGACAAGGCCAAAACATCACTCCTGCAAGGTATTCGCTTGACATAAAAACACGTCAACAAATTTCGGATGAGGTGAAACAAGTATTTGGAAAGGTTGCCAGATTGCTAAATATAAACGGATATACAAGAATAGACGCTTTTGTAAGAATTTATAATCCTACACGAGTGGAGGTGGTGTTTATAGAAGTGAATTCTCTGCCCGGCATGACACCTGCTACCTGTATCTTTCACCAAACAGCCATTCAGGGTTACAAGCCTTACGACTTTATTGACAAGATTCTCGAATTCGGTTTTCAGAAAAAGCAACGAAATATGCTGTAGCAAAATAACAGTGGTGTTAACAGCATTGTTTTTCGTTTGATAAAGCTCAACTTAAATTTTATTTATTCTTCTCCACAATAAATCTTCCATTTCATCGTTTATTGTATTGATATAATTCTTTACTTTGGCTGAAATGAAACTAAGAAATACGTTATTCCTTCTGTGTGTAATCTTCATGAGCCAACAGGTATTTCCGCAATTGGGCGGTAATAATACATATGAGTTTCTTAATTTGCCATCATCTGCAAGAGTTTCTGCATTGGGCGGGAATTTGATTTCAGCAAAAGACAATGACCTAAATGTAGCGCTTTCGAACCCCTCATTGCTCTCGGATTCAATGAACGGAAATGTTGCGCTGAGCTTTGTAAATTATTTTGCAGATATAAAATATGGCAATTTTGCAGTGGCTAAACATTTTAAACACGGAGGCAATTTTTGTGCAGGGATAACTTATTTAAACTATGGCAAACTCACTCGTTCTGACGAAGCAGGAACGGTTAGCGGTACGTTTACGGCTAGCGAAACCTGTCTGAATTTAGCATACGCTCACCCTATATTAGATTCCAATTTGACTTTGGGTATAAATATGAAAACAGTTAACTCAAAACTGGATATTTATAATTCATTGGGTACTGCGCTAGATTTTGGAGTTACTTATGTCATCCCCAAAAAAAACATAACTGTAGCTGCTGTTGTGAAAAATGTAGGATTAGTTTGGAAAACATATGTAGATGGGCATAAGGAGAACTTGCCTTTCGAGGTTCAACTGGGAGCATCTTATAAACCAAGAAAACTTCCAGTAAGAGTGTCATTGGCATACGAAAACCTTGAACAATGGGATTTGGTTTATCACAACCCGACAGATAAAGTTCAAACAGATCCTGTGACTGGAGAAGTTGTTGAGCCAAATAAGTACAAAGAGTTTGGTGATAAATTAATGCGTCACATTGTTGTTGGCACTGAATTTATAATCACAAAAAATCTCTTTTTGCGAGTTGGATACAATTACCAGCGTAAAGTAGAATTGACAAATCCGGCAAAAGATGAGTTCTCGGGCTGTTCTTTTGGGTTTGGTTTCAGGGTGTATAAGTTTCATTTTAGTTACGGCCGAGCCGTTTATAACCTAGCTGGCCCTACAAATACATTCTCCATGAGTTTTAATGTAAATAGCTTTTATAAGAAGTAGTTAAAAAAATTTGCATTAAAAATACTAATATAAAAATGGTAAACGATATTTTTTTACCTTTGCAATCCATAAAAAAACAAAACAATGAACATTAGCAATATTATTTCAATTAGTGGTTTGAGCGGACTATACAAAATGGTGGCGCAAACAAAAAATAATGGTTTAATAGTAGAATCATTAGTAGATAAAAAAAGGATAGCGGCATATCCAACTCAAAAAATGACCAAGCTTGAGGATGTTGCTATTTATTCAACTAGTGAGGATGTGCCTTTGAAAGACGTTTTCAAGAAAATATATGACAAGGAAAACGGAGGAGCTTGTTTAAGCCATAAGTCGGCCGATAATGAAATATTATCATATTTCAAAATAGCTTTCCCTGAGTTTGATCAGGAGAGAGTTCATCTTTCGGATATCAAAAAAGTGTTGAACTGGTACAACGTTTTAAAAACAAACGGTGCACTTGATGAAAAAGATGAAGAAGTTTCGGAAGAAGAAAAACTGAAAATTAAAAATGCAAAAGAAGTAGAAAATAACAAAAAAACAAATGTGAAAGACACTAATGCAAAGCCAATAAAAACTGCTCAATCGAAAGTGAAAGTGCAGGGAGTTAGAAAATCCGGAGTTGCATAAATCACTTAATCGTTTTCACTCATATTGATATTACCCCTGTCAGCAATCTAATTCTGACAGGGGTATTTTTATTACTAAACAAATTATTTAATTATGTCAGCACAAAAAATTACACGACCTAAAAGAAATTTTCTTCCCGAAGAATTTACCATCAATTCATGGGAATCGATAGAAACGTATTTCAAAGATTTGAACATACGTTCAATCAACTCAGTAGAAGAATTAAAGAAATGGCTTCATGACAAGAGCGAATTGGAAGCCGTCTTGAGCGAGGATATGGGTTGGAGGTATATCAAAATGACCTGCGATACCACCAATCAATCGCTTACCGATTCATTTACTTTTTTTGTTGAAAATATTGAACCGAACATTGCTCCATACAGCAACGAGCTAAATAAAAAGTTAATTGCATCTCCTTTTATAAGCATGCTCGACCAGAATCTGTATAAGGTTTATTTAAGAGGAGTAAAAAATGCGTTGGAAATATACAGGGAAGAGAATATTCCATTACTAACAAAGCTTTCTGTAGAATCGCAAAAGTATGCCGCCATAACAGGTGCAATGACCATCGAATGGAAAGGAGAAAAAATAACAATGCAAAAGGCGTGGAGTTATTTGAAAGATGTCGATAGAAATGTGCGCGAACAAGTGTTTCAGTTAATTCAGAAACGCAGAAGTGAAGATCAAGATAAATTAAACGACCTGTTTTCGGAACTAATTAAATTACGTCATCAAGTAGCATTCAATGCAGGATTTAAAAATTATCGAGATTACAAATTTGCGGAACTTGGAAGATTTGATTACACCGTTGCCGACTGTTTTTCGTTTCATGATTCAATTGCAAAAGAGATACTACCACTAGCGGAAGCATCGTCCTTGGAGCGAAAGAACTTACTCAAGTTAGATTCTTTGAGACCCTGGGATAATGATGTGGATGTAGAGAGCAAACCAGCATTGCATCCATTTAATACGAGTGAAGATTTAATTACCAAATCCATTGAGTGTTTTAAAAATGTTCGGCCTGCATATGCAGATGTATTGGAGACAATGAAAACAATGGGACATCTCGATTTGGAATCGCGTATAGGCAAAGCTCCGGGAGGATATAATTATCCGCTTTATGAAATTGGATTGCCTTTTATTTTCATGAATTCTGTTGGCGCTCATCGAGATTTAGTAACAATGGTGCATGAAGGTGGACATGCCATTCATTCGGTATACACAAAAGATTTGGAGATTACAGATTTCAAGAGCTTTCCTTCTGAAGTGGCAGAACTTGCTTCAATGTCAATGGAATTAATTTCTATGGAACATTGGGATGTTTTTTTCACAGATGCTGATGAATTAAAACGAGCTAAAAAAGAACAGTTGCAAGATGCCTTAAAAACCTTACTATGGATAGCAGCGGTGGACAAATTTCAACATTGGATTTACGAAAACCCTGAACATACAGCAGAAGAACGCATGAAAGGCTGGGAAAATGTCATCTCTAATTTCAGCAGTAAAGTGGTTGACTGGATAGGAATAGAAGATGTAAGGTCAAGGACATGGCAAAACCAACTTCATATATTTGAAGTCCCTTTTTATTATATAGAATACGGAATGGCTCAACTAGGAGCATTTGCAGTCTGGCGTAACTATAAACAAAACCCTCAAAATGCTCTTGATAATTATGAGGCTGCATTAAAATTAGGATACACTAAATCAATACATGAAATTTACCGAACTGCTGGAATAGAATTTAATTTCTCTCAGAGTTATGTCAGAGAATTAGCTCTATTCGTGAAAAGAGAACTAGATAAATTAGGATAAAAGATTTTAATTATGGATTCGAATTACCAACTCTCACTTAGTTCCGCTCAGCAAATGGTGGATGAATGGATAAAAAAATACGGAGTAAGATATTTCAATGAACTCACCAATATGGCCATTTTAACTGAAGAAGTTGGAGAAGTGGCTAGAATAATGGCTAGACAATTTGGAGAACAATCAATGAAGAATTCGGAAGACGATAAAAATCTTGCTGATGAATTAGCTGATGTGCTTTTCGTGATGATTTGTATTGCCAATCAAACAGGAGTGGATCTTACAGAAGCATTTGAACGAAATATGGAGAAGAAAACTAAAAGGGATTCGAGTCGGCATACTGAGAATTCTAAACTTAAGTAGTTGTAAAGTCCTAAAGAAACTTGGAGTAATTCATTTATAAATCACTTTATAACATAATCAATCAAAATTTAGATGTTGACGTCTTTAAGTTTACTAGATTTTTTCTTTCCCATTTTGCAATTAATCAAATAACTTGAATAGGCTTGTTATTTTCGATGGCTTAATTTTAGTAGTCTTTAAGTGCAATCTAAATAGAACGTAGTTTAAAAACTGCGAAAACGCAACTTTCAGAATTGATTTCTGTCATTTTTTAGTGTTACAATACAGCATACTTTTGTGTCATCAAATTGTCATAAGATAAAAAAACAATAATTAACACTAAAAACAAAACATTATGAAAAAATTAATCTTAATCGCAGCCTTAGCATTTCCGCTAATGAACATGGGTCAAACAACTCTTGGCCCTGGAGTAACTGGTTCGTCTTTGACAATAGCCGGATTACCACACAACTTTTCAGGAC
>CAIYIS010000022.1 GCA_903926385.1 uncultured Bacteroidota bacterium
CAAGCCTGATTTCCAAGTGCAGTGGCGATATAACTTTTGCCAATACCTGTGCTTCCTGTAATGAAAATATTTTCATATGTCTTGATGTAAGAACAGTCAGCATAGCGTAAAATTTGATTTTTATCTAAGTTGCGATTGTTGTTATAATGCAACGATTCAATACTTGCATTATAGCGAAAACGGGCGTTTGTAATCAGCCGAAGGGTGGTTCGATTCTGCCTATCATCCCATTCCGACTGAATTAGAAAGGCTACCATTTCATCTGGAGTGTACTTATTCAGTTGTTCATTTTCTAGGCTTGTTGTAAAGGCACGAACCTTTCCTGATAATTTCATGTCTTTCATTTGTTTAATTGTTTCTTCGTTCATTTTGTTTGTTCTTAATTATTATTAATTGTTTATTGTTATTGATAATATTCTTCTCCTCTGATATTTTCATGGTCAGGAATAGTAAGTTGTTCTTCCTTTTCGGTGTTACTAAACTGGTCCATTCTTTTATCAAGTATATTTTGAATGATTTTGTAATTGTAAATGCCATAATCCAATGCTCTTTGACAAGCGCCAATAGGCCTTTCTTTTCCCACTTTCTTTTCAAAACTTAATACCCCCATACATGATTTATAACTTTGTTCGGGATGTTTTTTCCTTTCAAGAATATTAGTAATAAACATTTTTACATCCGGGTGAATGGCTTCAGCCCAGGCTATAAACTTTTCAGGTGTCCATTCGCTTACAAACTTATGAGCAGAGGCTAGATGGTCAGTTACTGTTGTATAATTGTATGGACTTTTAATTCGGTCGTGAGAAGCAATCATTTCAAACCGATAGTAAATTTCAACCTTTGTAGTTGAATAAATCACCTTTACCTTCTTGCTGATGTAATTGTAAGGAACGCTATAATAATGTTTATCTACGCTTAAACAGATGTGTCCGTTTTTCATTACGGTTAAAATCTGCTGTTTCTTAAATTCGTAACGAAAGAGAGGCAGAGGCATTAATGAAGCTTTTTCAACTTCATCAAACTGCTGCTTTCGTGAAAAACTTCGGCCTTTCATCAGCCTATTATTGTGTAGTTCCAATTCCTGCCAGACGGCATGATTTAGCTCTTCTAAAGAGAAAAATGTTTTGTTATGAATGACTGTATAGATTCGATTATAAATAATCTTTACAGCTCCTTCTACTAAGGATTTATCCCGAGGGCGGTAAGCGCGTGCTGGCAATAACGCTGTTTGGTAATGTTCTGCAAAGTCAGCGAAGGTTTCATTAAGAGTCGGTTCATACTTACTGCTTTTTGTTACTGCTGACTTTAAATTGTCTGGTACGATTGCTGACGGCACTCCTTGGTAATAATGGAGTGCGTTTTCACAAGCGATGATAAAGTCTTCTTTCTTTTGACTGGATGTGGCTTCAACATATGTTAGTTGACTTGCTCCAAGTATCGCTACAAACACTTCTGCTGAAAGCAATTCTCCTGTTTCTTTATCAACTGTATACAGTTTTTCACCGGCAAAATCAACATACATTTTATCACCCGCTTTATGTATCATGTGCATTAACGGAGATGTTTTCTTGACCCATTTATTATAATGGTGATAGAATTGAGTCTTTGCGTAACCAGATGGAAATTGACTCCTGTATAGCTCCCACATCATCTGTAAGGTAACTCCTGTGCGCTTTATTTCTCGTTCTACTTTTGGTAAGAAAAGTTGAAGGTCTTTTTCCCTTTGTGTTGGAATCAAAGGAACTTCTATACTAAATAGTTTATTTAAATCATGGTCGTTTAACAAACTCATTTCTGCGCTTGTCATCCGCAAACGATGAAACTGTTGAATTTATTTTGATACTGTGTTACGTGCTACACCTGCCTGTTGACTGATTAACAACTTGCTTTTTCCTTGGGTGTGCATCCTGAGCACTTGACGAATTTTATTCATATCGATAGTTTTGTTTGCCATAATGATTACTTTTGTAATGGAAGTTTATTCCAACAAGGTAAAAATTATGTCAACTATCGTAACTTTTTCTAGCTTCTTATACGGTGCTCAATTTGCTCCGAAACGGAGTGCTCAATTTACTCCGAATTACACTGCTCACTTTAAACCGAAATACTATGCTCAATTTGTCCGAAATCTCCAATAAGTACCAATTAATGGACTTGATTGTTCCAATTACCGAGGGCAGGTATTGATTAAAACTAAGTCACAAGTTTTTTCCTTATAGATAAATCAAGCCGAATTAGCCCAAAACCCATATTTTTAGCTTTATTTTCCTTCTAAAAGCTATTTAAAGACAAAATATTTATTATTCGAGTTGTATTATTAAAAATATTTCTATCTTTGCACTCCGAAAAAATAAAAAGAATATTAATTAGTCCTTAAGTAAGAGGACACAAACAATAAAAAAATGGCATTACGTACGTTTCAACCATCGGTTAAAAAAAGAAAAAACAAACACGGTTTCCGTGAAAGAATGGCTTCTGCCAATGGTCGCAGAGTATTAGCTTCGCGCAGAGCTAAAGGCAGAAAAAAACTTACCGTTTCTGACGAAAAAACTCATAAATAAGATATTATTTTGATAATTTGACAAAAAATGCTTCTCCCAAAGAGAAGCATTTTTTTTGCCTTTATGTTGAAAAACGCTAATAAATTTAAACTAAAGAAAGAACTATTAACAATATTTTCGCAACAATTAACTAATTCAACAAATCTCGAATTCTATAAATTACCATATACATCATGCCCAGAGATAATTCCATAAAATCAGTATTAATAATAGGTAGCGGCCCCATCATTATTGGTCAGGCTTGCGAGTTTGATTACAGCGGTTCGCAGGCAGCTCGTTCATTGCGCGAAGAAGGAATTAAAGTAACGCTTATCAATTCTAATCCGGCTACCATTATGACGGACAAAGTAACCGCAGAGAATATTTACCTCCTTCCGCTCGAAGTTAAATCTATCATCAAAATATTAGAAGAAAACAAAGATATTGATGCCGTATTGCCTACTATGGGAGGGCAAACTGCATTGAACCTTGCCATGAAATGTGACGAAATGGGTATCTGGAAAAAATACGGAATCCGCATGATTGGTGTGGATATTCAGGCGATAGAGGTTACCGAAGACAGAGATAAATTTCGTGAACGCATGGAATCTATCGGGGTGGGAATGGCTCCGTCTCATATTGCCCGTTCGTTTTTAGAAGGAAAAGAAATTGCACAGAAATTCGGATTTCCACTGGTTATTCGTCCTTCGTTTACCCTTGGAGGGAGCGGAGGAAGTGTGGTGTATCACAAAGAAGATTTTGATAAACTATTAGACCGTGGGCTTCATACTTCGCCTATTCACGAGGTGTTGATTGATAAAGCTGTTTTGGGTTGGAAAGAATTTGAGCTGGAATTGCTTCGCGATAGCAACGATAATGTGGCCATTATCTGTTCTATCGAAAACTTCGACCCTATGGGAGTTCACACAGGCGACAGTATTACTGTTGCTCCTGCTATGACTTTATCCGACAGTACGTATCAGAAAATGCGTACCCTGGCCATTAAGATGATGCGCAGTATCGGTAATTTTGCCGGAGGCTGTAATGTTCAGTTTGCTGTAAATCCTGACGATTCGGAAGATATTATTGCTATCGAAATTAATCCTAGGGTGTCACGTTCGTCAGCTTTGGCAAGTAAAGCTACCGGTTATCCTATTGCTAAGATAGCTTCGAAACTGGCCATAGGGTTTAATCTGGATGAATTGGAAAATCAGATTACCAAGTCTACTTCGGCTTATTTTGAGCCTACATTGGATTATGTGATAGTAAAAATACCGCGCTGGAATTTCGATAAATTTAAAGGTGCTAATCGTGAGTTAGGCTTTCAGATGAAATCGGTAGGTGAGGTAATGGGCATTGGCCGTTGTTTTCAGGAAGCCTTGCAAAAAGCTTGTCAATCGTTGGAAATAAAACGTAACGGACTGGGTGCTGACGGAAGAGAAGTTAAAAATCAGGATGAGTTATTAAAAAGCCTGGAACGCCCGAGCTGGAACAGATTGTTTCATATTTACGATGCCATTAAATTAGGCATTTCCATAAAAACAATTCAGAAACTTACCCGCATCGACCCATGGTTTTTGAATCAGATAGAAGATTTAATTCTTTTGGAAAATGAAATTTCTAAGTATTCGCTTTCGGCTTTGCCACGCGAGTTATTTTATGAGGCCAAACAAAAAGGGTATGCCGACCGTCAGATAGCTCATATATTAAGATGCCTGGAAAGCGAAGTGTTTAAACGCAGACAGGAACTCGACATCAAACGTGTGTACAAACTGGTGGATACCTGCGCAGCTGAGTTCGAAGCCAAAACACCTTATTATTACAGTACGTTTGAAGACGAAAACGAATCGATAGCATCGGATAAGAAAAAAATAGTGGTTCTGGGCAGTGGCCCTAACCGCATAGGGCAGGGAATTGAGTTTGATTACAGCTGTGTGCACGGTGTGTTGGCGGCTAAAGAACTGGGTTACGAAACCATTATGATTAACTGCAATCCCGAAACTGTTTCTACCGATTTTAATGTGGCCGACAAGCTGTATTTTGAGCCGGTGTTCTGGGAACATATTTACGATATTATTTTAAACGAAAAACCCGAAGGTGTAATAGTTCAGCTGGGAGGACAAACCGCATTAAAGCTAGCCGAAAAACTGGAGCGCTATGGCATAAAAATTATTGGTACCGATTTCAAATCTCTTGATTTGGCCGAAGACAGAGGTCGTTTTTCTAATCTTTTAAAAGAAAATAATATTCCTTATCCCAAATTTGCTGTGATAGAAGATGCCGAACAGGCTGTGGAGCTATCGCGGACATTGGGTTTCCCATTGCTGGTTAGGCCTTCGTATGTGTTAGGTGGACAGAGCATGAAAATTGTTATTAACGAGCAGGAATTGGAACAACATGTGGTAAATTTACTGAAAGACCACCCCGGCAATCAGGTGCTGATAGACCATTTTCTGGAAAATGCAATAGAAGCCGAATCGGATTCTATTTGTGACGGAAAGGATGTATATATAATAGGTGTGATGGAACATATTGAGCCGGCCGGAATTCACAGTGGCGATTCGTATGCGGTGCTGCCTCCTTTCGACTTGAGCGAAAATGTAATGAAACAAATAGAACAGCATACCAAAACTATTGCTGTAGCTCTCAAAACAGTTGGGTTGCTCAATATTCAGTTTGCTATTAAAAACGAAGTGGTGTATATTATCGAGGCCAATCCTCGTGCATCGCGCACAGTGCCGTTTATTGCCAAAGCCTACGATGAACCGTATGTAAATTATGCCGCCAAGGTTATGCTGGGTGCCAAGGTTAAAGATTTTACCTTTAATCCTCGTAAAAAAGGATATGCCATCAAAATACCGGTGTTTTCGTACGAAAAGTTTCCGGAAGTAGCCAAAGAATTAGGCCCTGAAATGAAATCTACCGGTGAGGCAATTTATTTTATTGACGATTTAACGGATGAGTATTTCCATACTATTTACTCCGAGCGCAACTTGTATTTGAGTAAATAGTTCGTTGTTGAACAAAAAAAAGAAGCCTTGCGGCCACACAAGACTCCTTACATTTCATGAACACCCAAATATCCTGTTCATGATTTGGTAGGCAAAATTAAAAAGTTTTTATTTTTCCACAAAAAAAGTCCCGCAAATTTTTTGCGGGACTTTTTTTGGTTTAAAGTTTTGGGGGGAGGGATTTCAGATTTCAAATTTCAGATTTCAAATTGAGGGGAGAAATTTCAGATTTCAGATTTCAGATTTCAAATTGAGGGACGGGGTAGGAAATTTTAGAATTTTAGATTTGTAGAATTGTAGAATGAAAAGAAAGGTAAGAAATGGCAGGAAATGGGATTGGGGTGGTGAAAAACATGACATGCTATTAAAAAACATGACATGAAATCAAAAAAACATGACATGAAATCAAAAAGCATGACATGAAATTAAAAAAGCATGACATGAAATAAAAAAAACATGACATGGAAATGTTAAAACCGGACATGGAATTGAAAAAGTCGGACATGGAAAGTGAAAAGTCGGACATGGAAGGATAAAAACCGGACATGCGATTATAAAAAATGGACATGGAATGTGAAAAGATGGACTTGAACGAGAATTTTTACGAAATACGAATACTACGAATTTACGAATGAATGTAGATTTTTAGAATTGGAGAATGAAATTTTTTATAAAAAAGCCCTTTGATAAGCTCGGGGTGACAGGACGAATACACGAATGAGGAAGTTCCGGACAGAAATTTTCGGGGCTTTTTTCATTCTTACTTAAAGATTATGAGAAGATATGCACTGACTAACTGCGCCTGACCCGCGCGAAGTATCCTTTTTTTAGCCATTGCCCCGCAGGGAAAAACAAATTTTTAAAAAAGATACCGCGTGAGGGCAGGTGGACAGGTTCGAACAAAGAGGTAAAGGGAATCGCCCAAAAAATAATTAGATATTAGATTTGAGTATTGAGATTTGAGATTGACGAATGAACTTTGGAGATTGCTTCGCTGGGCTCGCAATGACAAAAAGAAACTTTGAACTAAAAAAGCCCCGCAAAATGCGAGGCTTTTTGTAAAAATGTATAGTTTAACTAATCTTCTTCGCTAACCACACCCATAGCGCAGAATTTTTCAATTCGTTGGTCGATGCGTTCCTGAGGGTTCATTTTTTCTAAAACCGATAGTTGTTCTAAAATAACGGATTTAACAGTTTTAAAAATCTCTTCGTGGTTGGTATGAGCGCCACCCACAGGTTCGTTAATAATGCCATCTATGAGTTTGTTGCCAAACATATCGTCAGCAGTAAGTTTTAATGCTTCGGCAGCACGTTCTTTATTATTCCAGTTTCGCCACAAAATGGACGAGCACGACTCGGGCGAAATAACCGAATACCAGGTGTTTTCGAGCATCATTACTCTGTCGCCAATGGCAATGCCCAATGCACCACCCGAAGCACCTTCGCCAATAACGATACAAATAACAGGCACTTTGAGCTGAGACATTTCGAGCAAATTGCGGGCAATAGCTTCGCCTTGTCCTCTTTCTTCGGCTTCTATTCCCGGAAAAGCACCGGGAGTATCGATTAGGGTTACGATAGGTTTATTAAATTTTTCGGCCAGTTTCATTAGTCTCAGGGCTTTTCTGTAGCCTTCGGGGTTAGGCATTCCGAAATTACGAATCTGACGCATTTTGGTAGTTATTCCCTTTTGTTGCCCTATAAACATTACTGTTTTTCCGTCAATGCTTCCAAAACCGCCAATCATAGCCTTATCGTCTCTTACGGTACGGTCGCCATGAAGTTCCATAAAGGTATTATTGCTCAAAGCTGTCATATAAGCCAGGGTGTAAGGCCTGTCGGGATGGCGCGAAACCTGCACACGTTGCCATGGGGTAAGATTTCCATATATCTCGGTGCGTGCACGAAATATCTTTTCCTCAATATCTGCAATGGTTTTTGAAACATCCACTCCACTTTTTTCGGCTACTTGCTTAATCTTTTCTAATTGCTCAAAAAGTTCTTCTATCGGTTTTTCAAAATCTAAATAGTTCATCGTTTTTATTTTTTGGGAGCGCTAAAGTAGTAAAAAACTATGAATATGAAACAGGCTTTCTTTTTTGAAAATCAATAAAAGGTTTGGCACTAATCTCTAAGATTATTTATTAATTACGAAACGCCTCACCCCCGGCCCCTCTCCAAAGGAGAGGGGAGAATAAGTACATGCAAAAATTAGGTTTCATTAAGCTTCGCCCCCTCTCCTTTGGAGAGGAGGGCAAACAGCCAGTGGCTGTTTGAGCCAGCTCATGCGCCTGCGAGGGGTGAGGCGTTCAGACGAATATAATCATAGGGATAGTTGTAAAAAGGTTTATTCGGCATATTCCTTCCTGTTTTCAATTACATAGCCTGTTTGTTAATAAAATATTTCTTACCCTTTCGATAATTAATATAATTTTGAAAACAGAAAAACCTATGGCAAATCACTCAACAAAAATAAAAAAAGGAGATAAAGCACCCGATTTTAAAGCAAAAAATCAGAACGGTGAAACAGTGGCGTTAAAAGATTTTAAAGGCAAAAAGCTCGTTATTTATTTTTACCCGAAAGATAATACGCCCGGATGCACCATGGAGGCTTGCAATCTGCGCGACAATTATTCTTTATTGCTAAAAAAAGGATACGTCATACTTGGAGTGAGTGCTGACGACCAAACCAAACACGTTAAGTTTATCGAAAAATACGATTTGCCTTTTCCTCTTATAGCCGATGTTGATTTAAGCGTTATCAAAGCATTTGACGTTTGGGGTACCAAGAAATTTATGGGCAAAACCTATGACGGCATTATCCGAACCACATTTGTGATAGATGAAAAAGGGATAATTGAAAAAGTAATAACCGATGTAAAAACAAAAAATCATACGGAACAAATTTTAGAGTAAGTTTTGCATAGTAAAGTAAACAACAGATGAACAAATAAACCAATTATATAATTTAAACTAAATAAAGATGAGTAAAGAAACAAAAGAAACAAAAGCTGCGAATGCAAAAGAATCGGTGAACAAAGAAAAGATGAAAGCATTGCAGCTTGTACTGGATAAAATGGATAAAACCTATGGTAAAGGAGCCATTATGCGCATGGGCGAACAAGCCATAGAAAATGTAGAAGTAATTCCTACAGGTTCGCTGGGGTTGGACATTGCTCTTGGTATTGGCGGATTGCCTAAAGGAAGAGTGATAGAAATATACGGGCCTGAATCGTCCGGTAAAACTACTTTAACTCTTCATGCTATTGCCGAAGTACAAAAAGCAGGAGGGGTGGCTGCATTTATAGATGCAGAGCACGCTTTCGACAGAACGTATGCTGAGAAACTGGGAATAGACACTAACAATTTATTGATATCTCAACCCGATAATGGTGAGCAGGCATTGGAAATTACCGAAAACCTTATTCGTTCGGGAGCTATTGATATTATTGTTATCGACTCGGTAGCTGCATTGGTTCCGAAAAGCGAAATAGAAGGCGAAATGGGCGATTCTAAAATGGGATTACATGCCCGACTTATGTCTCAGGCTTTGCGTAAACTTACCGGAACGATTAACAAAACCGGTTGCTGCTGTATTTTTATCAATCAGCTGAGAGATAAAATAGGTGTAATGTTCGGAAGTCCGGAAACAACAACAGGAGGAAATGCTTTGAAGTTCTATGCTTCGGTTCGTTTGGATATTCGCAGAATAGGGCAGTTGAAAGATGGTGATACTGTTATTGGAAACCGCACCCGTGTAAAAGTGGTTAAAAACAAAGTGGCTCCACCTTTCAGAATGGCAGAATTCGATATTTTGTACGGAGAAGGAATTTCGAAAGTAGGCGAAATCATCGACCTTGGTGTGGAACTGAACATCATTAAAAAAGCAGGTTCGTGGTTTAGCTATGGCGAAACAAAAATAGGACAAGGTCGCGATGCCGTTAAAATGTTATTGAACGACAATCCTGAACTAATGACAGAAGTAGAAGATAAAATTAGAGAAGCATTAAGCACTGCAACTCCTGCCGCCATTGGAGTTACCGAATAATCGTAACGCTTTTATTATTGAGTATACTATAAAAAAAAATCCCCGAGAATTAATTTTCTCGGGGATGTATTTATTTAGGGAGGCTGAACATATAAGTTCTATTTGCCAATTACTTTATCATACAAGCGTTCGTACATAGGCAGAATTTTAGCAATATCAAATTTCTGAGATTGTTCAAAAGCATTGTTTTTAAACTGCTGTAAGGTGTCTTCATCTTTAAGAATGTGAATGGCGTTTTTTGCCATATCTTCCACATCACCCACATTGCTCATCATTCCCGAAAAACCATGAATATTAACTTCAGGAATACCTCCTGAATTGGTAGACACCACAGGAACATGGCTGGCCATAGCTTCGAGAGCAGCCAATCCAAAACTTTCGGTTTCTGATGTAAGCAAAAACAAATCGGCTACAGAAAGTATCTGTTCCGGATTAATAATTTTCCCCAATGATTTTATATCCTGACAAGTGTCGAGTTCACGACAAAGCTTTTCGATATTGGCTCTTTCGGGCCCATCGCCCACCAATATCAGTTTAGAAGGAATTTCTTTTTTTACAATATTAAATACACGCAAAACATCCTCCACACGTTTTACTTTTCTGAAGTTACTTACATGTATTAATATTCGTTCTCCATAGGGAGCATACATTTTTTTTTGACAAAGTTTTTTCTCTATTTTATAGTCGTCAGGACAGATAAAATTTGGAATTACCGTTATTTCCTTTTTCACATTCGGGAAATTAGCGTAGGTATCGTCTTTCAGACTTTGAGAAACGGCTGTCACCGCATCACTATTATTAATAGCAAAGGTAATAACCGGTTCGAACGAGGGGTCTTTACCAACAATGGTTATGTCAGTTCCGTGAAGTGTTGTAATAAAAGGTATATGTATTCCTTGCGATTCCAGAATTTCCTTTGCCAGATAAGCTGCCGAAGCATGAGGAATGGCATAATGTACATGAAGCAAATCCAACTTTTCGTACTTCACTACATCCACCAGTTTGCTAGCCAGTACTAATTCATAAGGCGGATAATCGAACAAGGGATAATCGGAAACCGAAACTTCATGATAAAAAATGTTGCCGGAAAACAAATCAATTCTCACCGGCTGACTGTAAGATATAAAATGAACCTGATGACCTTCAGCTGCAAGAGCAGTACCTAATTCGGTAGCCACCACACCGCTTCCACCAAAAGTGGGATAACATACAATTCCGATTCTCATATTCCCGAATGCCTGATTTTAGTTGGGCTATTTATTTACATTTTTAAATTTACCGAGTAATTATTCTGCATTTCTTTTGTAGAAATGCAAATAGAGTGTTTATTCTATTTCAGCGTTCAATCCTTTATCCAAAAGTGCGGTACACATAGGTTCCAATTCAGTAAACGAACCGTTTTTAACGGAACATTTTCCGTTGTAATGTACAATGTAGGCGCATTGTTCTGCCTGAAAAGAGCTGTGTTTGCATATTTTCACCAAGCATTCTATTACATGTTCGAATGTATTAAAATCATCATTATAAAGAATAATCTGTTTACCTGAAACAGCTACTTCGTCAGGAGCAAGCAGCACCTCCGTTTCCGTATATTCTGAATTTTGTGGGAATTCCAATGTTTTCATTAATTATTTAATCAAATTTTATTTTCTTTTTCACTCTCCCCATTCCTTTCGCTCCAACAAAGGTACAAATTTAAATTCGCCAAACTCTGTTTTCTCAAAATGTTTAGGAGATTTCTTTTCGAGCAAAGTCATAATTTGAACTTTATCCCCTATTGGAATCACCATTAATCCTCCAACTTTAAGTTGAGCCAGCAAATCATTAGGTATAGTGGGAGCTCCTGCCGTAATTATTATTTTATCAAACGGAGCAAAAATTGGCAATCCTTTGTAACCATCACCATATATGAACTTGGCATTGTAACCCAGCGAAGGCAGATATTTATGAGTACGGTCGTACAATTCTTTTTGCCGTTCGATGGTAAATACTTTTACACCCATTTCTATCAACACCATTGTTTGATATCCGCACCCTGTACCTATCTCGAGCACCTTTTCATCTCTCTTCAAATTGAGTAGCTCGGTTTGAAATGCTACCGTATGTGGCCTGGAAATGGTTTGACCTGCACCAATAGGAAAGGCAATATCCTGATACGCTTTTTCTACAAATGCAGCTTCGAAAAAAACATGTCGGGGCACATTGCCAATAGCTTTCAGTACTTCCTCGCTCTTAATTCCTTTTTCCTTAAGCAGGTCAACTAATTTTTTACGTAATCCTTTATGTCTGTATGTATCTGTTACCATATCTATTTTTTCGGCAACGAAATTAACACAACTATCGTTAATAATTAAATGTATTTATAAAGAATAGATTGTGGAAAAAACTATTTTTGTGCAAAATAAAAACAGAATGATAAAAATAGGAGTAATAGGTGCAGGGCATTTAGGTAAGATTCATATTAAACTTTTAAAAGAAATTGAAGCATTTGAACTAGTCGGGTTTTACGACTCAAATGCCGAATCCGGACGTATAGTAGAACAAGAGTCGGGGGTAAAGTGTTTTGACTCTGTTGATAAATTGCTTGAGCTGGTGGATGCAGTGGATATAGTTACACCTACATTGGCTCATTACGAGTGTGCTTCCAAAGCCATTCGCAATTCAAAGCATGTATTTATCGAAAAGCCGATAACTACTACCATTGAAGAAGCAAAGAGTCTGATTGGTTTATCCAAGGAGGCTAATGTCAAGGTTCAGGTTGGGCACGTAGAACGCTTTAATCCGGCTTTTATTGCTGCCCGCGATTATTGCTCCAGTCCAATGTTTATCGAATCGCACAGGTTGGCTCAGTTCAATCCCAGAGGTACTGATGTTTCGGTAGTGCTCGATCTAATGATTCACGATATTGACGTTATTTTAAGCGTTGTCAAATCGAATATCAAACGTATCAGCGCAAGTGGTGTGGCTGTAGTTAGCGACTCTCCTGATATAGCAAATGCCCGTATCGAATTTGACAATGGTTGTGTGGCCAACCTTACCTCTTCGCGTATTTCTTTAAAAAACATGCGTAAATCGCGCTTCTTCCAGAAAGATGCTTATATCTCTATCGATTTTCTGGACAAAAAAGTAGAACTTATTCGATTAAAAAATGTGATTGGCGAAGCCGACCCATTGGCTGTAACCATTGATTTAGGGAACGGAAAAGGCATGAAACAAATTTATTTTGAAAACCCGAAAACGCATCCAACTAATGCAATTAAAATGGAACTCGAAACTTTTGCTGACTGCATTAACAATAATACAACACCGATAGTAAGTGCTGATGACGGATATAAGGCTCTAGATGTAGCATACAAAATTATTGATAAAATGAAAGTAACTGCTACCTTTGACGAATCTTTAAAACAGTAAAAATGAAAATTAAATTACCTGTCGGTTTGTTATTGTTTGCTTTAACTCTTACAAGTTCTTGCAATATGTACAATCCGGCAGAACCAATTCCATCATATATTCACATTGACAATATCACTGTTACTATTCCGATTGCATTGCAGAGTTCTACCGAACAAGGTAGCGCTTCGGGCAAAATAGCAGATGCATGGGTATATATTGATGAGCAATTAATCGGTTGCTTCCAAATGCCCTGTACAGTGCCGGTTTTATACGATGGCAACCATACATTAAAAATAAGACCTGGAATAAAAGTGAATGGAATAGCAGCCACCCGCTCTCCTTACCCATTTTATGCAGCATATTCTCAGGTAATCAATTTAGAAAGAGGGAAGACAAGTACGGTTACTAACGCTACCGTAACTTACAATTCTTACATGTCACATTCCCACTTCCCAATGATAGAAGATTTTGAATCAATTGGGTATCTTATCAGTTCCACACCGGCATCAGAAACGCCTTTTAATTTTGTTTCATCGCCTGCAAGTAGTGTTTTTGAAGGACTAAAATCCGGTGTTGGCTCTCTGCGTTCTAATAACTACACATTCGAATGCGCCACTAAAGACAGTTTTCTGTTAAATAAATCTTCCGCTCCTGTTTTTCTTGAATTCAATTACAAATGCAATCATGTTTTTACAGTTTTCCTTACCGGTTACACAGTGGTTGGTTCAAATATTACCAATACTCAGCAACAGCAGGCGCTTACTTATAATCCAAGCGAAAACTGGAACAAAGCCTATTTGTATTTAACACCTACGATAGGGTATTTGGGTAGTGCTAATTATTTCAGAATTTATTTCGGAATGAAAAATTATGCGACAGAAGACAGCGTAGGTCTTGCCCTCGATAATGTTAAAATTGTTCAATAAGATTAATGAATAAGAATCTCCAGGTTTTAAAATATCTTTTTGCTGACTTACTGTCTGCTTCTTCAGCTTGGACATTGTTTTACATTTTTAGAAAAATTTATATTGAACCCGAAAAGTTTCACAGGGCAGTTCCTCTCAATTTCGACAGACAATTCTATTGGGGACTTATTTTTATTCCTGTCTTTTGGATTCTGATTTATTACCTCACTGGTACCTATAAACATATTTATCGCAAATCACGTTTAAAAGAAGCTGGTCAAACTTTACTTATTTCAATTATTGGAGTGTTAATTATCTTTTTCACTCTTCTACTCGATGATGAAGTGCTCTCTTACCATAATTATTATCAAAGTGTCTTAGTTTTGTTAGCTTTGCACTTCAGTTTAACAGCCAGTCTTCGCTTTATTTTATCCACCATAACCAATTATCGAATTCACAACAAAATTATTGGATTCAATACTCTCCTCATTGGAAGTAACGAAAATGCATTGAAGCTTTTCAGAGAAATGGAAAGTCAGGATAAATCTTCCGGAAATACCTTTGTGGGTTTTGTGCATGTAGATAACAAAAATGGCTTTTCATCCGAATTGGTTAAAGACATCAAACATCTTGGAGAATTATCAGATTTAAAACGAATTATTAAAGAAGAAAAAATTGAAGAAGTTATTATCGCCATCGAATCTTCAGAACACGATAACATAGGCAAAATAGTTAATGAACTCGATTATCAGGGAGTAATTATAAAAGTGATTCCTGATATGTACGATATTCTTTCTGGGTCGGTAAAAATGACGGCTATATTTGGTGCTCCACTTATCGTTATTTCTCGCGAAATAATGCCCATGTGGGAACAATCGGTAAAACGTTTATTTGATGTAGTCGTTTCATTATTCGTTTTGATCGCCTTCAGTTGGGTGTATCTTCTCTTGGCGATTGCTGTTAAGTTGAGTTCAAAAGGCCCTGTGTTCTACAGCCACGAACGGATAGGATGGCACGGAAAACCTTTCTACATTCATAAATTCAGGTCTATGTATCAGGATGCCGAAAAAGCCGGCCCTGCTCTTTCTTCCAAACACGACCCTCGTATTACTTCGCTTGGTTTGTTTCTGCGAAAAGTAAGGTTGGACGAATTCCCTCAATTTTATAATGTATTGATTGGTGATATGAGTATTGTTGGTCCTCGTCCGGAACGTCAGTTTTTTATCGACCAAATCGTTTTAAAAGCTCCGCATTATAAACACTTGCACAAGGTTCGTCCCGGAATCACTTCATGGGGACAAGTTAAATATGGGTATGCCGAAAATGTGGACGAAATGATTGCCCGACTTAAATATGATATCATATATATAGAAAACATGTCGTTTGGGGTTGATTTAAAGATTTTGATTTATACCTGTCTAATTGTTTTACAAGGAAGAGGTAAATAACCATCCTGCGTTTCCTTACACCTTCCCTCCTACTCTATTTTCTAAAAACACACCACATTAATTACCTGAAAAGAATCATACTTTGCGGCAAGCATTTTAAGGAGCAGATGCTGAAATATTATGTAGTTTTGCCCGAATAAAAAAAAAATTGATAAATAATTAATACTTTACTAAATGAAAAATATAGCAGTAATTGGCTCGGGAACTATGGGCAACGGAATAGCTCACACTTTTGCACAACAGGGATACAATGTGGCATTAATAGACATTTCGGCTCCTGCCTTAGAAAAAGCTATCGCTACCATTTCTAAAAACCTCGACCGCATAGTGGCAAAAGGAACCATTACAGAAGCCGATAAAGCAAACACATTGAAAAACATTACCACCTTTACAGCTATGGCTGACGGGGTAAAAAATGCTGACCTGGTGGTTGAAGCAGCTACTGAGAATGTAGAAATCAAATTGAATATTTTCCGCGAATTGGAAAAACTTTGTCCTCCTAACACTATTTTGGCAAGCAATACTTCTTCTATTTCTATTACTAAAATAGGAGCGGTTACCAAGCGTGCCGACAAAGTAATTGGTATGCATTTTATGAATCCCGTGCCGGTAATGAAACTGGTAGAAGTAATAAGAGGGTATTCTACTTCTGACGAAGTAACTAGTCTGATTATGGAAACATCAAAAAAACTAAACAAGATTCCGGTTGAAGTGAACGATTATCCCGGGTTTGTGGCTAATAAAATTTTGATGCCGATGATAAACGAAGCCATCATCACCCTTCACGAAGGCACTGCCGGTGTGGCAGAAATTGATACGGTTATGAAATTGGGTATGGCTCATCCTATGGGGCCTCTTCAGTTGGCCGATTTTATTGGTCTTGACGTTTGTCTTTCCATCATGAAAGTATTACAAGATGGTTATGGAAATCCTAAATACGCTCCTTGTGCTTTACTTGTAAACATGGTAATGGCCGGACATTTGGGGGCTAAATCGGGACAAGGGTTTTACAAATACACATCAGGAAGTAAAGACTTAGTGGTGGCTGATATGTTCTGTAAATAGGCAAACTAAATTTATTTAAACAAAAGACCCGCTGCAATCATTTTGCAGCGGGTCTTTTACTTATATACTGAGTAATTCCTGTTTTAATTATACACTTCTTTGCGACATGCTTTAAGCGTATTCAATAGTAAGGAAGCAATAGTCATTGGCCCCACTCCTCCCGGAACAGGTGTAATAAAGGAAGCTTTCGCTGCCACTTCATCATACTTCACATCTCCCAAAAGTTTAAATCCGGATTTAGTTTTATCCGATGGAACACGAGTAATTCCCACATCCACCACCACTACTCCATCTTTCACCATATCTGCTGTTACAAATTCGGTTTTACCCAACGCCACAATTAATATATCGGCTTTCAACGTAAACTCTTTCAAATTAGCTGTGCGGCTGTGACAAAGAGTAACTGTACAGTTAGCATGTTTGTCGTTTCTGGCCATCAGTATACTCATTGGCGAACCTACAATATGACTGCGCCCAAGCACCACACAATGCTTTCCTGATGTTTCTATATTATATCTTTCCAATAACTGAACTATTCCGAATGGTGTAGCCGGAAGATAGGTAGGCAAGTTAAGCGCCATGCGTCCCACCGATTGCGGATGAAAACCATCCACATCTTTTTTAGGAGCTATCGCTTCTATCACTTTATACTCATCAATCTGTTTTGGCAACGGAGCCTGTACTATGTATCCGTCAATATCGGCATCAGCATTCAGTTCTTCCAAACGAGCCAGCAATTCGGCCTCGGTAATGGTAGCCGGCATTCTAACCAGTGTAGATTTAAACCCTACACGCTCGCAGGCTTTCACCTTAGCGGCCACATAGGTTTCAGAAGCACCGTCATTACCCACCAGCACTGCTGCCAGATGTGGTATTTTACCTCCCTGAGTTTTTATAACATTTACCTCAGCGGCTATTTCATCCTGAATATCTGTCGATATTTTTTTACCATCAATTATTGTCATATATTTTTGTTTTTAATTAATAATCCAATCAAAATCCCAATCCCTTATTCACTCCTCACCTTTAACTTTCCAAAAGGTGCACTATCTAATTCCTCCCCATTTATAATTTATAATTTATAATTTATAATTTCCGCTACCTCGGCATCCCTGGCATTCCTTGCATTTGTTTCATCATCTTCGCCATTTCCTGCTTATTGCCCATCATTTTCATCATTTTCTGCATTTGCTCAAACTGTTTGATAAGCGCATTCACTTCCTGTAAAGTTGTTCCGCTACCTTTGGCTATTCGCTCTCTTCGTTTGCCTGTAAGCAGTGCCGGAGTGCTGCGCTCATCCGGAGTCATCGAGCCTATAATAGCTTCAATACTTTTAAATGCATCATCCTTTACTTCCACATTTTTCATCGCCTTGCTTGCCCCCGGAATCATGCCCACCAGATCTTTCATATTACCCATCTTTTTGAGCTGTTTTATCTGTGACAAAAAGTCGTCAAAACCAAACTGATTTTTGGCTACTTTTTTAGCTATACGTTTGTGTTCTTCTTCATCAAAATTTTGCTGAGCACGCTCCACCAAAGTTACCACATCGCCCATGCCCAATATTCGGTCGGCCATACGGTTTGGGTGAAACACATCCATCTCCTCCATCTTCTCGCCTGTACCCACAAACATGATAGGTTTGCTCACCACTGTCAATATCGACAAAGCCGCACCACCTCTTGTATCTCCGTCCAGTTTGGTAAGCACCACACCCGTAAAATCCAATCTATCGTTAAATGCTTTAGCCGTATTCACCGCATCCTGACCCGTCATCGAGTCTACCACAAATAATATCTCATCCGGATTTACAGCCGCCTTAACAGCCGCTATTTCCTTCATCATCGCCTCATCCACCGCCAATCGACCAGCAGTATCTATTATCACCACCGAGTTTCCGCTTTCTTTGGCATGTTTTATACCCGCCAAAGCCAACGACACAGCATCTTTATTTTCTTTATCGGCATATACATCCACCCCTATCTGCTTACCCAATACCTGCAACTGATCTATCGCAGCCGGACGATAAATATCACAGGCTACCATTAATGGTTTTTTACCTCGTTTTGTTTTTAGGTGATAAGCCAGCTTGCCTGTAAACGTTGTTTTTCCCGAACCCTGCAAACCACTCATTAATATCACTGTCGGATTGCCGCCCAGCTTAATCTCCTTGGTTTCTCCTCCCATCAGCGCAGCCAACTCATCGTGCATTATTTTGGTAAGCAATTGCCCCGGACTAACCGATTTAAGCACATTTTGCCCCAGTGCCTTTTCCTTTACTGTATCCGTAAACTGTTTAGCTACCTTATAATTTACATCCGCATCCAGCAAGGCTTTTCTAATTTCCTTCACTGTTTCCGAAACATTTATTTCGGTTATTCTGCCCTGTCCCTTTAGTACTTTAAATGCCCTTTCGAGCTTTTCCGATAAATTATCAAACATGTTTTTTTACTTTTTTATTGAGGTGCACAAAAATAGAAATTATTGTTGAATTAGAGTCATAAATATCGTTTCTCTGTGGTTGGAAAATTTCAGATTTCAAATGGAGGGCATAATGCATTTAACCGCAAAGTTCGCAAAGGTTTTACATAAATGGCACGAAGAGTGAAACTATGAAAGGACGGAATTTTAGCACAGATTCACAGATGTGATATTTCAAATTGCAAATTTCAAATTGGAGGGGCGCAGCGCTTCATTGTGCGAGCTTGCCCCCATTACACTAATTGAATAAATTCAATGTTATCTATAAGAGCCTTGTATTATGTCGTTCCGGTTTAATTACTCTTTCACAAATTTATAATTATAGATATTTTCTCCTTGTTTCACATTTAGGAAATAAACACCAGCATTTAAACTTGAAATATCAATTTTTGTTTTGTTTTTTGTTTTGATAAGTACTGCGCCCATTACATTCAAAATTTCAATTTCGGAACTCAACGTATTACTTGTAATAATATTCAACTCGTCTTTAGCAGGGTTTGGAAATATCTTTATAGATTCTTTTGTAATGCTATTCACAACAAAAGGAACAGAATGATTATTGATTTCCACTTTATGAGTACCTGTCGATAGTGAAATGGATGTTTCTAAAACGCCAACTGTATCAGAGTTTAGGGATGTAATAATAGTATTATCTACCAACACATCGTAAAGTTGAGAAGGAATTAAATCAGCACCGAAAACTTTTATTGTTCTGCCACCGGACACACCATTCATAACTTGATAAACAGCATTGGTATCGCCTTGAGCATTAAAAAAGAATAGAGTATTTGTCCAGTCAACACCAATTGTATAATTATTTTGTTGCCCTATACCACCTGCAGCCGATACATTGGCACTATCGCCAATGGCAATGGTATGGAGAAAAACTAAACTATCCGTAACGGTGGTTGGCGAAACTTCGATGCGCCAAGCACCCGCTGTAGTGTGCGTACTATCTGTTATTCCCGATTCAGGATAATTTATACCATCCACATAAAATTCATAACCATTGCCACCTACTCTTGTTGTTGTTGCATTTGCCGGCAAGAGCGTTCTAACGGCAACATTACCTTTTCCATTGGTTTGCAAAATATCGTGTCCGTTAAAAGTTTCGATATGGTTGGGAACGGCAGTATTTACTATACTTCCACTAATAGAGGGTTGTTTCTGAAAATGCAAAATGAATTTTGCATCGCGTTGATGTGTGGCTGTATTTTTTAAATGCAAATGGTCTAAAACGATTACCTGATTGGGTTTGTAGAACAATACTCTTCTTCTGAACCGGTCTAACTTTGCTGTATCATAACTTTGTTCGGCATTTGATATGTTATAAGAATAATCTAACCCGGCACCGCATAATTTCCATCTACCTTTTTGTGCAGCGGCCGAAAAAACATCACTAAAATTATACAAGGTTGGCGATTCATTTTGTCCTCCATCGTTACTTACATTCGCTCCCCAATTGGAATACACATCAGCAGAATCATAAACACATATACTGTTGTGAGCAATGGTTCGCATATAATAATTGATGTAATGTGCATCGCCATAAGAATAATACCATCCCGAATTATTTATTTGCGGAGCATTTTTATAAATGCAAAACGAATTATTATCTCTGTGTTCGTGTCCTGCTTTTTTTGTTGGTGCATCATATACCCATACAGTAGTTGCTGTGTCATTCCAACCTGTTCGCGAAACAGAAAGCCCCGTTTTATCACTAAACCAATCGTGTGCAATATCTGGTTTGGTTACTAGGGGCATAGTAAAGTCTTTATAGATAAGTTTTGAATAGAGAGGCATTGTCCAGGTTACGTGAGATATATCCGACCAATACTGAGCCAGCCACAAACTGCGAGGGTCGTTGTAAATGGCTGCGTGCCGATAAATTACCCGGTCGCCTTGAACATTAGTATATCCATCGCCCCAGTTAATAGACCATCCATCGGGCTGAAGGAAATACCAATATTGATTTATGCTATTCTGAAGCCATGGCAAGTGAGTGTAAAAATTATATCCGGTAGCTATTCTCATATTTTCGAAAAACTGAAACTCATCTACCAAACTCCACATGGAATAGGCCGCAGTCCAGTTCCAGCCTCCGGCATTGCTTCTATAGTAACCGGCTACAGGCAGTATTTCGTTCACCGCTTTATCATACGAAACATGATACCAATTTCGAACTGTATCCAGTTGCAAGGGAGTAAGCCCATCGGCAGAATCGAGCACCAGCGCGTATTGATTAGCATAATATACATTCCATATATTATGACCTGTAACATAAGCTGTGCCTGCCGAGTTGAGAATATAGTTATTCATAAAATAGCTATCTAACTTATACAAATTTTGAGCTAGATGCTGACGCATGGCAGGCGTAATATAATCATAACACCAATCGAACAACTGCCCTCCCACATCAGCAATATCGCGTATAAGCCCTTCGTTGGTGTACCAATCAAAATAATTAAGATGGATAGTATCTAACTTATTATTGATAGCAGTAATCACAAATCGGCAACGTTTTAATGCTATGGAATCGCCATTTATTTTAAACAAAGCCGCCACCAGTTGGCCTTGGTCTTGTGCCCAGTGGTCAGTAAAATCCCATGTCCATAGGGTAGAATCGGTGCCGAGCATATACAATTGAGGGTCGTTATACCAATAATTATATACATTATTATTAACCGCATTGTAAGTTACTCCACAATCTCCTGTACTCATATTGTTATGCAAATAAGCCCAACGCGAAGAATCGATATAAATGCGAGGCCTGCTGTAATGTATTACAGGATATGTTTGCGCTTCAGCTATTGAATAAATAATAAAAAATGCGAAGAAGAGTAATGTTTTTTTCATTTAGTTTTTTTCTTTTAAATGTATGTACTAATTACGTGATTAAATAAACACCATGTGTAACTTCGCGCTTACTTGGAGATTCTGCCCCACAGTATTTATTGAACAAATTTTATGTTAGTCGTTCGTCCTTTTTCTTCCGTCATCGATTTACAACAAGTTTTCGTTTTGCGGTACCTTGTTTCGTTGAAACGTAAACTATGTAAACTCCATTATTATCAAGTCGCAATTCGGTCGTCTTTTGTGTTGCTTGTGTTTTTAATATTTGTTGTCCAAGTATGTCGGTAATTCTAATTTCTGCATTGTCTGTTGGAAGCGAAATTGTAAATTCTCCATTCGATGGATTAGGATATATCATTAGGGCAGATTCTGATATTTCATGTATACCAAGTCCACCAACAAGTTCACGTTTCCAAATCCCATGCGAAATAGCTCCACAAAGAAGTGTGGAGCCAATAGCGCAATAACTTTCAATATAATAAATTCCTGTAAAGCCCGAATTGTAATCGACCCAGGTTGCTCCATGATCAATCGAATAATATGACCCGCTTGCGCTGCCAAGGAAAATAGTTTCGCCTACTGTGTACAATGCACGAATGTCGGTGGTGGTCAACCCCGAATTGGCAGCAACCCATGTTGAACCTCCATCAGAAGACCTAAAAACACCGCAATAAGGACCTCCTACTATAATGTAAGTGCCATCGAATGTAACAGCATCAAAAAGCGGTGAACCTACTGAAAGGGTAACATCCAACCAATTTCCTCCCATATTGGTTGATTTGAAAAGACCATTTCCTGTTGCAGCATAAATGGAAGATCCATCATGAGATAAGGCTACTGCGTAGCTATTAAACAAGCCATTGTTATAGACAGACCAAGTATTTCCTGAATCAGAAGATCTATAGACTCCACCACCGTATGTTCCTGCAAAAATATATGAACCGAACTTCATGTAAGAATATGTTTCTTCTACAAGCGTAGGCATTTGATTCCATGTGTTTCCTCCATCTGCAGAACGATAATTTCCAACAGAGCCACCCATATATAAATAACTATCCGAATTAAAAACAGCAACAATATATTGTCCTGTTGGAAAAGTAAACGGGGCTGCCCAAGTTTGTCCAGAATCTTGCGTAGCATAAAAGCCGCCTCCATATCCGGTTGCTGCAAAAAAACTTGTATCATTCGTTGAAATACAAACGGCTTCTGCCACGGGACAAGTGGTTTGTGTCCATTGTGCATTTGCATTAATGGTGAGTGTTACGATGGTAATTAGTAAAAGTTTTTTCATTTAGTTTTTTATTTTAAATGTATGTACAACTTACTTTATTAATTAAACACGAAGTGCAACTATGAGCTTACGGGGTTACATAATCCTTTACAAATATAAACTGTTTTAATTTACTATTCATCAAACGTGCCTTTTTGTTTTTGCTTTCAACTTTTGATTTACCTCTTTTTTATAGGCAAAAGGCCACCAATACAAGCAAACAAGTGATGCCTTATGTTTGTTTTTGTCCTTACCTTAAAAAAAAGTTTGCACCCCATGCAACCTTTTTACCCTTTTTTGCATCTATACCAGTAGAAGTCGCAAAAAGTAAGTTTCGGAAAAGAACATTCTGGAAGGGAAATTAAATCAACACATCCTATGTGTTGAAAGATGATAATGGTTGCTGTTTTTTTCGTTAGTTACTCGCCTTTACATACTATCTGATTTTAGTTTTTTATTTATATAAATTAATTTTAGTTCTCAGTATTCACTTAATTTTATTAGCTATGCCATTTGCAAAATCTAAACACAGCAAAATAGACTTGAAGGATGACAAAGGATGTGTACATTTATTCGAGTTGCAGGAAATTGATTATTTCGAAGCCGACAAAATGGGAAATGGTTCCTGTTTTTGGGTAAACCATGAAATGTTTCGAAAAAAGGAAACGATGGCCGATTTGGTATATACCACCGGCAAACTGAAGTTGTTTTGCTTAGTAAGCAAAACTCAAGTAGTAAATGTGGATAAGGTGGTAAAGTTCGACCATCGCACAGGATGTGTGTATCTGCGATGCGGAAAAACAATTTCGTATTCTGACGATGGTTTAAAACGCCTTAAGAAAAGCATCAATCTGCTTGAAGTAGAAAAAGAACGACAATTAAAACTTAAGTTGTTTGGCGTGCTCATCGCTCTGCTTGCTATAACAGCATTGAGTTCTTTTATTTATTTACGCTCTGCGTAATATATAATACTAATTTGCCTTTATTGCACGAACGAAAAATCCTCGCAGCTGCGGGTAATTATCAAACTGCAATTTCACTTATTTCTAAATATGTTGTATATTTGCTTACTAATAAAAAACATTCCATATGAAAAACTACAAATTTAGCTGATGGAAAAAGGTTTTTGGAAATCAGGACATGTGCCCACACTTATTTCGGCTTTCTTGTATTTTGATGTTAGTTTTATGGTTTGGATGACCAATGCAGCAATTGCTCCATTTATCACTCAACAATTACATCTTACTCCTTCTCAAAATGGCATGATGTTATTTGTTCCTGTTTTTGCAGGTGCGTTCCTGCGTATCCCTCTTGGCCTTGCAGCTGAAATTATCGGGCGAAAAAATGCCGCGTTAATAGGCCTTACCATAACCATTTTGGGGATGCTATATGGGTATTGGTTCGTATCAAGTTATACCGAAGTTATTATTTTAGGAGGTTTTCTTGGCATTGCAGGTGCTAGTTTTTCTGTTGCCTTACCTCTTGGTTCGGGTTGGTTTCCTGCCAAATATCAGGGGCTTGCAATGGGAATTGTTGGGGCAGGCAACAGCGGAACTATATTTGCCGGTTTCTTTGCACCCAAGTTAGCCTCAATCTACAACTGGAATGTAGTGTATGGTTTTTTTGCAATACCTGTAGTAATTGTTATGTTGATTATGCTATTTCTGGCCAAGGAACCACCTAGCAAAAGCATCCGTAAATCACTAATGCATCATTTGAAAGTAATAGTTGAAAAAGATATTTGGATTTTCAACTTGCTGTATTGGGTTACTTTTGGTGGATTTTTAGGAATTGTAAGTTTTGTCCCCACTTTTATGGCCGACCAATATGGAGTGAATAAAATATCAGCAGGTCAGTTTATGATTCTCGTTGGGTTTTCTGCCAGTCTGTTTCGTATTGTTGGCGGTGGTTTGTCCGATAGAGTTGGGGGAATAAAGTCGTTATATGTGGTTTATGTGTTATTAATTTTATGTGCAATAGGGGCGAGTTTCATTCCTTCCATCTCCCTGATTTTTTTAATTCTGTTTTTACTCGCTGCCACAATGGGCGTTGGAAACGGTTCCATCTTTCAATTATTGCCATTACGGTTTCCTCACTCTAAAGCCACCAGTGCTGGTGTGGTAGGAGAGTTTGGTGCATTGGGCGGAGCTTTTATTCCTCTGGTTATGGGCTATTCAAAAGAAATCGCAGGAACCTATTCTTACGGTTTTATTTTATACGCAATTACGGCTGTCGTTGCGTTATGCATTCTTTTAATTGTCAGAAAAAGATGGACTACTTCCTGGGTTGGTAAAGGAGGAAAAGCATTAGATTCTCATGATGATGCAGAGGAAACGACAAATTTTCATCCCGCAAAAGCGAGTTAGTTGGGCTCGTGTATCTTATTCTGTGGCCACAAGCCACAGAAGTATTTCTTTAATTATTAATTAGTGTTATGTATGGTAGCCAGATGCCACCTGTTTATTGCCACAAGCCAAACACGTTTGAGGATGCGGGGTTTAAAATTTAAGTAAGCGGCCACCTTTCTTTTAATTTAAATAACGTAGATGGTTTACTGTGTAAATTTTTCATTTAATACAATTTGTCTTTCAATCTCTGTGTTCTGCATATCCCTCGTTTTTATCCTTACATTAATTTCTATTTGCCACGACTTGTCTGACAACCATATTCCTTTAATTTTCCCTTTGTCCGGACCCTCTCCATTCGCCCCGTAAATTCCTCCTTCAATATTATATTTAAAATTCAAGGTTTTCAGCATTTCATTTTCGTACAAAAATGTATCTCTTAAGGTTTTTACGACAAATGATAAACGATTTCCTCCACCACTACATCCCATTCTTATGTCCTCATCGTTTTTAACAATTCGTGTAAAGTTTATATTATCATTGCTTCTTGTAAATGTATTTCTGACAAATCCCGGAATAATGTAGTATGAAGAATTGTTACTATTATTTACAGACTCTACAACCGACTCTTCGTCTTTCTTAATTCTTTTCTTTTCTGAATGTGAAGAATGAAATAAGACTGGGTCAGTGGTTTGTTTTTTTGATTGAGCATCTCTAATTGCTGCGCTCGCCAAAGCTGTGTCGTTTTCTTTTTCGGTTGGCTTTATATTCTGATTAATAGTTAGCTTCTCAGAATTTCTTTCTGGCGAATTGCACGAAATCAGTCCGATAAGTAATAATATGGTATACGATTGAACCATCGTCATAAGTTAGCCGCTAACGTTTTTTTGCCCTTGTTGCCATTTCTGTTCCCCCGCAAACGCGAGTTGCTGCCCTTCTTTCTGTCATCAAGTTGTTTTAAGATTAATAAATGTCAAATGTGTGTTAATATGCTTGAAATTGTCTGTCGGGTGTTGAAGCCGAAAACGAAACTCGTTTGGTATATATTTTTCTCTTTTGTCAAAGTTGAAGTTATCTGCCAAATGCTGTTCAACCGTTTTTAGAATATTTGTAAAGTCTGATTTGTAACAGAACATAATAATACCGCAGTAGTTATTGTGCCAACTTAAATAACCTTGCAATTGTTCAATTGCTTCCGTTAGCGTTTCAATTCCGTCCCAAACTTTTAATTCAAAAACATGTTCGTTTAAACCGTCCTTTGTCTTAACTAATATGTCTGTTTTTCCTTTGCAATTTTTTGCTTCCGCATTTCCTCGTCCCTTAAAAGTTACGTTTATCGGAGTTAACATACGGTCACGAATATTTTCGTCTTTTAATCCCTGATACTGCTCAGGTCTTCTTTGCATATCATTTGTCAAAAACTGAATTGATTTAATTAGCTTTTCAAATTGAAGTGGGTCTATACTTTTTTTGTCTGATTTGGATGTTTTTTTGGGACTTCCAAATTTCAGTTTTAACCATTCTTCAAAATTGTCTCCACTTGCAAAGCCTGCGACATTTTTGTTTGCACAAGCTTCTCGAAGTTTTAAAATTCCTGTCGGTCCGTAACCAAGGTAATAGTTAGAGCCACAGTCGTGGGCAATAAACCACTCGTCTGCTAATTTAACTGCAACGTGAATAATTGCTGGCTCTTCGTCAACGGAACCATAAGAAAGAAATATTTTATAAAAGTCGTTCGAACGCTCTGAAAATGATTCTAAACCTTCTGAGCAATTGAAAATTCCAGTCGGGTCAACTACTTCGTGAAATTCGTAATACAAAATGTTATTGTAATGTCCGCCATTTATTAGGTCGGCAAGTCTATATGCGTTATTTGTTACTATTGATATGTCTTGGTATGTCGCCATAAGGTTGCAGCTAACTTTTTATAGGAGAAGTTTTTATTGGATAAACTTCTCCAATCTCTTCAAATTGGTTTGTATTTAAGAAGTTTATCTTTTACAAAAATACACATTATTATTATAGCTCCATATCCTCTATCGGGCATTTTATAATGAATACTTTTTCTATTAATCTCTGTTGTTTGCATAAAAATCCTCTACGCAACCTCAAAAAAACTGCAAACGCTAGCGTCTGCTGAAAAAAAAATGAGATTCCTCACTGCGTTCGGAAGGACAAATTCGGTTTTTTTATTGGAAAACAGGAGGCGGCTGCTTTGCAGCCGCCTCCTGTTTTCCCCATCAGTAAGCCAAAAAGCCTGTCATTCCGAACGAAGTGAGGAATCTCTTAAAACCAATGCAATTAACTTTTGCCCCCCTCGCTGTTTTCCAACAAGCTTAAATTGGTAATTATTATCTTTTTTATTCAATAGGTTTGTTGGTGAAATAACACCAACAAAGGCGAAATCTTTTGTAATCAGTAGTTGTTTGTCTTTGGTTACATATGTTTTTCACAGTACTCAATTGTTTTTTTGTCAAGTTCGTTTAACAAATCCTTGTTTCCTACTGTACTATAAATTTGCAAACTACTTTTATATTCTTTCTCTTTGAATTTCTGTCTTGCTCTTTCAATTTTCA
>CAIYIS010000023.1 GCA_903926385.1 uncultured Bacteroidota bacterium
TAGAATATTGATTATACCTTTGCGCTCCCAAAAAAAGGGGTAGGTGACTACAAAAATGTGTAGATTTGATTCCGTAGCTCAGCTGGTAGAGCATTACACTTTTAATGTAGGGGTCCTGGGTTCGAATCCCAGCGGGATCACTTAATTAGTTTCACTTAAAATCAGAACCCTTCAAACCGCAATGTTTGAAGGGTTTTTGATTTTGGATAGCTTCAGTTAAACTCACTTTCTGTCACAATTTGTTTCACCATTGTTTCACCGTTTTAGAATAGTTTCACCAGAAATTTCAAAACGCTCAAAATGAACGAAGCAACTTTAAAAATTTATCCTAATGCCAGTAAGACAAGGAAAAAGGACAAAACAACCTCACTTTACGCAAGAGTAATTATAAACCGTGAAAAGGCAGAAGCCAAATTACCTATTCGGATTTCAGAGAAGGAATGCATGAAGTGGAATAATAAATTAATGTGTGTTGATGACAGTAAATCTGAGGTGAACAAACATATTAACTTTTATAAATCCAAATTTGATAATTTCATAAATCGAAATTTCGATAAGCTCAGCTCTATAACACCAATTGAAATCAGGAATCACCTGTTGGACATTAAGGTCAAGCCAATACAAAACCGCGTTCTTGAATATGTAGAAGATTATTATGAAACGAAAGTGCTGCCATCGGGAGAAATTACTTTTGGCACTAAGAAGAATTATAAGAAGGCGATAAAACATTTCAAAAAATTTCTTCAATTCAATAAAATGGAATCAATCCTATTTGAAAACATAAAACCGGATTTTGGTACAAAATTTTATACTTATCTGACTTCAAATTATCCCAATCAGAATAAATCGGCCATCACAAAAGAATCAGCAAGTGGAAATATCAAAAAAATAAAAAAGATATTTAATGATGCTATTTCGGCTGAATTAATAAATCGAAACCCATTTAATACAATTAGAATAAAAATTGAACATAAAAGAAAAGAAAAACTAAACATAAATCAAGTCAAGGAAATATTTGAAAAGGATTTATCGAAATCACCACTTCTTGAAAAATGCAGAAACATATTTCTTTTCCAGATATTTTCTGGTCTTTCGTTCTCTGACATGATTAATCTGAAACAAAATCAATTTGTCGGCATTGCATCAGGAAGAAGAAAGTTCACTACTTTTAGGGGAAAGACCAACCAAGAGGTGCAGCAAATAGTAAATAAATACTTACAAAATTTAATAGATAAGTTTGCGAAAGATCCTGCAGTTCAAATAAAGGGAAGCGTTGTACCTTATATAAACTTAAAAGATTATAACGAACGATTAAAACTAATTGCTGATTATTTTGAAATCCCAATTCCCCTTTCGAGTCATTATGGAAGACATACGTTCAGACAATTACTTACGGAAGCAGAGATTACAGACATGGGCGCTATATATAGTTACATGGGTTGGAGTAATAAAAAGTCAATGGATTCAATTTACAGTAATGTTACAGAAAAACAATTAGAAAGATTGTGTTCAAGTTTTGAATTATATTTGTCTTCATATTTAGAGAAAAATGAAAAATCTTAATATTTCTGTAATAAATATACCTGTTGGAGGTGAAAAAGAATTCTCTCTATATATAGATGCAGAAAATTCTCTAATTGAAAAACATTTAGAAATTAATATTACACATTCGGAGAGTCTGGCAAGAATGCATACTTCAAAGTTGATAACAGAAGATTTAATTTCTCTGAAGAAAAGGTCTACAAAAGAACTTATAAATTTCCTCTTCACCAACCTCGCTCCTACTCTACTTTTCCCCACTAATGAATTATTCGCAAAACTTGAAACCATTGGATTCACGAAAGAACAGTTTCAATGGTTTGTTCCATACTCAGAATTAAAAATTGTATTAAATGATTTAAGGTATCCGAATAAAAATAATAACTTCTTTAACTTGATAAATCCAACTGCAATCATTCTATTAATTGAATTACATTTAATATATAAGCTACTTCAGAGCCTGACGATAAAATATGTAAAAACCTCTTCAATAAAAGGAAATCAAAAAACCGAGTATTCGTACTTATCCAATTTTATTTTATCAACTAAACGTATTACGCCTTATCAACAGAGAAAAACCATTCCTAAATCTTCAAAATCAAAAATAAAAATGGATGACAGAATGTTTTATGATAACGCCAAATTATATTTAGAAACAACGTCCACAGGAAGCAATATTGATTTTGATTTATTAGAATTAAGTCAGGGAAGAACTGAAAAGATTTTTTTGGCGAACATTCTTGACGAAACAGGAACTGCTTTGATTTCAAACAATGCAACAATTAGAAAAATATCAAAAGCTGAATTCATAATGAGACTTGTACCATTATTCAGTTTGGTTTGTCCAAACCTACTCTTATCTAAAACTGAATATGAGAACAAATTTAATAACCCACAAAATCCTGGATATTCAACTTTAAACCGTCAACCTTACGACACCTATGAAAAATATATATTTAACACTCTTCTTGTAAAACTCACCAGCTATAAAAAATAATCTGTCACATTTTACTTTTTACCACAACTTACTTAAAGTTCATTTTTGTAATAAAATTTAATACAAAAGCAAAATGAGCACAACTTACATCGCAATTCCGGAGAAAGATTATTTAGAAATCATTAAAAAACTGGATAACTTAACCAACCTTGTTTTGGGAGAAAATGAGAAAATTCAAATCAACCCGAAATTAGGGGATTGGATTTCGGAGGAAGAAGCCATGAAACTGCTCAAAAAGAAAAAAACATCTCTTTATTATTTACGAATTTCTGAAAAACTGAACTTCACCAAGGTAGGGAAAACAATTTTCTACTCTTATAGTTCAATTCTAAATCTACTGAAAGAATCGCAAAACAACAAATTGTAATTATTTTTTATCAATATACAATTTTCACTTTTATTTATTATGTCCTTACTTTTTAATGGAAAATAGCATAAATTATTTTAGGCTAAAAAAACAAAAAGGTTTAAAATGGCTGAAATAACGCGAAAAAATGCGAAATCACGCCATTTTGGTGTTTTTTTTTAGCCGAAATTATTTTTTCGGCACGAATTGGCAAATAAAACAAAATCGTTCTGAAATATTTGAAAACTGTTATTTTTTTGCGAGGAGTAATGATTATATAGCTTTACTTAATAATTAAAGTTCACTTCTCCTTATTTTATTTTTCATAAAAATTCTGATACTAATATTTCGGTTATTTGAAGCATTCCGTGTTTTTTTGATATGGTAAATTATTTATTGCATTTAATGCAATAATAATTGCAAAAGGAACAATTTAGAAAAGAACTTTCTATTGAAAAAATGGAAAAAGGAAAGGCTGAAATAGAAAAGAATTATAGAGAAGCAGATGAAAAAACAGAAACGTCCTTAAAGGGAAATAAATCAGAATTTTGGATTTGAAGATTTAAAAAAATTTCAAATTACAAGGGATTAGAATTGTATTGTGAATAGAGTCAGAAATGATGGTTTGTGAGACTTAGTAATTCAGGTGCTATTCACTGACTAGGAAAAAGTGTTGAGAAATTGGTTCGAAATGCAATTTGTATGGTTGCAAAGATGATTGCAATCATAAATGACGAAAATAGGTTAGACTATTTTTGAAATAAAAAATAACACAAAAACTAATGATTATGAAAAACAAAATTATTTATGTGGCACTTTCGGGGGTACTAACTTTAACTTTAGCTTGTAACTCGGAAGAACCTAAACAAGAAAATCAAGTGGTGAACGAAAGTCAGGGATCGGCTCCAGTTACCGGACAATCGGGGGTGGCGGATGATGTATCTGCAAAGAACATTGTTCAGACTGCCATAGGAAGCAAGGACCATACTACACTTGTGGCTGCCGTAAAAGCTGCTCAACTGGTGGATGTGCTGAGCAATACGGGGCCATTTACTGTATTTGCGCCAACAAACGCAGCATTTGACAAGTTGCCGGCTGGTACTGTGGAAGGATTGTTGAAACCTGAAAAACTGGAAGCGTTGCAGGATATTTTGCAATACCATGTGTCGGTGGGGGTGTATCAGGCGGATGCGCTACAAGATGGACAATCACTGGGACAGGTGAATGGAGGAAACATTAAAATTACAAAGAAGGATGGGAAAATTATTGTTAACGGAACTGCTACTGTTATCGCTTCGATTCAAACGAGTAATGGGGTGATTCATGTAATAGATGGTGTGTTGCTACCTCCTGCGCCAGCTAAGTAAGTATTGAAGTGTTTTATATTAATGCGAAAAGCGTAAACAGATTGTTTACGCTTTTTTGTTTGGTGATAGATTTTTGTTGTGAGAAAGTCGACTTATGTTTTGTTTAGCTTGTGCATTGATTTAGTTAACAATTTTAATTTGCATGACTGTGGAAATGCTTATCGCTCTTTGTTTGGCGAGTTCGGCATTGGGACCCTGGAAGAGTTCGTCAACAGATTGAAGAAATAATTTGTTCCATTGATCAAAATGTTCTTTTTTGAGGGGAGTAACATAACTGAGGTGACGATGGAGATTCATATTGTCGCCCGAGTAAGAACCTGTGTAAAACAGGGCATTTTCCCAGAAGTTATACATAACAGGAAGATGATGTTCCCAATTTGTTTTAACGATATCGTTAAAAATGTAACCAATCACGGGGTCTACTTTTACTTTATCATAGAAGGAATTGATTAATTTCTCGATGTCTGTACGGTTTTCTAAATCTTTTTTCATATTATAAATCTTTTCTTTTGAATTTGCGTAACGAAAGTAATAATGGGATGTATACCCATAAGAGCAAAGTTAAAAGTGCTACAATAAATCCTATTCCTGTTCCGAAAAAATCTTTGAACACAGCCCCGGTATAACCCATGAGGGCTGAAACATCGAGTTGCATTAAAATCAGAATTCTGCTCAAATCGATTGGATTGAATGCAGAAATAAGCATCATTACTTTTTCTAACGGATAATCTTCGAATTGGAAGAGCAAAAATAGTACTAAACCATCGAATATTAAAGCAAAATATAACCAAAGTAATATTGCAACACCAATACCTTTTGCCTTATCACGAGTGGACACGGCTGCCAACATGGCGATTGCGACAAATATGATAGATAGCAGACATCCGATAATAACCATTATTATTCCTAATTCAGAAGGTTCGAAAATAAGGAGGGGAATGCCTGTGCCGATTAAATAAGCAAATGCCATGGAAACAGATAAACCTGAAAATAGACTCAACCATATTTGTTTTCGTTTTAAAGGCTGGCTTAAGAGCAGTTCTATAAATTCGGAGCTATTGTAGATATAAATAGTGGAGAAAATAATGGAAACGAGGGGAACAATAAATAATATTAGATTTAATAAACTTAAAAGTCCTTTTGCAGTATTGTCTTCGAGACTAAATACGCTAAACGAAATGATAAATAAAAATATGGTGTAAGCCACAACTATCTTGTTGCGGAGGATATCAATGATTACATATTTTATGACTTTATTCATTTCCTGCTGATTGAATCATGAGTTTGGCTATTGCTTTAGAAAGCTTTTGTTCTTTGGTTAAAGTACGCAGTTCTTCTATGCTTTTGTGAACAATTAATTTTCCGTCCTGCATATAAATGAGCTGAGATATTAGGTCGTCAAGCTCGGAGAGCACATGAGATGTAATAAGAATTAATTTTCCTTTTTGTTTTTCCTTTATTATTTTTTCTTTGAGTATTTCGGAAGCTACCGGGTCTAAACCAGCTGTAGGTTCATCGAGAATTAACACAACAGGGTTAAACAAAAAAGCGAGAGCTGCTGAAACTTTTTGACGCGTTCCGCCTGATAAAGTGCGCATACGCTTATCAAAAATTTTCTCTAATTGAAAATTATGAATTAATTCTTCGTCAGAATTATCTGCATCCATCTTGCGTATATCTTTCATCATCTTGATGAGCTGCCCGATGGTCATGTTGTCCGGGTATCGGCCAATCTGAGGCATGTATCCTATTTGTGAGCGGTATTTCCAGTCGTTAGTAATGTTTTTTTTGTTAAACAAAATCTCTCCGCTATCGGGTACTACAAGACCTAATACAGATTTTATAAATGTTGTTTTTCCGCTTCCGTTAGGCCCAATGAGGGCAATACATTCACCGGAATTGCAAGAAATACTTACAGAGTCGAGCGCTTTAAGTTTGCCAAAACTTTTGCTGATATTTTTTGCTTCAATCATAATGACAAGGGTTTCATAAGGGGAGTTTCGTCTTTCAGATTCTCGGGTGTTAGGGTTGGAATTAATTTTTCAGTTTTATCAAGGAGTGAAACCATTATGCTTCTGAACAAAATCATGGCAGGAGGATTTTTTTCAATAATCATAGAAAACATACTTATAGGCCTGTAAGGCACATCACCGGTTTTATCTTTATTCAAATCGTAGCCCTGGTATTTGTCCCAGTAATTGCTGTTGAAAGAATTCAAAACAAGAGTTCCGTTAGTCCCCACATCAAAAGTGTTTCCGAAAAAATTATTTTGAGTAACGGTAACATCCATACAACTGGCCTGTATCTTTATTGCCCAGCCGTTGTTCTTAAATTCGTTTTTTTGCATGTGACATCTGCTGGCACCTTCCATATATATTCCGGTGGTGTTTTCTGTAAATTTATTATTGAGAATATAACTGTCGGAAATTTCTTTTAATAATAAGCCATAGGACGCATCGCCCCAATTTTGTTCGAAGGTATTGTTTATCATCTTTACACCTTTTGTAAACATTACCGCTACACCTGCACCATTATTTTTGAAAATATTGGAGATATACGAGTCGTTATTTGAAAACATAAAATGCAGTCCGTATCGAAGATTACCGAATGAATTATTCTTACTGATTAACGAATTGGTTACAAATTCAAAATAAATTCCATCTCTGTGCCCTGAAATGGAGTTGCCTGTAATTTGCATACTGTCGCACTTCCAGCAATGTATTCCGTTACCGATTTCTTGCTCTTCCTTTCCGGAAGCTTTCAAACTGTTGTTTTTAATGGTGCAACATTTACCGTTTTGAGTATAGATACCAAAAAACGTATCATCTAAAACATTGTTTGAAATAGTAACATTTCTGACATTGTAAATTTTTATTCCTGCCGGGTCTGTCATTGTGGCAATGCCTGAATGCCTTAATTTGAAGCCATCAAACAAAACACGGTTTGCTTTGATGGAAACAATTTCGAATTTATGTTCTCCGTCAAGGATGGGTTGGTTTTTACCAAGCAATGTAAGCGATTTGTTAATTACTAAATTGTGTTCGTAATATATTCCTGATTCGACAATAATGGTATCGCCAGTATTGGAATGTTCAATTGCTGCTTGAATGGTATGAAAGCTATCGTGTAAGCCCACTTTCAATATAGCCGCTCGAGCTTCTGTAAAAAGCAAAAAAGAGAAAAGTAAAATGAGCATTTTGCTTTTATGGCAATGCATGTTGGGACTTTAATTAAAGAGTTGATTCCACAAAATTGTTTCACCATTCCATTTGGCAGTGTAAAATTTCAGGCTGTCGTTATTGGAGAAGGTGGCTATATTACCACCCATTGGACTTTTAAGTTGATTACTTTTTAGTAAGAAACTTGTTTTTTGATTAGTTAGTTGATGAGGTGAGCAGAAATCAGTAAAGAATATTTCTTTTATGTCTTCCTTTTTTAAACTGCCTTCTTTCATAAATGATAACAAACAATTTACTTCATCAAATTTATACACTTTGCCTTTAAGCGTAATTAGCTCTACTCCGTATTTTGCATCAGAGATTGTCATTTTACAAGACTTACAGTTGTCGTAACCCAATTTGATTGGCTCTTGAGCAGGTGAACAAGAAGTAATAAATAGCAGTAATATTCCGGTTAAGCCTGCCGACATCATTTTGTTCATTTTACTAAATTTTCTGTTTTTCATAAAATCAAATAGGGTACAAATTAAAAGGATAGCTCCTGCCGCAATAAATATCCAGCCTCCCATGTCGGGTACAGAATATGCACCAAAATTAAGTAGCTGCTTAAAACCGATAAGAGGAGGTTGGTAAGCCATTCCGGGAACGATGATAGCTGCTTCGGGGTTTAAATTATGTCCATAGTTATACTCCCATTTCCAAAAATCAATCATAGCTAAAATTCCGAAAATAATAAAGGAAAATAGGAGTGTAATCATCCATTTGCGTTTTCTTACAATAGCTGTTATGATAAAGAATAAAGCGAAAAAAATAATTAAGTAGGGTAGTATCGTAAATTCGATGAAGTCTTCGGTGTGGAGTGTTTTCATGCCAATGTAATGATTGAGGCCATTTATAATATCTACGTTTCCTCCTAATTTATTTGAGAAAATCAGCATTTGCAGCCCCTCCGGATATTGGGGAGCATCCAAATCTATTCTCCACATTGGGACAAACAGCACTGCGATGAGCATTAATCCGCAAACCCCAAGCAATACTCTTATCCAGTTTTGTATCGGATAATTTTTCATAATGTAAAAGTTAAATTAAATAAGAAAGGGGTGAACTGAACGAACGTTGAAATTTTAATCACAAACCAAATCTTGAAATTAAATATTTTCAATTGCTTCTATTCAGCTCCCCCTTTCTTTTTGTAAGGATGATATATTACTTAGCTTCTTTTGCGTCAGCTACCGGCTGATTTTTTCCGGTGCTGAACAATAAAGGCACATTGCTGCCAGCAGGAGACACTCTTACATAACCAGACATTTCCTGATGTAAAGCACTACAGAAATCTGTACAATAAAAAGGAGAAATACCAATTCTATCCGGCACCCATTTTAATGTTTGTGTTTCGCCCGGCATAACCAGTAATTCGCCATTGGTAGCACCTTTGATGGCAAAACCATGTGGCACATCCCAATCTTGTTCCAGATTTGTAACATGGAAATATACTTCGTCACCCATTTTAATTCCTTCAATATTATCAGGTGTAAGGTGGGAACGGATAGCAGTCATATACACATCAACTCTGTTCTTATCTCTTACTACTTTTGTTGCTCCTTCGCCCTGCGATACGTATGGATTGTGGTTATCTTCAATTTTAAATATTTTTAGTGAATTGTTTTTAATTACATCAGCAGGCACAATTTGTGCGTAGTGAGGTTCGCCTATGGTCGGGAAATCGAGTATCATCTGCATCTTGTCTCCGCTGATATCAAATAGTTGAGCACTTTGAGAAAGTTCAGGGCCGGTTGGCAGGTAACGATCTTTTGTAATTTTATCGTAAGCAACCAGATATTTTCCATTTGGATTTTTAGTATCACCACCAGCTACACATAAATGTCCAACGGAATAAAAAGTTGGAGCGCGATCTAATACTTTTAAATCTTTAATATTCCATTTTACCACTTCGGATGAAACAAAGAAAGATGTATAAGCATTACCTTTATTATCAAATTCGGTATGAAGAGGCCCTAATCCTGGCTTTTTCACTTCTCCATACAATACCGATTCGTATTTCAATACTGGTATTCCATCAAAATCACCAACAAAATCTTTAGCGGCAATTGCTTTTTGTAATTTGTCAAAACTGAATACAGGAATCAATGCGGCTAATTTGCCACTACCAACTATATATTCACCTGTTGGCGAAACATCGCATCCGTGGGGGGATTTAGGGCAAGGGAAGAAATAACATAAATCTTTCAGTTCTTTCGAATCGAGAATAGTTACTTCTGTTTTTATTTCTGAAGTTGCTGAATGTGTTTTTTCGTCATACACATTATGTGCATACTTAGTACTTACTTTTTTTCCTTTTCCTGCTTTAAGATATTCTTCAGCTTTTTTCCAATTCACAGCCATAATAAAATCTTTGTCCTTTTGCGAAGCATTTACTTCTAACAATGTATTGGCTTGTTCTGTGTTGTAACACGAGAAGAAAAACCATCCGTGAGACACACCTTTACCAGCTCTGCTCAAATCAAAATTCACTCCAGGACATTGAATTTGAAATGCAATATCCATAGCACCATTATCCTTGTTTACACTTATAAAACTTAGAAATCCTTTAAAGTTTTGCTTATAGGTATTAATAGGAACATCACCGTTTGAAAGATCGGGAGGAATACTGAAACGAGTACCTGCCACCACATACTCTGTGTTTTCGGTGATAAAAGGAGAAGAATGATTTCCTGCACTATTTGGAATTTCAATAATCTCGGCCGTTCTGAAAGTTCTTAAATCTATACGTGCAATACGAGGGGTATTGTTGGCATTTCCAAAAACCCATTTACCGTCATAGTCTCCGTTAGTTTTGGATAATTGCACGTGATGCAAATCGTCCCATGGAACAAAGCCGTGAGAGGTATTCAACATCGGTTTTGTTTCTTCCGAAAAACCCCAACCTTTTTCAGGGTCAACAGAAAAAACGGGCATTACTCTCAGCAGTCGGCCGGAAGGTAAACCGTACACACTCATTTGTCCGCTGAAACCACCGCTTACAAAATTGTAGAATTCGTCATATTTACCCGGTGCTACATACACTTTGCTGGCAGCGTCACCGCTCACCGCATTATTCACGCTTTTTGGCTTGCATGAATTAAAGCCCATTGCAACTATAATAGAGGCAAGAGGCAAAATAATTAGTTTTTTGTTTTTCATTGTTTTTTGTTTTGTAGTTTGTATTTATATTATTTCACTCCATCATTTTTACGCATATATTCCAGAGCTCCACGAGCATCTTCGTCTGACAGACTTTGATTAGGCATTCTAACCAAACACAGTTCGAGCAAGGCTTGTGCAGCAGGGTCTTTATTAATCATTTCGTCAGTATTGGTAATAAAGTTCATAATCCAGGCGGGCTGACGCCTTGAGGTAACGCCTTTCCATCCTGGGCCGACTAATTTCTCTTCAGTTAGTTTATGGCAAGAAGAACATTTTACATCAAATACTTTCTTTCCGGTTGCAGCTATTGCTTCATCCAGTTTGTCACCTACTGTAATATCTTTAAATTTTCCTTCTCCTCTTTTAGGGTCATATTGGTCAGGGCTTGGGGCTGCCGGAGCCGGGGTAACCGAGGTAGCTGCCGGAGCACTTCCTTCGGACTGTCCTCCACCGCAAGCCGACATAAATATTCCGAAAGATGTAATAACACTTATTGCAATTCGCTTTTTCATTTTATATTAGTTTAGTTTTGTTTAGTTTTTTTGATGCAATAGTAATTGCCTTTATTTTCCTCAATTATGCGTGCAATCATAAATCAAACTATATTTTCCATCCTGTAATTTTCTCGCATTAATATGTACTTTTGCCGCATATCAATTAATTTAGAATGTAATTGAAATCATAAACCGACTATTCGAAATAAGTATGATGATTGTTTTAAAAACACGTTATTATTGCCTAAACAAAGTGGTTTTGTTTTATTCTCTTTTTATTTCTACTCTCAATTATGATAGATATTAATATCATGCTGGCTTGGGGAGGCTCTTACAAAAAAATAGGAGCAGGCGAAATTATTTTTCAAGAAGGTGATGCTTGTTTTTATTATTATCAGGTGACCGAAGGAAAGGTGCGTTGGGTAAATTACAACAACGATGGGAAAGAATTTATACAAAACATCATGGAGCCTGGAGAAAGTTTTGGAGAGATGCCACTTTTCGATGATGGGCCTTATGCAGCCACCGCCATTGCCGATGTAGATTCAATTGTTATTCGCTTGCCCCGAAGTTTGTTTGTTCAACTGGTAAAAGAAAATTCGGATATAAATTTCAACTTTAGTAAGCTGATGGCTTTGCGACAACGTTACGAGTTTTTAATGCTCAAAACAATGGCCTTTGAAAAACCCGAAGTGCGTATTTCTACATTGTTGGCCTATTTCCATGGCAAACCTTGTAACTGTAGCAAGCATCCATATCAGGTAAATCTGACTCGTCAGCAAATTGCAAACATGACAGGCCTCAGGGTGGAAACAGTAATTCGCGAAATCAGAAATTTGCAACTTACCGGACATTTGAAAATTGTAAAAGGGAAAGTGATTATGCCTTGATGAATTAAGTTGTAAGAAATAACATTCATTCTTTAAAACATCAAAACCCCTTCTCCAAAAATCAATTTGAAGAAAGGGTTTTCTTTTCACTGGTAAAAATGTAGCAACTTTAACTGCTCCGCAGGCAGCTGTTTTTCTAAATATTTTCCATCATATTCATTGCTTTTGGAAATAAAATATTGTTTTCGAGATGAACGTGCTGATGCAAGTCGAGTTCAAACTGTTTTAGCTCTTCGAAAGCCACCATATAAGTAGCGCAGGCATCAGTTGGAGGGGTGTAATCGTCAGTGAGAATTCTGATTTTGGCGGTTGCTTCTCCAGCGTTTTCATGCTCCATCATCATCATCTGCACAGGTCCGTCTATTTGTATAGCCGAGTAGTTTCCCTGATTTCCCGATTTCATTTCATCTATCATTCGTATTCTTGGAAATAATATCTCCTCTTCTTTCATCAAATGTTGTTCGAAATCAGATTTAATTTCTGCGAATATTTCTGCAATCTTTATTAACTCTGGATGTCTTTCTCCATGTTTAGAAGCTATTTTTTGAGTGTGTAAATACAGCACCGGCAATATTTCTTTAACATACTTATGGTGTTTTTCTACTATATAATCGGCTAATGCAGTTAAAGAGTATTCCTCAAAATTAATCACCTCTCCTGTTGTTTGGGCAAACAAGGCGTCCAGTTCGCTGTTCACTTTTTCTTGTAATTCAGGTTGGTTGGCCAATGCTTCATTTAAGGTTTGTTTGCCTTTACAGCAAAAATCGAGGTGATACTTTTCAAGTATTGCTGCTGCTGCCGGTTTTAGTGCTACTAATTTCCCCAACGATAATTCTTTTGTTTCTATCATGTTTTCTGTTTTTTAATTATTTGCCGCAAATTAACTGAAGTAATTTTTCAAAGATTATGATAACACGCATAAATTAATTAATCGGGAGAATTGTTCTATCTGGAGGGAGTGGTAAGTCTATTATTCAAGACACATTGTTTAAGTATTATTTATTATTGAGTAAACTCTTTTAATCTCCGATGTATGTGGCCTTACTTTAGCAATAAGTTTTTTAAAGAGAAATAGAGATAAAATATTTTGAGCGTTAGAAATAACCAAAAAGGCATAAAATGGCTTAAAAAATGCGAAAAAATGCCGAATCGTGCCATTTTGTTGTTTTTTTAACCGAAATCGTTTTTTCGGCACGAATTGGCGAATAAAACAAAATCGTTCTGAAATATTTGAAAACTGTTATTTTTTGCGAGGAGTAATGATTATATAGCTTTACTCAATAATTAAAGTTCACTTCTCCGTATTTTATTTTTCATAAAAATTCAGATACCAATATTTCGGTTATTTGAAGCATTCCGTTTTTTTTGATATGGTAAATTATTTATTGCATTAAATGCAAAAAGAATTGCAAAAAGAACAATTCAGAAAAGTCCCTTTCCAAAAATAGAAATGAAAAATGATTGTTAGAAAGGAGAAGAATTGAATTAAAATTTATTTCACGAGTGAAACGTACTAGTAGTTGATTTGGAAATATGAGTTAAAGACTAATTTTCTACCGCCTTGATAACAAACAAGGCAGAAATGTTAAACACAATCCTTAACCCTACACCGCCACCGGCCAGTCCTTAAACTGTCCTTCGGCTTGTTCCATTATCTCCTGTAATATTTTATTCAGTTCGTCAATGCTGACTTTATTGCGCAATTCTTTTTTTACTGCTAATCGAATAGATGCTTTTGCTTCTTCCTTTTTTGTCCAGTCTATTTCAAGGTTATCTTTTACTGCTTTGCAAACAGCATGAACAATGTTTTGTATGGGACCTGCTTCCTGAATGATTTCTTTCTTTGCATTAATAATGTCATAAAAAGCCAACTCTTCATCCGTAATGCCTAATTCCTTCTGACGCTTTTCTTCTTCCTGCATTTCCTTAGCGCGTTGCACCAACTCCAAAACAGTGGTGTACGAATCAATAGCATTTTTATGGTATAGGTCTATTACCTTTTCAATCTCCTCTTTTAAAGAAGTGTATTTTTTAATGTTCTTTCTCAAACGCAATGCAATTTCCCCTTTCAGGATGTTGCGCATCAGTTCAATTTTTAAGGCTAAGCCGCTTTTATCTTTTTTAGCACCTAATAAAAAGTCTTCGTTCAGGATGGATACATCCGGCCGTTCGATGCCTGCCATAGCAAACACATCAATTATTTCATCCGATTCAATACTTTGAGAAATTAAATCTCTTACTTTCTTTTGATTGTCCTTCTTTCCAACAATGATTGATTTTGCTTTTCTTACAGCGGCAGAAACATGTTGTATATAAATAATGTCTAAAGCAAATTCAGCTACTTCTTCTCTGCTCTTTACAATACTTACCAAACCCGTCAGCTTCTTTTCATCTTTCATAAACTCATCAGCAAGCGTATCGGTTTTTAAGATAATGTTTGCACCTTTGTTTATCAACATCATCTTATCTCCTGTGGTCAGTACTTTCCACCGACTGTAATCAATATCAGCAGGGATATGTGCTTTGCATTTCTCCACCTGGTTATAGAACATTTCCAATGCCTGTTCAATATCAATTTTAGGCTGACCCATGCCACCCGCCTGAGTGTACTTCATAGTAGCCGCTTTCAGCTGGTCGCCAATGCCGATGTAATCTACAATTACACCCGATTGTTTATCTGCAAACACACGATTTGCTCTTGCAATGGCCTGCATTAAATTATGCCCCGTCATTACTTTATCCACATACATGGTATTGATAACAGGCGCATCAAACCCTGTCAGCCACATATCGCGCACTATCACTATCCGCAAAGGGTCATCAGGGTCTTTGAAACGTTTTTTGATGGCTTCAAACTGGTCTTTGGTTCTTATATGGTCTTTCCACTCCGGTGGGTCTTTAGAAATATTGGAAGTAATAATAACCGCAATTTCAGGGCAACCCTCCAACTTCTTCAACGCATTGTACATCTTTACACAATTCCTTCTGCTCATACACACTACCATTGCTTTGCCTTCCAGCGTTTGTGTGCGTTTCGTAAAGTGTTGCAGTATATCCGTTGCAATTTTCTCTACACGGTCATCAGAGCCTGCTGCATCTTCTATTGCTGCCCATTTCAGGAAATGTTCATCACCGCTTGCTTCGGTTAATTCATCCACATCCTCATCAATGTTCGCATTAGCTAAATGTAATTTTGCCAAACGGGGTTCGTAATAGATAGGCACTGTGGCACCATCTTCTACTGCCTGTTTGATGTCGTAGGTATGAATCACTTCTCCAAACAAAGCCTCGGTATCAGCGTCCTTTTTATCAACAGGTGTACCTGTAAACCCAATGAAGGAAGCATTTGGTAAGGCTGTTCTTAAATTGGCAGCATACCCATCCAGCAAACCATACTGTGTGCGGTGTGCTTCATCAGCTATTACAATAATGTTATCACGTTTTGATAAAACAGGGTGAGCTATTTCAGCCGTATCTTTTTTTAAACGGAATTTTTCGATGGTGGTAAATATCACCCCTCCCGCATCGGTATCTAATAATCGTCTTAATTCATCTGTGCTTTCGGCATGTTGTACTTCTCCCACAATATCTTTACACAACACAAAGTTTTCGTACAACTGCCAATCCAAATCATTTCTATCTACCTGTATTACGATTGTTGGATTTTTTAATTCGGGTAATTGACGCAATATGCCCGTGTAAATAGCCATTGAAATACTTTTACCCGAACCTTGTGTATGCCATATAACTCCAATGCGTCCATCACCAATGGGCTTTATGGCATGTTTTGTTTTTTCGATTGCGAAGTTCACACCAAAGTACTGGTGGTACTTAGCGCCTTTCTTAACAAGCGAACCATTATGGTCTTCAAAGAAAATAAAATATTTCAAATAGTTTAATAAGCGTTCTTTTACAAACAATCCATGCAGCAGGGAATGTAACTGAAAATCATTTTCATCCACAATGTCTTTTCCGTTTATGGATTTCCATGGAGCATACCATTCCATGTTAGACGGGAACATACCATGCTGTGCAGTTTTGCCATCACTGATGATGGTGATTGCATTGTATTCAAACAACAAAGGAATATCCTGCTTGTAATGTTGTATTTGGTTGAATGCTTCGTTTTCGGTAGTGTTGTAATCAAACCAATTTTTAAATTCAAATACGATTAATGGCAAACCATTGATGTATATGATTAAATCCGGTATCCTGCGGTTACGACCAACGATTTCCAATTGGTTAATACAAGTAAACGTATTGTTCTCCGGATATTCAAAATCTATGGGGTAAATGTGTAAAGCATTTTCTTTATCTTTTGTCTTCCAGCTGATATCAATGCCTTTGGTCAATTTTAAATGAAAGTTGCGGTTGCGATAATCCAAATCAGCACCGGCATTGTTTGTAAATTCCTTAGCTGCTTCTTTTACCATTTCTGCCGGAAGCTGTGGATATTTTTTAGCAATAAATTGTTGTAATTCATTTTCCAACACCACTGTTCTTACATCACGGTTAAGCACAGAACCATGTTTGTATTCATAGCCCATTTGCTGCAACCATTCAATGGCGGCTTGTTCTATATGTAATTCTTTTAATTCTGTCATACCACTTCTTTCACAGTTTTAGCAGCATCTTTTACTCCCACTTCGCCTGAAATTAATTTTGGTAATAAGTAATCACGGGTTTGTTTCAAAATTTGGTTTTCGTTTCTATACTTTTCCATAAGCTCAACTAAAGGTCTTAAAACATCATTAAATTTTCTAATATGGTCTTGCGTTGGTAAAATAACATCTCTTAACATTAGTTCCGACCAATGTCTTTTGTAGTCATTCATTTTAGTTGTACCAAGAATTGAAAAATATAAATAATATGTTAGTTCTTTGTCTTTAGCCATGAAAGGAATTGTATTTGGACCTAAGGAAAATGGAGTAGTAATTAGCTCCAATTTACAAGTATGATCTCCAAAAATTATAATAGGGCTTTCTGCACTTGCCTCAATCGAGAATAAATTGTTATGATAACCTAATACACCATCTTGAGACTGATCAAAAACAGGAATCGTTCCATATAGTTCTAATTGCTCCTTTTTATACGTTGATTCCGATTTTAACCGAACTATAAAATTCTTAATATTCTCTTTAGTGTAGTCAATAGGAATTTTAATCGGCAAGTCTTTCCCAAACACAAAAGATTCTTTTGTCAGCTTTGTAGTTGATAATTGAAAATCAACAAACCAATGTTTGTATAAAGCATTAGCCATTTCTTCTAATGTTTTATTGGTTTGTAGGTTTAATTCTATTTTATCATCTAATGATTTTAGAATCTCTCCTATTTTGATTTGAGAATCAAAATCAGGTATAGAAATTTCAATAGAATTTATTGCCGAACTATTCAAACTTGCTCGTGTTGTCATTGAAGCATTGGCATCAATTTGATTCCGAAACGCTTTGCTTCTTAAGTAATAGCCAATGTATACTGGGTCTATCTCAACACCTACATCGTATTTAGCACGTAATCTTTTAGTAAAACCATTGAAGGTTGCTTTATCATAATCTTTCAATGAGACACAACTCATACCCAATTCATGAAGCGTTTCACTAGTCCTTGTTAAAAATATGTCTCCCTTTTTTACAGAGCAACTTTTAATTTCTTTTTCTGTAGTATTTACTAAATCCCCTAATTTTTCAGGTAAAAAGAAGTTATAAAAAACATCTTTAAAAGTAACAAATGGATTACCGAAGCCAAATTCTTCCCGCGCCTTAGATAAACCAGACGAGACTATGTATAAGTCACCGAGTTTATATTTTTGAAATATTTTTTTCATTTACCGCGCAAATAAATTATCTATTTCTTCGGTGTAAGAAATTTCATCTTTACGGTCTCCTTTCCAATCGTCAAAAGAGTTTTCGCTATTTCTCATTTCATTTTCTATAATAATATCCTGCACATCTTCATTCTTAAAATAATCATTAAAGTTGTAATTTATATCAACGTTTAAGTTTATGGTCATTTCATAAAATTCTTCTTCAATTGTTCTTTTCATTTTTTCGAAATCTTCTTCCGAAAATATGTCCGTTTTCAAATCGCTTACCGTATCGGATAAATAATCGGAAATTAATTCTACAACATGTTTCTGATATTTTTTTTGTTTTAATGCGTCCATTAAATAAACTTCAAATTCTAAATCGAAATTTAGGAATGATTCCTTTATGCTTTTTAAATCATTATAATCGGAACAGCTTTCAACGATTTTTTCCGTTATATCAAACAATTGATTTTTTAATAAGTGGTATACTTTGCCTTCTCCATAATTATACTGTAGCAATTCTAAAAGCAAGTTGTCATGTTTATTATCAAGTTTTAGTAAATCAATATTACTGATGATGCTATGTATCTTTTCATCTAATATGTTATAAATATCTGATGAAAAATGTAACATTTCGGCAAAAATTAATGCAACTTTAATTAATCTTGCTTCACTTTCAAATGTAAATGTAATAGGTGCTCCTAATACATCATTTTTAATTTCTAAATCGTCAAATCCCAAAACATTCATAGAGTCAGATAATTTATTGATAAGTAACATATACTCGTCATTATTTATTGCTCCACCAACGCTTTTTGAGTGTGTAAATAACAGAACCAAACGTTTAAATTGAGAATAGAATGTAGAACTGTTTATTAAATTCATCCGCACATCTTTAGAATAAATAAAATAATTTATAAGAAAGTCATCAATGCTCGGATTAATAAATTTGGAAAATGTTAAATTTTCTACTCGTTTAGATTGAAGGAATCCTTCCAATAATCTTTGTAATGAAGCATTAAATGAATTTTGCTTTTTTACAAAGCCGTGTTTATGTATTTCAAAATCTAATTTTGAATTGAAAGCTTTCTCTAAAACATCATTATTAATTTCCTTGCCAAAAGAAAAAAGAGTAATAATTAAAAAACGATCTTCATCTTCAATCTGTTCATTAAAGGCATGTAGCCACACCTCATTGGGATTGTTAAGAGTATTGAAAATAAATTTCAAGTATTGGGTAGCATCAGTAATATTTTTGAGATTTTGAGGTTTTGTAAAAAACTCAACTAAGCGTGGGTAATAATTTGCGTGCTGAATAATGTCCCAATATTTTCTTTCATCATATAAATTAGTAAGCAAATTTCCGTTCAAATTGTGGTGAAATAAATGGCTGTATAATATTTTTGCTTTATCTAATAGGCTGTAGTCTTTGACTTCTAATTCAACCTTACTCATATTTATACTAGAGCGTCTAAGGTTTTCGGAAGCAAAAAGAGATTTATATAAAATATTTGTTCGTGTTGTTAATACGCAAAATTTATTTGGTATACTCATTACCCTATCCAAAAATGAAATAATAGAACTGTGTGAAGATTTTGGGTTTAGAATCTCATAATAGTTAGCTCCAAGGAAATCATCGAGCAAAAATATTTGTTTATCATTTGGATTCTCGCTTAATATATTTTCTGCTTCCTTAATGTCTTGATCAATATAGTACATTTCAAAATCTCTTGCCATAAACTCATAAGCAATTCCTTTGGCTAATGATGTTTTACCAACTCCAGGTTGCCCAGAAATCAATAGAAATTTATTTTCTTGCAACATTTCGATTGCTTTTTCATAGTTTTTGCTTTTTACATATAAGTAAATATCGCTTTTGATTTTAGATTCGTAAAACTTTGATCTGCTATGTATAGCTTTGTTAATAATTGTTTCTAATATACTTGTGCTTGTAAGCCAGAGTTTGTAGTACTTTCGCTCTATTGCGGGATGTTTAGCTAAATATTTATTTAAGTCCTCTTGTCCAATAATATAATTTTCATTAATAATATAAGGGCTGAGTAAATTTTTTATTTCATCTTTTTGCTGAGCACTTAATGAAACCGAGGTAACTAAATAATATTCACTTGGGTTAAGTTTTTGTATTTTTGATTTTTCAGATTTCTCCGATTTAACAAGAGTATATAAAAGACCATCATACCCAGTTTTCAAATAATGTTTTACCTGAACAACTATATCATTTTTATTGCTAGATGTTGAATATCTTAAATCTATGCCTTTATCTTTACCAGGTTTAAAGCTCTGTAGATCTAAATTAAATTCTGCATTCAGTAGGTCTCTTCCCAATTCCTCTAATTCCTTATCGTGTAATGCCGAAAAATCGTATTTATTCATCTTAATTTGTTAATTATGCTGTTATTTCATCAATTGGGTTGGCGTAGCGTGATTATGAAATTATTTGAAGATTTTTCTCAATCCTTTTCTGCAACTCATTACTTTTTTCAAACTGCTCTTTTAATGTAGCTTTTAAAACATCCATTTTTTCTTCAAAAGGTACAAGGTCAATTGCAGCATCTTCGCTTCCTACATATATGCCCGGTGTAAGTTTGTAATCCTGTTTTATAATTTCTTCTAAGGTTGAAGATTTGCAGAATGCCTGTATGTCTTGATAGGCGGTTGCTGAGCCTGTCGAGCTGGTGACTGAGCTTGTCGAAGTACGCCAGTTATGGTAAGCAACAGAAACTTTTTCAATGTCAGCATCCGTTAATACACGCAATTTACGGCTCACCATTTCACCCAATTTGCTTGCATCAATAAACAATACTTCGTTTTTTCGTTCGCGGTGTGTTTTGTTTTTACCATCCCGTGTTTTACTCAAAAAGAATAAACAGGCAGGTATTCCGGTGGTCAGAAATAATTTATCGGGTAACCGCACTATACAATCCACCATACTTTCATTCAGCATGTGTTCGCGCACATTGCGCTCGCCTTTGTTATTAGAAGTCATTGCTCCATTTGCCATTACTATCCCGGCAGTTCCGTTATCACTCAAATGGCTCCACACTGTTTGAAACCACATGTAGTTCGCATTTCCATCCGTTACCACCGGGTCGTTACCTGCTACTTTAAATAAGCGAGGGTCGCTTTCAGGCAAGTCTTCGGGATGCCATTGGCTAACATTAAAAGGAGGATTCATTAAAATATAGTCCGCTTTCAGTTCGGGCAATTTATCCTGTAATAAAGAATCACCCAATTCCAGTTGAAAAGGCAAATCGCGCAATGCCAAATTCATTTTTGCTAATCGCAACGTCCCGTCATAGCGCTCCTGCCCGTATAAGGAAATGTCTTTTTTATTTCCTCCATGTGCATTGATGAATTTTAATGATTGAACAAACATACCACCACTGCCACAGGCAAAATCAGCAATCTTTCCTTTTAGCGGCTCCAGCATTTCTACCAGCAAACGTACAATGCAGCCTGGTGTAAAGAATTGTCCTGCACCCGAGCCTTCAGCAATAGCAAAGCGCCCTATATAGTATTCATAGATGCGCCCCAGCACATCACTTTGGGGATTATATTTTTCTGAAAACTTAGGGTTAGAAAATAAATTTATTAATCCGCCCAGTTGCCTTGCCGTTAACTGGCTCTTTACAAACAGGCGTGGTAAAATCCCTTTCAATTCGGGGCGGTATTGCGCGATGGTGGTTTCCAAGGTTTCAAACGCATCATCTACTTTCACTTTTATATCGTCCTGTTCGGCATTGTCCTGTATGTATTGCCAGGTAGCTTCCTGAGGTATTATATAAGTGTTTTTAGAGATGTATTCATCCGGGTCGTTAACAATAGCTTCAATCTCTTTTTTGTTGCTGGTATAATAAGACGATTGAGCATCATTCACCATTCCCAGCAATTCATCCCTTCTCACTTCGTAGCGTTCGCTCATGTGTTTCAGGAAAATCAGGGAAAGCACATAATCCTTGTATTGATTCTCCGCCACAGCGCCCCGTAACTCATTCGCCACATTCCACAAATCTTTTTCAAAATCAATGTCACCTTTCGGTTTATCAGTTTCCTTGCTTTTTTTTGCCATATCGTATTGAAAACGGAGTTCTAGTTTTAAGAAATATTATTTGTTCAAATTTATCACTTTTAAATACCCTTCAAAAATATCCATATAGAGGTTAATTAAACTTATTGGTAAAAATACCAACTATGACCGTAAACTATGGTTGTGTATTCTCTCCGCAAAAATAGAAAACAATTCCAATTAATCGGGGTTTATTACATTTTCATCGGATGATTTTATGAACAACCTCCAAACAAAAACACACCTCCACACTATATATTATAGTATACCAAAAAAAAATTGGTTTACACATCACCCTAACAAAGCAACAAAGCAATAAAAACAATGTCTGTTTCAATAGAACGGGTGTCTGTTTCAATAGAACCGGTGTCTGTTTCAATAGAACGGGTGTCTGTTTCAATAGAACCGGTGTCTGTTTCAATAGAACGGGTGTCTGTTTCAATAGAACGGGTGTCTGTTTCAATAGAACGGGTGTCTGTTTCAATAGAACCGGTGTCTGTTTCAATAGAACGGGTGTCTGTTTCAATAGAACGGGTGTCTGTTTCAATAGAA
>CAIYIS010000024.1 GCA_903926385.1 uncultured Bacteroidota bacterium
ACAGTTGTCTCCTGATATTGTATACGACCCCACATTAGGTCCAACAGAACCTGATGTAAATGCACAGTCGCCTGTTGCATCATCACTAGAGTTTGCTGTAGCACTATTTCCACTGATAACTGGTGCTTCTGTATCGTTAACAGTTACTGTAAACGAAGACGAAGCTGTGTTCCCGCTTGCATCAGTAGCCACACAGTTTACTGTAGTAGAACCAGCAGCAAATGTGCTTCCTGAAGCAGGAGTACACACAACTGTTGTTCCGGTACAGTTGTCGGTAGCTAACGGAGAGGTGAAGGATACAACAGCCGAGCACATTCCTGCATCGTTGCTTTGTGTAATATCAGCATTGGTAGCTATTGATGGTGCTTCTGTATCGTTAACAGTTACTGTAAACGTGCTGGAAGCCGTATTTCCATGAGCATCGGTAGCCATACAGTTTACTGTAGTGGAACCTGAAGCAAAAGTACTTCCTGAAGCAGGAGTACATACCACTGTTGCAGCGCCACAGTTGTCGGTAGCTAATGGAGAGGTGAATGTTACAACAGCCGAGCACATTCCTGCATCGTTGCTCTGTGTAATATCAGAATTAGAAGCAATAGAAGGTGCTTCTGTATCGTTTACGGTTATGGTGAACGATTCGGTTACTGTTCCGCAAGAATTAGTTGCGGTGATATCCACATTGGTTACTCCTTGGTTAAACACAGCTCCACTTCCGTTTCCGCTTCCGCTACCTGTAGTCGCTCCCGAAAAAGAATAGGTGGTAACAGCCGAGGAGCCCGAAGTAACTGCCGAATAACTAACCGCAGCATTACATGAACCAGCATCGTTAGCTACCGAGAAACTACCCGGATTAGAAACTGCAACTGGAATACCTGTGGTAAATGAATTAACGGCACAACCAGTGGCTGCTCCATCTGCATTTAGTGCCACCACTTGCCAGAAATACTGTGTGTTTGGAGCAAGACCAGTTGTACTGTAAGATAAACCAGCTTGATTAGCCGATACCAATGGAGGTGTGGCCGATGTTCCGAAATAAACATCATATCCCGAAGTAGGAATTCCTGTGCTTCCTCCGTCTGTCCAGGTAAGGTTGGTGGTAGAGCATGTTCCTGTAGTTGCATTAGCCGGACTCATGGCAGTTACACAATTAGGAGGAACGGGCAACATGTTTACATCTAAATTCAAACGGAAATTAGCTGATGTGGAATTGAAGTCGGTCCAGGCACCTGCAGGCAAAACCGAACTATAGAAAAAGGTGTTGCTGCGAATCGGTGCTTCTGTGTTGTACGAATAGTTGATATTAGTAGTTGCGGTTTGCTCTATACCTACATAAAAATTACCTGCAGCAAGTAAAAGATTACCAGGTATAACAGCCACATCGGCTCCTGCCACTGCTGTTCTTACTGTTGCATCTTCGTATAATAAAGCACCCGGTTGTCCGGCATTGTCGCCATAAACTGCAACTTTATATGGTTGCCCGGCAGTGGTTATATCCACATTTACCTGATGAAGTAAAGCAGGATAAGTGGTAGTGAATTTACCCACAAAAACACCTGCATTTCCATTAAAACCAACACCTCCGGACGAACTGGTTCCGGGATATTTAAAAGAAAAATTACCGGATGTTACATTTTGTGTAATGGTTGCCGAATTATTAGCATTGTTATCATCTGCTGGTACACTTACCAGTAGCGTGTTGGTGCCAAGGGCAGAAGGAGTGAAAGCTGCAAACGAAACGATGGTGGAAGCTCCTGAAGCAAGCGATGCTACTGTTTGAACATCGTTAAACGTATTTGCTCCAGAAAGGGCAAGTGTTACAGGCAAATTGGTTAATGTACCAGCACTTCCGTTTGTAACGCGAGCTTTGATAATTGTGTTGTTCGAATAGTTTAAACGTAAACTCCCAAGGGTATAAATTAACGATACCTGAGCATCATTGGCCGGACAGCTGTAAAAGAATTTGGTAGCCGGACGAAATAAAGATGCGCCAGTGGTTACTAAAGCGCTACATGCCGCTGCACTTTGTATACCAGAAAGCTGATTGGTTGCCATACTGGTAGTATTACAAGCTACCGTTTGAGTAGCTGATAATGTTCCTGCACAATAAGCCCAGTCGAAGGCAACGTAAACTCCGCCTCCTGTATAGGTAAATGCAGAACCTCCTGTAAATGTCGGAATATCTTGTACCAATGTGTTGGGAATGGTGTAAGCACCAGTGTTAACCAAGGTCATGGTCGATATAGCAGTAGGGAAATTAGTTCCCATGGAGTAGGTTACATCAGTAGTGTTTTTTAGATAAATATCCAACGTACCTGTTGCGGCCAATCCGGGAGCAACGGTATTTAACCAACCAATACCATTAATGGCAGTTCCATTTATTACTCCGGAAGCTGTCATTTCGGCTGCAGAAATAAAATATACAGTTCTTACATTTCTGAAACGGGAATTGGGCGCTCTGCCATTTCCGGAGGTGCTTCCATCTGAAGCCAAGCCATTGCCCGAACATTGAGCAAATGTATTTGTAAATTGTAATACTGTAATGGTTAATAGCAGTAATAGCTTTAGTGCTGTTTTTTTCATTTTCTTAGCGATTAGATTTTAGTGATGTTAATTGAATTTGCTTTTAATTCCTCGGCCGAAAGGTCGAAGGAACCAGAGGTTTTGATTTTGTTCATCATCAAATCGGCTGCTTTTTGAGCATCTGCTTTGGTAGCAAACACCACCGATTTGCTGTTGATGAGCAACTGTGATGAGGTGATGATAAGATTACCATCGCCCATAATGTTGAACAAAAACCCTCCTTTAGTAGGTTTTACTGAATTAGAAAGATTCATTTCGGTGTAGGCTCTTTCTGTTTTAGCCGCATTTACCGATGCTACAGGTCGCGATGGAGCTTGCTGAGCAAATCCGGTGGCAGAAATTAAACCCGCTGAAAAGGTAATGCCTGCTGCCAGCAGCAACCTTTTTTTGTTTCTTGCTTTTTTCATTTGTTTTAGTTTTTTGGTGGTTAAATAATGAGTAAAACTATCTATTATTTACATCATAAAAATAATTTAGGGACGAACAGCGTTAGTTAGGGACGAAACGCGATAATTAGGGACGAAGCACCTCTCCCCCGCCCCCTCTCCGCAAGACAATAGGGCTGAGCGTGACGAATAATTTAAAAACAGATACTTATTATTTCACAAAAAACCCGCATTGCTGCGAGGCGTTTTATTAAAACACCGTTTCATTAAGTGAGTAGGATTAAAAATTCAATAAAAAAGCCCCGCATTGCTGAGGGGCTTTTTTTGTTAAAATACTTTTTAATTTATGTGAGGTTGTATCTTACACTGCAGTCGATGCATTTGTATTTTATGGCTTTGGTAACATCATTAAGCAACCAAAGCTTTAACTTTTCTACGGCTGTGGGCTTGGTAGCAAGTTTTAAAGATCCTTTGCACTGCGGGCAAACAATTGATGAGGTGCTATGGTCAATTACCATGTGTCGTACATCTAATTTTGGCATATTCTTAAGTAGTTAGTATATGTTTATAAATCATTGTTTTTTCTGTGTGCAAAGTAAAGTATAATTATCGATTTGATTGCTTTTTTTGTATTCATTTAACAATTTGGTAGGCTATATTTAACATTATAACAACATTAATAGGTGTTTTAACAAATGTTTATATAATAAACATGAGGATATCACCTCTCCCCTACCCCTCATCGCAAGAAAGGGGGCATGAAGTGACGAATGGTGTAATATAATTTTGGATTTTGGATTCGGGAATGGCAAAGAGGCAATTGAGCAAAGGGACAGTAGGCAATTCACCAATCAACAATCAAAGAGATTCCTCACTGCGTTCGGAATGACAAGCATCTGGAGGGGAGATTAAGGGAAAAAAGTCGGCTTTGCCGACTTTTTTCCCTCCCTCCCATTAAAATTTTCTTGACTTTCAGAGCGAAGCGATGAATCTGGAGAAGCTAATAATGAATAATCAATATTCGATAATCAATAATCAATAATCAATTACCTTCAGCTATTTTCCTTTGTTCTTTATCTTTTGTTGTTTTATTCGTTTTCGCATATAGTCCCAATAAGACTTGGTGTAATTCACATAAATTTCTTCACCTGCTTTGATATCGCGGGAGGCCACAATGAAACATTTATCTCCAAAAATTATGTAATCGCTATTGTTGCGAATACCTTTCACCCGGCTTATACCGGCTGCATCGTTAGCATATCGGGCTTTGTACTGAGGGGTGTGCATGGCGTCAATACACAAATCGCGTCTCAGAAAGAATAGATACTGGTCTTCTTCTTTTCGGGTACGCGAGCGATACTGGTTATAGCCTATAATCTCTCCTCGGTATTCTATTATTTTAGAATCTTTGCTAATCTTTCGGGTTGTGTATAATCCCTTGCCTGCTCCCGGAAGTTTTGATTTTTTGATGATGAGTGCCATAGTTTATGGGTGCAATGATAGGAAGAAAAATAGAATTGGCAAGACCTCCTCTCCTCCTACCCCTCTCCGCAAGAGAGTGGGGCCAAAGCGTGAAGCATGAGATTTCAAATTTCAGATTTCAAATTGTCAACTTGTTCGCCTACTAATTCTGAAATTACCCCTTACATCTTAAACTATTTAAGACAAAAAAAGTCCCCGCTTCTAGCGGGGACTTTTTACTAAATAAAAGATAACCTTATTGTTTCACCACTCTTTCGGTGTGCATCACATTCGAACTTGCATCGAGTATTCTAACGAAATACATTCCGTTATTAAACGCCTCCATGTTGGTTTTCATTGTTGATGTTCCGGTAGCTAACGTGTGTTTTTCGCTGATAACAATTTTACCAAGTATATCAAACACTTCTAATACTATTTCCTGATTTTTATCCACTGTCACATCCATTGTAAATTCAGCAGATGTTGGATTTGGATATATTGCAGAGAAAGTATTTACTCCCTCTGTGTTTAATGCATCAGGACTTAAACAACGAGTAATAGTAGTGGTTCTGAATAATGATGTGTTACCACAGGTATTTGTTTCAGTCAGTTTTAGGGTAGATGTAGCTGTATTGTTAGTTGATCCCGTAAGAATATTAACAGTAATTACATTGGTTCCTTGACCTGTTCCCCAAGACATTCCTGCAGCCAACGACCAGTTATATGTTGCTGCATTAGCCACCGGAATTACCGAATAAGTAGCTGTAGTTAATCCACAAGTGTTAATAGGACCTGTGATTATTCCTGGTTGAATACCTGAAGTTACTAGGTTCAATACTCTGTTTGGCCCTGCTCCGCAAAGGTTGGTAGCAGCACATGAGATGGTACCCGGTCCGGCAAGTAATGCAGTTACTGTAGTTCCTGTGTTAGAACCGCTGATGCTGTTTCCCGTTCCTGTAATGGTCCAGTTATAGCCTGTTGCTCCGGCTACAGCAGGTACAGAATATGTAGCCGATGTTAATCCGCAAACATTAGCAGGGCCACTTAAAGATACGGGTATCTTTGGAACATTACCTGTTACTGTAATTCCAGTTCCCGGTACATTACCACATGCATTCACTGCCGATACTTTTACGATTCCCTGTACAAAGGTTGAAGCAATATTTACTGTAATATTTGTAGTTCCTGCTCCCGATGCCACTGTCATGCCTGCCGGTAAGGTCCAGATGTAAGATGTAGCTGAAAAAACAGGTGCTATTGAGTAAGCTGCTGTTAATTGACCACAGGTAGATGTTGGTCCTGAAATCATATCAGGCACTGCCGGTTTTTTAGAAATGTTTAAAGTACTAGTTCCACTGCTTCCGCATGAATTAGTTGCTGTTACAGTTACCACAAACAAATTAAGGTTATTGCTAGCAATGTGAACATTTACAGAAGGCGTTCCTTGTCCGGAAACAGTGGTCATTACATTTCCTCCGGTGGTTATGGTCCAAACATAGTTGGTAGCTTCGGGTACCGGAGTTACTGAGTAAACAGCACTTGTTAATCCGCATATTCCGGTAGGGCCGGCAATCAGTCCTGGGGTGGCTGGTGCCGCTCCAACTGTTACATCTACTGTAAATGGCGAACCAACACATCCTCCGGGTGCAGTTGGTGTAACCGTGTATTCTACTATTCCGTGAACGTTGCCAGTATTGGTCAATACATCAGCAATGGTTGTTCCGCAACCGGATGTGCAATCGTTGTTTCCAATTACTCCGCCAAGAATTACTGCTGATGTCCATGTAAAGCTTGTGTTTGCTTCGGTAGAACTTAAAGCAAGATTGCTCGGATCTCCGTTACAGATTACAATATTTGCTGCTGACCCAACAGGTAGTGAATTGATAGTAACGTTTTGTGCTGCTGTTGCCATATTTCCAACTCCATCGGTAACTGTCCATGTAACCACTGTAGTTCCTAAGGGGTACGAACCCGGAGCATCATTAGTAACAGAAGCTACCGTACAATTATCGGCTGTAAGCGGTGTTCCTAAGTTAACTGGCGAGCCGCTGCATACAATTACATCAGCAGGGGCAGTAATGGTTGGTAATGTTGCATCCTGCACCAACACATTTTGTGTTTGTGTAAGCATACCTGCGTTTCCATCGTCATACGTCCATGTAATGGTGTAGGTTCCCTGTGATGAATAAACCAAGGGGTCTGATGTGGTTCCGTTTATAGTTCCGTAACAACCACTGGTGGCTGTAGGTACTGTAACCACTGTTGCCGAACAAGAACCTGTTACATCAGACAAGTTAGCCAAATCTGGTACTGGTGCTGCACATGGTGGCTGCTGTTCGCCTTGAGTAAGTATGGTAGTACCTGCTGTAAGTGTGGTATTATAGGTTTCGCCTATTGTCCAACTCAGAGTGGTAGTACCACCTGTGCTGTAGCCCCCACTGGTGGGGGTTACATTGGGAGTAAGTGTTTGCGAATTAACCTGAGCTGAGCCAAGGATAATTGCTATAAGGATGATTAGTTTATTCATTAAATTTTATTTTTCAATTTAATATCCTATTAATGTTTTACCATTTAAGTTTGGTAAAGCAAAATTAGTTGTTCCGTTTCCACCATAGGTAGTACCCAGAATAGAATAAAGTGCAGTGTATTGACTAATTTGAAGCAATTGTCCGTTGCATTGAAGCATATCAGCTGGAATAAAAGTTCCTGCAAACGGAATTATTTGTCCTAAAAAGAAAGAACCACCACTACTAGATGAGCTAGTGGAATATATACCTTGATAAACAATACAATATTTAACAGATACTGTATTTACAGGTCCCGCAGCACCTGTTGCTCCAGTTAGCCCTGTTGAACCTGTTGAACCTGTTGCTCCAGCTAATCCGTTAGTACCATTTGTTCCATTGTTTCCGGTTGCTCCTGTTGCTCCAGCTAATCCGTTAGTACCATTTGTTCCGTTGTTTCCGGTTGCTCCTGTTGCTCCAGCTACTCCGTTAGTACCATTTGTTCCGTTGTTTCCGGTAGCTCCGGTTGCACCAGCTATTCCATTAGTACCATTTGTTCCGTTGTTTCCGGTTGCTCCGGTTGCTCCAGCTATTCCGTTAGTACCATTTGTTCCGTTAGTACCATCAATTCCGTTTGTTCCATTAGTACCATTTGTTCCATTGTTTCCGGTTGCTCCGGTTGCTCCAACTATACCGTTAGTACCATCAATTCCATTTGTTCCATTAGTACCATTCGTTCCGTTGTTTCCGGTTGCTCCGGTTGCACCAGCTACTCCGTTAGTACCGTTAGTTCCATTGGTTCCTGCCGTACCTGTTGCTCCGGTAGCACCTTGAGCTCCTGCAGGACCAGCATCATTGCTATGCGCAGCATACAATGCATAAGGTACACTCATCATTTGCTGTGTACCCATATCAGTATAAGTAGAACCACCTGTTGGGTCTATTTCTACTTGTGTAAATTTAGCTCCTGTACCCCAGTTAATAGTTGAAAAATTTCCGGTTACAGCAGTTCCCTGCCCAATATTGACTGCAAACAAACCTAATTGATTTGTGGTTACCGATTGTGTTTCCTGATAAACAACAGTGCCACTTGCTGTAACATCGTGAATACTGAAACGAAGCGAAATGTTTTGGTTAGCGATAAGTGTACCGCTTGTGTTTCGTGCTACTGCCTGATAGGGAATAGCGTTTGGTGATTGAGCAAATCCGATGGAAGACAGCCCAAGGAATAATGCGATTGCTGATGTGATAATTGTTTTTTTCATTTGTTTTTGTTTTTGGTTGATAATTGCTATTTTTACTACTGTTATTAATACATTTAGATGGCTTCTTTACTAATTTCAATTCTTCGTTAATACATTTTTACAGTCTTAACTTAACCGACATGCGGACACACCCACTAGGTTGTAAATATATCTTAACGACAAAGTAAAGAATAATTTTTTAATTTTTTTCATCTTATTATGTAATTAACAATTTTGTGTGCTATATTTAATGTTATGGAAATAGGCAATGGGACATTAGGCAATAGGCAGTAGCGAATAGGCAACCAACAATAATCAATAGGCAATTCAACAATCAACAATCAACAATCAACGAGATTCCTCACTGCGTTCGGAATGACAGCTTGGATTTTTAGGGAGAGAGAGGAAGAAAACGGCAAAGCCGTTTTCTTCCTCTCTCCTTATTCCCCTACTATAACTTGTCATTCCGAACGCAGTGAGGAATCTCGAAACGGCAGTAGGCAGTAGGTCGTAGGCAATAGGTCGTAGGCAATAGGTCGTAGGCAATAGCGAATAGGCAGTAGCAAATAGCGTGTAGCGAATAGGGTGTAGCGAATAGGCAATCAACAATAATCAATAACCAATCAACAATCCTCATTCGCCAATCGCCATTCAAAGAGATTCCTCACTGCGTTCGGAATGACAGCTTGGATTTAGAGAGAGAGAGGAAGAAAACGGCAAAGCCGTTTTCTTCCTCTCTCC
>CAIYIS010000025.1 GCA_903926385.1 uncultured Bacteroidota bacterium
AAAATTATGTCTGCTATCGTAACTTTTTTGGGAGTATTAACAGGTGCTCAATTTGCTCCGAAATGGGGTGCTCAATTTGCTCCGAAATGCACTGCTCACTTTAAACCGAAATACTATGCTCAATTTGACCGGAATCTCCACCTGACGAGGATTCTGGATTAGGATTCGGTATATATTCTGTTCTTACCAGGATGGCAAACTTAACTGGCCCTTTAATCTTTGGGGCTCTATCTATTTTTTCAGGAAGTCAGAGAATCGCCTTTAGTTCTGTTATTGTAATATTTTTGATTGGCACTTATTTTGTAAATAAGAAAACTTCACAAGCTAATTTTAATTAATTTTTTTAACTGACTTTCTACTTCCATACTCACCCATTAGGCAAAGGTAGGCGTTTGCTATGCAATAGTAAAGGTTATATTGAATTTTGAAAAAACAATTTTATAGTTTTTCGATTCTACTAGTTTGTCAAAATTCTTTTTCCAAAAACCTTGACAATCCCTCCGCAAACCGCTTCATTGGTTGCCTAACGGTTGAGAATGGGAAGGTGTGTTAGCACAAACCATGACATTATTCCTACTCCTTCATAAACTTTTTTCTCATCACTCCCTCTTCTGTTTCGACTTCCAGAAAGTAAACCCCTGCTCCAACATCAATATTTATAATAGTACTATTTATATCTTTTAATTCTTTTGAGTAAACCTTTTCCCCAATCACATTATACACCGCTACTCTTTTCATTTTATACTTTGTACTCATTACTTCAAAAACCCCTTCATTTGGGTTCGGATAAACCCCTATCCCATTTTCATCTTTCATTTCATTTATACCAATTCCACTTCCAGTACAATCCCATACACTTACATCGTCTATATAATAACCTGTGCCAACATAACCTGCATTATTATTTATATTTAGAGTATCAGTAGTAGAATCAGGAAAGAAATTACCTATTGTAATATATTGTTCGCCACCAGTTGCAATAAACTCGCCAGTTATCTTTATCCAATTCACAGTATCTGTAATAATTGTCGTGTCGAGTATTTGAGGTATTAATCCAATAAAATCGGGAGGATTAGGGTATTGTATGGGTAAATCCGAAAAATACACTCCCATATTATTACTTGCGCTTTTAACGTTGTTCAGACTATTAACATAAAATTCTACACAATATTTATGTTGGGTAATTAAAGTATCTGTCAATTCAACTTGAGGAAAATTTCGGGAGGCTTCGTTATAGGTTTGAAGCCCAATATAAGCAACCCCTGTTCGTGCATATTGCCATCCATAATCCGGAAAATTATTAGGGACATTCCGGTTTTGCGTAATAACATGAGGAGCGCAACCATTAAAGTACCAGGTATTACCACTTGCGCTATACCAATTTTGGCAGGTGAAACCATTTACGGTGGTACCGTTAGGCCTAATGGGGCAACTAATAGTATCCTCAAAACTTGGATTAGGAACTAAGTTCTGAGCAGAAGCCACCCCGCCCCCCGAAGGGGTGAGGAAGAACATACCAAGTATTAATAGCCTCACCAACCTCTCCGAAGGGAAGGCTTTTGAGGTAAATTGGTTACAATAAGATTTTAAATTAAACATTTTTTACGCACGCCACCCCTCCCTTTCAGGGAGGTTAGGAGGGGCTTCTACTTAATAATTATCAACTTATCCATTTTCACCAATTTCTCATTTACCTTCACACCCCAGAAATAAGCTCCTGCGGCCAATTGACTTTGGTCAATGTTGATTGAAGTATTGTTCGTATTCAAAGTGTATTTTTTTATTGCTTTACCTTGTATTGAATAAATACCAAAAACTCCATCTTCTTTTTCTTCCAATTTATACTCCAATGTCATATTGCCATTGTTCGGGTTTGGGTACAGTTTAAAGACGAATGGCTTTTCTTGATGAACTCCATGTTGCTTTAACCGTTTTATATGGTCTACAGTTTTATCATCATTCACATCTATCCATAATGCTGTGCGTGCCTGATACACCGCTTCTCCTCCCATTATAGGGTTTTGATGAGCAATTTTGTTCAACTTGTATATTTCAGCACTATCGTATATATAAGTTACTCCCGGTGGATTTAGGGTATCCTTTTCATAAATCAACTTATCGATATAAGCTCTGTTAAAGACCTGACGATTTGTATCGACTGTTGTGCGAGGAATTAAATTTTCATTCGCCAGATAAACTGCATTCAAATCAAGTGTACTGTCATTCTTTGTGAGTGCATCACTCACTGCATCAAAATGACCGATGTTTTCATTGGCGCAAAAGTAATAAAAATGCTGGTAAGTGGTATCATCAACAGTACCAAGGTTCAGCCACGAAGAGTCTGCCTGCAATGTCCGATACGCAAAAATGGAATCAGATAACATATTTTCTGTTTGGGTGGAATCATACAGGTTTTCTCCCCGCACAATTTTTCCAAGCATATTTTCTCGCTTAATTACCCATGCCCCGTTTCCAAAAATTTGTCCGGCTCCTGCACAGGCGTTTGTTGGGTCAATAGGCGTAATAGGAAGTGATGCTCCAGAACTGAATGTGGAGGTAAAACTTAATGGCGAACCATACCAAAGTGACGGATTTGCCAGCCCATCAATATCGGCAGCACCATAGTGTGCTATCCAGTTATTTCCCTGGTCTCGTCCCGTAAAGGTTTGAGAAGGAATATTGGTAAGTGTACCTCCAAAAAACCACACACCATTAATACAATGGTCAAGTTTGTTACAAGTAAACTGACTATTACTACAATTCCCCCATACTTCTATTCCGCTACTCTGCCTTACAGTCCAATTATTAAATACATTGGCGTTGCCATTATCATTCGCAATGCCCATTGCATCATTATTATTTATATTTGGTAGTGAAGAGGGGTCACCATTCTCCACATAATTTTCCTCCACCTGCCCGCCAAGATTAGCTTGTAACCAAATTCCATGCGATGAGGCAGGAAATTGATTATGCATTTGTGTATCTATATAATAAATATGATTATGAAACACTTTCCATTTTCCTGAATTTGCTACTCGTATTCCGTCAGCAGTATTATTTACAGCTAGGCTGCATACCTGTATACTGTTATTTGTAACTTGAACCGGAGCTGTTATTGATGTTGTGGACAGATTTTGAAACACCCCAATTCCAAATGGTGATTTGTAATTATTTGCCGGGTAAAAATAACTTGCATTAACTTTTACAATGTTAGCATTAATTGTGCAGGATGAATTAGGAGGATATGTAGTACACATACCTATCGTATTTATACCCCAATTTTGTCCTTCTAGTAGATTTGAGTTTACTGTATTAAAACGATTTGTTCCCTCAATCAAAAATACGCCAAAGTTTTTAGCAAATGCTACATTGTTGTTGTTGAGATTTAGAGGATTTTCTGAAGTTATTGTTTTATTCTTAAAATCATTAAATAAAATAGAATTGCTATACCCATGACTATAAATTCCATTTTGGCAATTATAGAAGTAATTTTTCACATTTTTATTCATCCCTCCAACTAGTAAGTTCATTGCTAATGGTTTTGTTGTACTTTTAGGAAGTCCCTCAGCGCTTATACCTGCCGTGGGTATAGGAGGAGGAAGACTTCCAGATGGGTATCCCACCAAACTATAAATATTTGTAAATACATTATTTATCACATTTACATTACTATAAAACGGGCGAATCCCAAAATCCAAATAATCAAACACATTTCCATGACCCATTTTGCTGTCTGTCGGCTGTCCTATTGTAATGGGTGTAAGATTTATTACCCCATTCACTTCTATTCCCACATTACTTCTAACGCCTGTAAATGGTGCCATAAGTGTGCTTTGAGGTCTGGTAACACCTACACAGGATTCTGTATTAACCAAGGTAGTAAAATTATAATCAGCCAATATAGCTATCGAATTTGCTGTCCCCAAAGTGCCGTCAAAATATCCAGCAAAATCCCTGCAAGTAAACACATTTCCATATACATGGCTATTGGTCATATTCAATGCCGTAGTACCTATCATCATGCCGATATAATTTTTGTTAAACACATTGCCCGTAATATCATATTGCCCCCCATTATCCGACACCACGGCATTTTTACCATCCTCAATCACGGTACTTGTAATGTAAAGATGAGTCGTTGAATTAATACCACTCAAATGAATTCTATACCACATCTGCTTGCAATCACCAGCATGCAGGTGCGACTTTACAATTATTAAAGTTTGCCCGGGATTAATTTCAATACTTGCATCCTTACCCATCACCACATCACTCCCTGTTATTATTAGATTCTGATCTATAGTTAAAGTGCCATTTATGGAAAATGCTGAAGAAATTTGACCTCCTGGTGCATAACCATTATTAATGAGCCATGAGGCAGATTTATTATTAAAATTCAGATTTCCGACTCCGTTGTTGCAACATGGTAAAACAACAAATGTTATTGTTTGAGGGCAAGGTCCATTTATAATATTAACTGTTACTGTGGCACCAACGGCTATTGCGATATTATTCCATGTAATAATAAATCCGCCACTAATATTTGTAACAACTCCTGCTGGATTACCACTTCCATCATTTAATATTGGAATAATTTGATAGGTATATGCTCCGTCATATCCATTGATAGTAAAATTTCCATTACATGTAGTAGGGTTGGATAAAGCTTCGGGAATATATTGTTCTGGAGTTACAGTAATATCCATAGGTGTTGAAATTGCACATTGTCCAACAGTCGGTGTAAAGGTATAAACGGTTGTCCCTGCAACAGCCGTGTTTACAGCCGGAGCCCAAGTTCCGGTTATAGCGGGAAGATTGGTAGACGATAATGGTAATACCGGAGCAGTCCCAAATTGACAGACATTCGATATAGCTGCAAACGTAGGTGTTATCTGCGGATTAACGGTGATGCTTAATGTGGCGGTGGTGGCGCACTCACCGGCTGTCGGGGTGAATGTATACACGGTAGTGCCAGCCGTGGCGGTGCTCACTGCCGGTGCCCAGGTGCCGGTGATAGTCGGTAAATTAGTGGATGTTAACGGTAACACAGGCGCTGCACTGTTTTGGCAAACATTGGCAATTGCATTAAATGTTGGTGTTATCTGAGGATCAATAGTTACAACGAAGTCAGATGGAGTACCTAGACAAAAAGTCGGCCCGGGACCTGTAGGCGTAATCACATAGGTAACCGAGCCTGAGGTATTTCCGGGATTAGTAAGCGTTTCTGAAATATTTCCCGTTCCGGCAGCACTGAATCCTGTTATAGTTCCCGTAGTCAGAGAGGCTGTCCATGCATATATAGTTCCGGCAACGTTGGATGTTGGAACCAATGATGCTAAAGTTCCGGAACAAATGGTTTGGATTAATATCGGATTGGTAATAGTCGGCACCGGGTCAACAGTTATAGTTACCTGACTAACCGATGGCGGACATGGGAGATGCGTTATTGTCCATTGAAATACATTCGCTCCAGTTCCCAACCCGGTAATGCCTGTTGTTTCAAGATTCGGGTCTGTAATAGTACCTGTTCCACTGATTAATGTCCATAGGCCTGTCTCGACATTAGTTATTGGAGCGTTTCCGGCCATTGTTGCCGTTGTTCCACATACCGATTGATTTGATCCTGCTTCAGCCACTGTTGAAGGATACAATGAGCCAGCTACGGGTGTAAAATCAAATTCCATTAACGTATTTTCTGCTAAACATTCTGCAGCATTACCTGGGCAAAAATACGATAGGGATACCGGCAGCTGCAGAGTATAATCTTCTGGAGGGAATAGACACGAAGATGCTGTCACGAAGTTACTTACTAATCTAAAACAGCGGCAGGAGGGTCCTGCTAGTGAATTTATATCAAATGTTCCTGAACCAGCAGGTGTTTGTGGAATATGAGCAATACCGGGAATCGGGGTTCCGGCATTAGGCCCGTCACAATATAACACTTCTAACTCAGGGTAGTTCAAAAGTGCATTTATGAATGGAGAAAACAACACAGCATTCGGAAATACACTAGTACCATTAGGATATACATATGAATTGCAGATTTTAAATGCCGATGAGTGAAAGATACCCATAGAATTAACTGTTGTTAACCCTGGATAAGCAAAAGTTATTGTAGGACTATAATGAGTTACGGGATTACTTGGTAAAATTCCACCTCCAGAATTAACAACTGTTACAGGGCCGGTTGTTGAAATACCATAATTAGCCGGATTCTGAAAATTTTCTGTATAACCTCCTGGGGCTGTTACTACAAAGTTAGTTGGTGAAGGAACCGTATTTCCGCAATCAACACTGAAAGTTAAAGTAATTAATTCTTGCGGATGAAGATGACTAACTGGGTCATATTTCCCGTCAATTAATGGCCATTTTGGTAATGACCCTAATAATCCTGACGAACTTAGTATAAACCCTCCAGGAATAAAAGTTGGAGTAATCGGGATTCCTAATGTTACTAAATGTGATTCCCCGTCAGCAAAATGATTATCACTTGCTCCGAGAGCATAAGGAGGGCTGGGTAAAGTTGTTGTAAGTGTATGATAGTTATCCTGTGTATATTGATATTTTGCACTGCTAAGCGTATAACCCGTTGGTACCTGGACTTCTATATCACCGTTAATATTGGCATAAGGTCTGAATTCATAAGGAAAATCTGCTTGATTTAATTCATTTATGCCAAGCGCGTCCACTACTCTAAATTTTATATCCATCTGATATTCGCAAAAGGAAGCCAATCCGTTTTCAACTTCTAATGTTACTGTTGGTTGAAGTACCGTTAAATTTGCTCCCCAGTCATCACAGGAATGGTTTTCTAAAAGTGAGCCCGATAAAACACCCATATAATCAGCCCGAAAATCAATTAAATGATGTGCTTTGGGTAGATGAGAGAAAAATTCATTCGTACCGCTAATGCCCGGGCCTGTTCGTAAGGCAAAATGAATATCGGCTATAAAATAAAATCCTCCCGCTGTGGTAAGACCTTGCAAAATACTTACAGGTATATTAATATTTTGTCCTTCCTGCAAAGAAGATAAAATACCAGATGTTAAAGTCAGTTGTCCAGGCGCTGTAGTTAGAGTTGTAAGTAGTGTCCCATTAGTCAAATCATAAACTTTAACTGTACTTCCAGATAACATCTCAAAAATATTTGCTGACTGACTTTCTAATGTTGTCGTAAGATCATTGTATCTGAATTGTAAATAAATGCTTTGAAAATTGTTTAAAACCCCGTTAAACGAACCTTCTATTTTTGCTTCGGTTTCATCCCCTGGATACACCCTGTCAAGCAGAGGTAAAGAAATCAACGGTGGTATACCAGCAGAAACGCCAACGAGAGAGGCTCCTCCTATTGTAGCACTATTATAACTATAGAGTGAAGTAGGGTCAGCCGGATCAGGGCAATAATACCCGAAGGTGTTGCGCAAAAATGTATAAGGCTGTTCTTGAGGCAAGGATGCCGGTATATTACTTCCTCGAGTCATATTGTAAGTTTGAAAGTAAGTACCTGTTGCACAAGTGCTGCATGAATGATGAACAATGTGTGTCGATTTCTTTGCTATTACATCTAAACAGCTTTCATTGCAACAAATGTATTGTAATTCACATGTAAAATTATCTGTAAATGCAGCACTTGGGCTTGATCCAACAGGTGGTGTCACAACTACCGGACAATCGCAGGTATATACAAGTGGTATAAAAACACAATTAAGTGAAGACCCTAGGGGTAAAAGCGAAAAATCAATATCTATATAACCTGAGGTATATGCATATGGGACGTTGATTCCATCGCCAATGCATACACCTGGAGTTTCTGTCACAACCGCTTTAGGTTTATGTCCTATTCCAATCCCCCCATCGTATAAGGTAGTTTGAATTCCTGCTATTGCCGTTAATTCCATTTCAGCGGTATGATTTCCACTGTTTGCAGAAAATAATTGTGAACTTGAATAATCAAGATGATACCCAGCAGGTAGATTTATATGTATTCTGTCTTTACCATTTAAACAATCAAACACATAATTTGTTCCAATCCATTCTTGACTAAATGAAGGACAAAAGCTGAAAACAAATCCTTGACCAGCTACCGCATCCGAAGGTCCTGTAAGGGCACTCGGACCTTCGGTATCCTTATAACCATAAAAAGCGTCCGGATAGGGAACCGTTGGAGTATAAATATTCGCAATATCAGCAACATGATAATTGTAAACGGTTGTGCCCGATGCATGATAAATCAAATTTTCACATTGATTCTGATAATAAGTATACGTGCTGATTAATAAGCTTTTCCCAATACCTCCTGAATTATCTCGATACGTTTGTGTAAATGGATATGGGCAACTGGTGTTATAATTAAAATCAAAAGAGATATAAAAACTTTCTCCTTCATACAAATCATCCATTTTCCCGTCTCCGTCTGCATCGCACAGGCTGTGAAGTGCAGATGAACCAGGCAAATAGTTATACGCTGTTACAACCCATCCACTAAAATCCAAAATATAATAGGTATAAGCATTTGTACCGGTTCCAAAATTAAATGGCCCTGATATTACTCCAGTTCCTGATAATGACGTTGTTGTGCCTGCTAATGTATTATGAACTGTAAAACTGCCCGCATTTATTTGCCCTAATTCATTAAATGCCGATATATAAATCTTTAGGTTGGTTGCTTTTGCCCATCCCGGGTTGTCTGCTCCTGAAAAAGGGCCCCCGCTGTTCGTATATTTGAAGGTAAGGTTAGTGGCTCCGCTACTGCTGCAGACTTGATAAGAACCATTGTTTAACGATTGTGACGCATCTACAGTTAAATTTGGCTGTCCAGTAACATTAAAATTTATGTTGGATGGAAATGAAAGTCCTGTTTGGCATACTGAAACCGTTGAGCAATCTGTCCCCCATGAATATATTACGTCCCCTCCATGTCCATTGACAGAAGATGAACTGCATTTACCCCTTATACTTACATGAATAAAAACTGTGCTTAATTGAGGTACTGTAATATTTAGGATGCTTGTTCCGCTTAATGCATTGCACGTAACTCCGGCAAATCCTGAGGAAACACTATAATCTATTGGAAGCAGGGCTAATGTGTTATTTTGGTAATAACCAAGGAAATCAACGTATGCAGCTTGTCCTGATAAATCAAGCACAGCACTTGTAATGTCTTCATTACCTGTATTTTCCAGCTTAATTACCCAATCCATTATCGTCCCAGTACTAATAAAACACGCATTGGCATTTGCTAAACTTGCAACAAGAAATGGTGCATCCACTTTCAGCGATGTAGGAGAGTTAGTATTATTTGAGAGGTTATAATTCATTATAGTATAGCCTGTCACTCCTCCATAGCAAGGTGAACTTATAGGTATATCTATAATAATACCCGTTGCAGGCGCATTTATTGAACATGTAAATAGGGACTGTGCAGTTCCTGCTCCTGAAGCATATGTTATTACTGTAGGGCTGTAATTGCCATTATAAACAATACCGCAAGGGAACTGCAGAGCTATATTGTTAATCGTATTTGTTGAGATGGTTAAATTATATCTTAAAAAATAATTGGTACAGGGCAACAAATCACCTATATGTTGTGTACCAGCAATTCCAAAATTGTCAGTATAAACAGTTTCAGAATTGATAGTAATTTGTGCTTTCCCATTCTGCAAAGCTAAAATTGCTATTGCTAAAAAAATAATAGTTTTTTTCATAAGTTTATTTTTATTTGGTGTTGACTTATTTTAAATACATTTGTTTTCAATGTAAATTTTCGGAATAAATTTTTATTAGAAATAATTATTGAATTAAAAGCACTTATTAAGAATTTGAAATTTTACTAAATAAAAATTTAAGAAAAAGAAATTTATTTTTTGGTTGGAATTATTTGTTTGAAGGGTATTCAGAGAGATGTAATTCACAATTGAAGTGCGAGTTTTTTTAAATTTTATGATTGTTTTAATTATAAAAATCATTAATTATTTTTGAATTACAGCGTAAAAATATTAATAATATTGAGATTTACAATTTATTTTAACAATTAAATTGCTTCCAAAAATAAAAACCCGACATAATATCGGGTTTTTTGTTGATGTTTAAGCATGAAATTAAAAAGGTAAATCATCACTTCCATGCGGTATTTCCTCCAATTTGGATTCTGATTGTGTTGGGGTTTCATTTGATTGGTAACTTATATTCAGAATATAATCAGTAGCTTTTTGCGCAAGTGTAGAAGCATACACAATGAAACGCCTGTCGTTCTTGATTTTCTCCAACCATCCTTTCATGTCAGCTTCATTAGTTGAAAAGTGTTCTTTACCGAAACCGGCAAATGATTTTAAATAACAAGCACCAATTTCAGCCATGAATTCCTCTGTTGAATAAGGTTCTGCTCCGAATGCTTTTTGTTGCATTACTTCTTTTCTGTTTACCCTGCTTTGGTGTCCGGTGCTGTGGACAAGCTCTACAAAGAGTTTACTGAAATAGCTTTCTTTGCTATCAAAACTTTCTTCTTTAGGAATGTTTACAAAATCAAGTAAAGGATTGTAATACGACTTGTTTTCTTTGTGTTTGATTTTTGGTAGGTTCTGCATGTGCATAATGATATCCTCACAAGCCTTTAATGGATTGTTTTGTAAATCTATCATTGGAATTTGAGTTTCAGGTATTCCATCGCATTGTGCAATGTTATATACACTGTTGTAACGAAGAAATGGAACATTTGCTATTTGATCAGTCCCCTCGTCTTTTACTTCTAACCATTTCCAGAAAACAGTCATGTTACCTTTTTCACCTTCTTTGATTGTCGCCCCTATTTCCTTTATCTGGTGAGAAGTCAGGAAATAGTTTTGTTCGTAACCAAGAGGATTGAGAAGCCATACATTAATTCCCCTGTAAGGTCTTCCTGTGATTAAGTTTTTAGGAAGCCCGGCATCTCCCCAAGGTTGTTGCCAAGGGACTATTCCCTTCTCAATTTGTTTTGTGATTCGGTTGTTTACCATTGCGTACACATCCGTTGTTGATGATTTTTTTTCATTCATTGCTTTATAGTATTAAATTGTGTGGAACTGTTTCCGAGATGTAGTATAGCTGGGGAAGAAATATATGCAATAGACGAAAATTGCTATTTGTAGCAAGTGGTGGGGAAAAGAAATATCAATGAAATTTGTTGAATTTATAGCACTTTTAGCGAAATAATATTCACTAATAAATCAAAACAAATGAACACTATTCAAAACAAGATTAAAGAATTTCTAAATCATTGTAAGTATGAAAAAAATCTAAGTAGTAAAACGATAAAGGCATATACAATAGATTTGATGCAGTTTACAAAGTTTTTAATTGAGAAAAAATACTCTCTTGAAATATTGAATATTTCTAAAGTCGAAATTCGTGGATTCTTAGAATCAATTTCAGTTATGAAACCAAAATCAATAAAGAGGAAAATTGCAACAATTAAGGCCATGTTTAACTTCTTGGAGTATGAGGATTCAATTCTAATTAATCCATTTCGAAAAATGAGAATTAAGATTCAGGAAGAAAAAAAGTTGCCAAGAGTAATGGAATTAAAGGAAGTAAACTCTATGATGAAATTTGTGTATCGAGAAAATGGTTTATGCAAAGACTTTGATTCCTATAGCTATTCCGAAACATTAAGGAATACGGTTGTTATAGAGTTATTGTTTGCAACTGGTGCACGAGTTTCAGAAATTGCAAATCTCAGACTGGAAAATATAAATGTTTCAATTGGTGCTATAACCATTAAGGGTAAAGGAAACAAGGAGAGGATCATTGAAGTATGCAACAAAGAAACGCTTCAATTATTAAAAAGGTATCAGGGTCATTTCATTGATAAAATAACCGATTCTGGAGGCTTCTTTCTGATTAATCGTTTTGGGAACAAGCTTTCAGACCAGTCTATCCGTGGGATTGTAAAGAATGTATCAAAAAGTGTAGGAATTACAAAGCTAATTACACCGCATGTATTCAGGCATTCTCTGGCTACTCTCCTTTTAGAAAATGATGTGGATATAAAATATATTCAATCAATTTTAGGTCATAGTTCTATTATGACCACTCAAATTTATACTCATGTAAACCGCAAGAAACAAAGGCAAATACTCACTTTGAAACATCCTAGAAAGAATCTTATTATGATAGCTGATTAGTTTTCCTGAATGAAGGATAACTAAATATTATATGTTGTTTGCAATAGCAAAATTGATCCGTATTGAGAAGAGTATATCCAATTCACTTTCAATTTTTTTTCCGTTAATATACATTACTCGAAACATTTCTTTTAGTTTAAATTATTCTATTCCCATATTTTTTATGTTTGCGGCTGCTTTTGTCATAAATGATATAAATGATTTAGAAAAAGATAAAATCAATCATAGTAATAGAGCATTGCCTAAGAATGATATTTCTATTAATATGGCAATCATTTTATATTATTTCTTTCTTGCTGGTGCTTTATTATCAATTAAACTGACCGTTCCTTTTAATTATGTATTTATTTACTTGCTTTATATTGTTCTGATTACGAATTATGACTATTTGAATATGGGATACCCATACTTGAAAAACCTATATGTTGTGCTGGTTTTTTCGATTCACTTTGCAATACTGTATTTAATAATCCCAATAAATATATTTATATTGATAGGGTTGGTGATAAATATATTATGTAAGGAGATTTACATGGATATCAGAGATATTAAAGGAGACGGAAAAACTTTTGCTAAAGTTATGGGTATAAAAAACACTGGTAAAGTAATTCTTTGTTTGCAATTTTTATTGTTGGCTTCTACATTTACTGTACTCTATCAAGAATTTTCAATTATTCATTGTTTAGCTTTTATTATTGTTGTCATTACCTTTATTTCTAATGCTATAATTTGGTATCGATATAATGTACTTAATCTAAAATCCAACATAAATATTATTGTCTTTCAAAATTTTATTATTTATGGACTAATCTTGTGATTATTTTAATGCTAAATCAGCAAGCATAATAATAATCGTTATTATAAGGGGTAAATCATTAATAGCTAATCGTAGTTGATACTTCAATTCATCCCTTGATATTTTATCTTTTTCACTTAGATATTTGATTTTCTCAAACTCGCTTATATTTTCTTTAGAGCTTAATTCTTTATTTAAAATTTCAATTTTAATATCTATTGATTTAGTATATAATTTTCTTAAAAGAGTTTTAGGATAATAATTAAAAACTATTAATACTGGCATTGCAATTATGGCAAGGTAAAACATAAATATTTTTACAGCTTGACCAAGTTCGGAACTATATTTAAATGGACCATGATAATAACTATTAACTTGAAACCATACTGCAAGAACAGTAAATGTTGTTACTACATTTATGTAGGTTGAAATTCCTTCCAATTTATTATCACTAAACAAATCTTCATTAAATTCAATATCCTCAATCGATTGCAACATTTGAGCAACATAGAAAATTTTTCTCCCAATATATACTGCACAACCATACATTGCACACCCATATATTATCATAGTGCTTTCCAAAAACTTATTTTCATAGGGAAACCTGGCAAAATAAAATAAAAGAAAAGAAAGTATAATGTGTATTGTAACGATTCTCATAGAACTTTTGATTGAGAAATACGTTGTCTTGTGACGATGAAATATTTTATTCTCAGCCAACTTGGTTTCTCCGAAAACCCTAGATAATAAATTTGGGATGTATTCTTGAGTTTTATAAATTTGATAGGTAAGCCCAAATAACAATCCTCCTGTTATAAAGCAATTAAAGCCAATAAAAAAGTCGTGTAGATACTGATAAAACGAGTTTCTTAAAAAAATGTATGAAATTAATGAAATAATAAAACCATAAAGGAAGCTTATAAAAAAGCCAAGATAAACGGAGTTCATAATAAAAAAAATATTTCTAGATTTGCTATCTTGTTTAGGGTCATTTAGCAACACATTATATTTCATGTATGACGTTAATTCCTTAAAGAGAGTTTGAGCAAAGTTTTTCATATTGATAATATTTAGTTATCCTTTATTAACAAAAATCTAAAAAAATACGATTACGGCATAAATGTAAGGAAAATATAAATATCCTAAAAATTCAATAAACGAACATAATGTATTTTGATGATATTTTATTTGCCATAATAGATTTCTTGCATTATAAATCTACTACAAGTATAATATAAATTATATGGTGATTGATAAAAATGAATTCTTTAATAATTTTAAAAGAGCTAAATCACGATATAAAGAACTTCAAGATGTATCCATTACTTTACGTTTCGGTAAAAGTCCTTTTTTTACAATGCAAGCATTACTAGAACCAATATCACTTTTTCAAAAGAAAAAAAAATACTTTGTATTAATAAATTTGAAAAGAACAGATTTTCTTTCTCAGTTATCAGAGGATAATATTCTTGGTTGGTTTGGGCACGAATTAGCCCATATAGTAGAATATGAAAAATTGACCAATTTAAATCTTTTTGTTTTTGCAGTAAAATACCTGTTTGATTCAAAATTCAGATACTTCGTTGAACGAAGTACTAATGCATTTGCCTTCAATAATGGTTTCGCGCTTGAATTATTTTTGGTTTGGAAGAAATTTATCTCAATGGATATTAAAGATATAAATTACAAAAAGTATATACTTGAAAATTATTGTCCACATTGGGCTGACATCAAAGAAACCGCACAAAATTTCGGCATAAGTAAACAAATTTATGAGTCAATGAAACAGACCAAGGTAGTTAATTTTAAGACTACTGCAAAGATAAAGAACAAAATTAAGTCAAAATAAACCCCTCTTCGTATTTTAAACGATAGAGGGGTTTTGAAATAAGGTTGAAAAATATGCTTCTACGTCATCGTAACGTAATGAAATCACGATTATTCAATCCTTGCTTACTATTTGAATCCCATATTCTGAAAAATATAATTCTACGTCATCGTAACGTAATGAAATCACGATTATTCAATCCTAGGTATTCAATTAAATTATACATACTTTGAATCATTTTGCAATGTATACGCTACATCTCAACAATTTAGACAACCAAAAACACATATTTAACAAATGAATCAATTAATAATGTTGGTGTTATACCCTTGCGAAAAATCAGTAATAGCATCAGGAAGTCTAAATTATTAACATTTTTTAATGAAATAATGTTAATAATATACCAAAATTGATTTATAAAAATCGGGAAATAACATATCTTTGTCGAAGAAAACTATCCAAATAACTGAATGGACGAAAATTTAATTAAATCTTTTAAATGGGTTGGGTTACTTTTTTCATTTGCTTTTATTACTGAAAGCCTTTGTATTTATATTAAGTACGGACTAGTGAATACCTATCCATTACCAACTGGAATTAATAGTTGGTACGAAATGGCTGTGGATATGGAAAGGTTAATGATATACTCGATAATAATCATGAGTGCCATTTTAACTGATGTGATTTTAAATCCGAACCGATTTATGACATGGAAGATATGGAGTACTTGGACAGGGTTAATATTATTAGCCTCACTTATCACCTTTTATATTCTACACAAAGTATTTGAACAAAGCTGTTTACTTAAATTTAAGCAATCTGCTCCTCGAGCTGAGGAAATTTTACATTACATCGAATCGTCTTTGCCTCTTGGGGCTTTTTTAATTTCCGTTGTGTGGAAGTATTCTATTAACGTCACAGAATAAAAAGTGTTTCATTTAATTTTAAATAGCGCTTTGTTTTTGGTAATTACTTATTTCATTTATGAATTTTTTCATGATATCAAATCCATTAAAGAAATAAAACGAAAGAAATTTAAAAGAAGGTCAACAAAGACAACTAATACGAAACTTAAAGAAAAAATATACCAGAATAAATGAATTTATTATTTTTTGTTATTTTCTTTTTAGGATTCTGCACATTCTTTTTTTTAGTTTTCATTACTGACATAAAAAAATTAAGTGGATTCCGTAAAGCAGCCGCTCAAGAAAACGAATTATTTAATTTGAAAGGTGGCAATTTTAGTTATTCACATCGAATTGACTATAACGAGAAGGATGAAGGGATATTACAAACCAACATTGATCAGTACTTTAAAATCATGAAAAACGCTATAAAAAAAGCGGAAAGTGAAATTATTATTGTTGATTATACAAAACATGGAAAACATTTAGAGAAAATTGATTCAGATATTCATTTGTTTTATAATATCTCTCGGCATTATGAAGATTATTATTGTGAATTAGAGAAAATCATCACCAATAAAGAGGTTGAATACAACAGAATAATTTGTCTTCCTCCATCGCAAAAGAACCTTAAAGATTTAAGTAAAATTTTATATAATGCTGTAAGATATGTATTTTATGGCACTTATAAACACCTTAAAAAACTTAAAAATAATCCCAATTTTAATTTATATATCTTACCCGGCCCAATTCGGACGAATAGTTTAATAATCATTGATAAGAAAATAGTACTATTTGAGTATGATTCCTACGGCCCTAATTTAGAATGTCGACCTGATTTACTTTTTATTCATTTTGACGATAATTTAGCAACTAATGAATATAATAAGGTTAAAGAGAGGATACATAATATTTCAAAAATTAATGTCGATGATTTATTAGCGGTGTATCTTGAAAAGATAATAAATCCAAAAACTTCGGTTGACGCATTCGGCAAAAAGAATATTGCAAAAACAGATTTGACTAAGTAACTTGTTTTAGCTTAAATTCCCTATAGCTTTCCAAATACAACTCATTCATCAAGGTTGCATAGAGAGCACTTAACTTTATCAGATTCTCTACACTCGGCATTGCCAGCCCCTTTTCCCATTTCGAAATTCTACTCGCAGATTTTAATCCGAGTAGTTTAGCAACTTCATTTTGTTTGTATCCCATTAACAGCCTGTGCTTCCTTAAACTATTTTTATAACGTTTAGTTTTTTTCTTCATTGCTATCGTTCCATTGCTACAGTCTGTTCCTCTCCTCTCTCCCGTGTTTTCTGTAAATCGTTTTCTCGGCTATTTGTTTTGTCTTTTTTGTTTGTGTCCTTTGTTGATGGTTCTAATTCTTTTTCTTCTGGTTCAATTTCTTTTTCTTTCTCCTGAATATTCAAAATATAATCAGTCGCCTTTTGTGCCTGTGAACTGGCATAGACAATAAACTTCTTATCCTTTTTCAGTTTAGTAAGCCAGTTTTGAATATAGGCAGCGTTGTTCTCCAATTTTTCAATCGGAATGCCTGCAGATGATTTCAGATAAGAAGCACCCATTTCTGCGGTTAGTTCTTCAATAGCATACTTTTCAGAACCAAACGCATTAGCATCGGTTATTTCTTTTCTGTTTAATCTGCTTTGGTGTCCACTACTGTGGACTAATTCATGGAAGAGTGAACCGTAATAACTTTCACTATCCTTGAAAGTTTCCATTTTAGGCATATTCACAAAGTCTTTTTCTTTGTGATAAAAAGCTTGTTGTTCTTCATGCTTAATTTCAGGACGATTCGGCATTTCCTTGATTATCTTTTCACATTCTTGAATCGGATCATTTTGTTTTTCTGCTATAGGTGGAAGTTTTGATTCTGGTATTCCTGTACATTGGGATATGTTGAATACTTTGTAGTATCTAAGGAGTGGTTTCTTTTCAATTTTCTTTGTTTCGGGATTTTCCTTCTCTATCCATTTCCAGAAAACAATGATATTTCCCTTCTCATCTTTTTTAATACTTCCTCCTAGTTCTTTTACCTGTTTAAAGGTCAGAAATTCGTTCTGAGAGTATTTTAGTGAGGATAACAGCCAAACATTAACTCCTCTGTATTTATTGCGTGTAATCAAGTTTTTTGGCTGTCCTGCATCTGCCCAAGGTTGTTGCCAAGGTACAACGCCTTTTTCAAGATGTTCAATGATTCGGTCAGTCACCATTTGATATACATCTGGTGCTGTCTTTGGTTTTTCATTTGTGTCTTTAGTTTGATTTTGGTTTGTATTAGTTGTGGTCATAGTTTTATATTTTAAATAGGTTTATTTATTAATAATTAAATTGTCTTTTATCGGTCAATATCTCTTTCTTGCTCTTCTGATTTGTCTGCCCGTAAGTCCTCTAATTCCTGTTGTCTTTCTTCGGCTTTGTTGTCGGTTGGTCCGATTTCATTGGATTTTTCTGTTTCATTTTCAATATCTTTTTCTGTTTCGATATGTTTTAACTCATAGTAATAATGAGGCGAATGACTTTTTGTTACTGGCTCCAACTCTTTTGTTTCTTTTTAGTGGCATAGTATGGAGATGGTTTTCCTTTGGTTTGGTCTGAAAATACATTTAGACTAATTTTCTCCTTTTTCTTCTTGATTTTAACCGGCAGTTTTTTTAGTGTTTTTTCAATTCCTACAATAATTTTTGTTGCTACATGGTGATATAGGTCAAATGGTGTCCTTATCTCCTTTCGGTTTTCTTCTTTCCCTTTCATGTTTATCTTGTTTTTGAAATGACTCTACTTTTTGTTTTTGACCTTATTTCATTTAGGGATTTTTCCCGTCTTTCTAATTCAGAAGGGCTGACCATACATTCACAGTATCCTGCATCTTCTGTTTGAATTTCGGAGTAATAAATGCTTTCGATGTTTTCTGATTCTATTTCCTGATCGTTTTGGTAACTATTGTCTTTATTGAGTTCAGTGTCCTTGGTTTTATTTTCTTCGATTTCCATTTTTAATTTATTTAGTTCTGATTTTTTATTTATCTGCTTCTTTGGATATTTCTATTATTCATTTTTTCTCTTACTCTGTTTAATTCATTCGCTCTTGTTTTTGTCTTATTCAAATCTTGTATTCTTTCTTCTGTATATCCGAGACGATTGAAACGAAATTTGTGTTTACCGAATATGATACCTGTTGTTTTACCGCTTCTGTTGTATGTTTCAATTCCGCATTCTTTTAGTTTGTTGTAAAAATCTTCTATTGAGTTCGATGCTTTGTAACATGTTTTCAGCATTCCTATAACCTGTTCCTTTTCTGATTGCCTTCCTGTTCTTAATTTAAATTGATATTCTTTATCACTCGTTACTGCTTTTTCTTTCTTCCAATGTTCTACTACTGATTTTGATAATTCAGGATAATGTTTCTGCTGGTATTCTTGTATGTCTTTTTTGAGTTTTCTGAATTCACCTTTCGACATTCGCATGGCTTTGCCTGTGTGATATTCCAGTCCTGATGCACAAATATGAATGTGGTAATGGTTTTTATCAAAATGAGGAGCGATGACATATATTCCTTTTGGGTTTCTCCTTTGAATGTATTCCCTTGCCATTGCTTCCATCTTTTCAATGGATATATGTTTTGCATCTTCTTTGTGCCAGGAAAGTATTTCATGGGTAAGGATGACACTGTCTTTTCTTTTGTGTTTCCGGTATGTTTCATTCTTTTTAAATTGTTTCTCCCAGCTTTCTATATTTCTTCCTTTCAGATTATGCGTTAGCATAAAGGTGTTTCCTTCTTTGTCAACTAAACGGTCTTTATCATTGGTTATGTATTCAAGTAGTTTTTTGTAGTTTGGTCTTTTATATGTTTTGACTTTGACTATCATTTTTTTGTAAAGGAGGATTTCTAAAGAAATTATTGATTGCCTCTTCTAATGCGGTTATCTTCTTTTCAATTTCCTCTAGTTTTCGTTGACTCTCCCAATGATATTTTTCTTTTGGTTTTACTATGCTTTGTATCTGGTTTAAACAGTCAGAAAGGATTTGTTCTAAATACGCTATTTGCTCAGGATACGGGACAACAAAGGTCTGACTGATATAGGCAAGCACCGCCTGATGAATAAATCGGGTAATGGTCATTTTATGCCTTTCTGCCTCCCTCTGTACTTTGTCGTATTCCCCGTTATTTGAAAAATTAACGGTGAATTCGGGTTTACTTTTCCGTTGTTCCTGCTTGTATTTCAAAAGGTATTCTTTTCGATATGTCTTTTTTGCAAACTTGATTTCTTCGTCTGTTCCGTTTTCCAATACTCCTGTTGACTCCAGATATTCCCACATCTTTCCTGTTCGATTACTCATTGTCTTTCTTTTTAAGTGGTAAAATCGGTATGATCTCCATATTTGCAGATGTCTCTATTTCTTTGGGTGGAATCAAACTGTATTTTAAATAATGGCTTCGTTTGTAATATGGTTTCAGTCTTGCCATGATTGGTGGTTTGTTTCCGCAAATGAGTAATGCTCGTGTTTCTTTCATTGTTCGTATTTCATCGTTGGTCATTAAGGGTCGTACTACTTTTACTTTCTTGTCATTTTCGTATTCATATTTACCGAGTGTTTGTTCTAATTCTTTGGATGTTTCCAGTGATGTTCCTGTAAAATACATCTTAGCAAAACAGTTTGCTTTGATTGCATCTCCGTCATTTTTTCCATAGTGGTGAATGAGCTGACTGAAATCTTGTACCAAGAGCATTATTCCCGAACGGTGTTTTCTGACATTGGCAACTGCTAGTGGAAGGGTCGGAAGATTGAGTGAGGAGGCTTCATCTATTAAAAGAAAAATGTCTTTTTCATTTTGATTTGGAAAACGGGAAAGCAGAAAGGCAAAGAATTGTTCGAAGAAAAGGGACGTAAGAACGCTATAATATTTTTGATCGGCAACGGAGTTTTGAATATACAGGGCTGTTGGTTTGTCTCTGAATTCCTGTAAATTCAGATTATCCTTTGAGGTTACTTTGGCTACTGCTTCATCATTAAATATTTGAAGTGCTGCCTTACAGGTGGCAATTACTCCGCTTCTTACTTTTTCATCATAAGCAATGAAAGATTTGTATTCGGCAAATAATACCTCATCTGCATGTTTACTGAAAAGCGCATCTACTGATTCGGGATTGCCTCCTAATTGGTTTAACAGTTGTCTGACATTATATAGGTTTTGATATTGGACTTCTTGTTTCTTTAGAATGGTAATGAGCATGGCAAGTAAGGAGCTGGATTGTGTATTCCAGAAAGGGTCTTTGGTTTTACCTCCCAAAGCTGTTTCAACTAGCATGGATGCTACCTTTTGAATTTCAGAGGATGAGTTCGCACGTTGCAGTGGATTGTAACCGGAAGATTTTTCAGGTTTTGCAAAGTTTAATACTTTAATGTCATATCCTTTTTGTTGCAGGTATCCTGCACTTTTGGAAAAGAGTTCTCCCGATGGGTCGTGTATGACAAAACTTCCGTTCATAGAGTACAGGGATGGGAAAAGGACAACGCTAGATTTTCCTGTTCCTGTTCCTCCTACTATCAAGGCATTTTGGTAGGATAGCTTAATACTTAAATTCCGTGTGCCTGTTAAGCAGAAACCGAAATATCTTCGTGATAGTAATGTTCCCTGTCTTACAAATTCCGCATTGTACTCATTTTTCTTTTTAGGTATGGCTGTAATGGCAAAGGTGATGAGTTCTACTAATAGTTTGAAAAAACTTTCAAGTAGTTTGATTAATAGGGTAAAGAATTGTTCGATGATTATCATTTGTATCGTGTATTAGTTGGTTTGGTAATAATGAACTGCAGGAATAGGTTGATTTGTTGTAAGGTAAGTTCTGCTAATCGCAGGACTCCCCATATACATATCACAATCAGTTTCAGGATAATTTTCAGGATGGTCCAAAGGATATTTTTCATTGTATTTTCTTTTTAAGGTTCTACTTCATTCTTTTTTGTTTTCTATATATTCAGGTTTGCAGAGATGGTTACGGTTGCTCCTTTATTTTGTAAAATCGTTTTGTAAAATTCAGAAGCGATTTTAAAGTCCGAATCGCTTTCAGGGTTTACGGGTTGAAAGACAAAATGTATTTCAATTCCTTTTAAATCCTGTATTTGTTGCATTTGCTCCAATTGTGTTTGTATTGACTCTGGTTTTGTTTTGAGAATCTTAATGGTCTGTTTATTATAAAAAGACAATTCCTTTGTGTTTTCCATTAAGTCGGAGTAAATAATCAATACTCTTTTTTGTGAATTACTTCGACTTAATTGGTTTAGCTTTCGTACCAATGGGAGATAGATAGAAGAGTTCCGTTTACCTATCGTGTCTTTATTACTGTTTTCAATAATTTTGGTTGCCCGATTCTTGAAATTTTTGATTTCCTTTTCTCTTTCCAGTTCATTTGATAACCATTGATTTTGTATATTAATCTTTGCTTCATTGATTGGGTTATAACTGACATCTGTAATATTCCCAAAAGAAAAGTTTGATCCATTCCATTGATTGTTTTGTAAATCAAAAAGGCTGAGAATTTCATCGGCATTTGGTTTGGCTATACTCTTTTCGGTGACATCTCTCAATACAACGATTTCAGTTGTGGTTGGTTTTACGGATGTGCAGGACACAATGAACATTATTGCTATTAGTGTGATAATGATTATGGATGTAGTTTTCATTTTTGTTTTATTAAAAGGTTATAGTGATAATGTCAGGTTCTGAGACTTGTTGTGAAAAGCATTCGGGTATAATTTTGTCTGTACGGTACATCAGGTTTGTTGATTTGAATATTTCTAAGGTTTCAAAATACATTTTACGTATTCTGTCATTCGCTGAATTGGCATAGTGAATTACTCGAAGTCTGTCCTTGGTTCTTTCTAAAACCGTTTTCTTGATTTCTTGTCTCTCCTGTTTTAGTTTACCTATCTCTTTCTTCCGTTTATTAATTCTTTTTAGTGTTAATAGATGCTGTGTGTTTTGTTTTATTTCAGTCCATGTCGGAAGGATGAAGAAGGATAGAAAAGCTGAAACGATAAAGAAGAAGAGGTTTACTACAACAAAATAGGACGGGTTGATATGTACTTCATGGTCGGCTAGGTATTCTGATCTGAATATGGCCAGTACAGAAAATACGATTGTTACAAAGGTTAGACAACCGAAAAGTATAAGTCTTCTTTGTAGGGTTGTTTTCGCTCCTTTATACAAAAAGGTGGAAAAATGGGCGAATGCTAACACGGCTACTGATACTGAAAAGGAAAGGATAAGGGCAAACAACATGCTTTCTCCTGTAACTTGAAATGCTTTTGTATTAAATATGATTTCTCCTAAGGTGACGATAAGGGACAGAATTCCTGCCCAAATCATTCTTTTTACGATACTGCCATGATTAAAATTTCCCATTTCGTATTCATCGTTTCGGTTGTTGTCTTCTCTGACCTTTATCTCATTTTCAAGGTTTTTGTCCTTTTCCTTAAAAAAGTCCGCATCCATTTTGGCTTCCGGGAAATGTGCCTCCGGTTGTAAATAATGCATTACCTCACTTGCGAGTTTTTCATACCCCGCTTTTATCTCTCCTGTGTAATGTGAAATGTTATCACTTTCAGGTGCTGGTAGATTTTGCCTCGCAAAATGTTTTGCATTTTTCCTTGTTTGTTCTTTTAGTTCAGAATCTCTTTTCTGAATCATTTCTTCCAATACTGTATCTTGGATACTGCCGGAAGCAATTGTGATTGCTTTAGTGTTCATTTTTTATTTAGATTAAGGATTAATAAATCGTATTTTTGCGAAAATTGGAGTGCGGACGAAGTGCGGAAACAGAGTGCGGAAATGTTCAATTTCGCTCTTTTTTGCATACTTAGATGCCTTGATTTTAGGGCTATTTCAGGGGGTATAACAGACTCATAATCTGTGGGTGCTTGGTTCGATTCCAAGTGGGCCCACTAAAGGGAAGGAAAGCTTAGAATAGCTTCTTTCCCTTTTTTGTTTTAATTTTGCAACAATACTTAACCATTAAATCATGCTAGAAAATACAGAACGTACCGAATTAAGTTCTCTTGGAGAATTTGGATTGATAAAACACCTTACTGAGTTTATTGAAATAAAAAATGAAAGCACCATAAAAGGTGTGGGTGATGACGGAGCTGTGATAGACTATAAAGGTAAACAGATGGTAGTGTCTACAGATATGTTAGTGGAAGGAGTTCATTTCGACCTTTCGTATGTTCCGCTTAAACATTTAGGATTTAAAGCCGTTTCGGTAAACCTATCTGACATTTATGCAATGAATGCAACACCGAAGCAGATTACTGTATCGCTTGCCATCTCCAACAGATTTTCTGTTGAAGCCATGGAAGAATTGTATGCAGGGATGATGCTGGCATGTGAAAAACATAAAGTAGATATTGTTGGAGGTGATACAACCACAAACAAATCGGGATTGGTAATAAGCATAACAGCATTGGGAGAAATCTCCCCCGAAGATGTTGTGTATCGCAATGGTGCAGGTGAAGGAGATTTGTTGTGTGTAACCGGTGATTTGGGAGGAGCTTATGTAGGATTACAACTGCTGGAAAGAGAAAAAAGAATTTTTTTGGAAACACCAAATGTTCAACCTGATTTAGGAGGTAATGATTACATCCTAGAACGTCAACTTAAACCTGAAGCACGAAAAGATATTCCTGTTTTATTAAAAAAACTGGAAGTAAAACCCACTTCCATGATTGATATTTCGGACGGACTGGCATCCGAAATACTTCATCTGTCAACTCAATCGGATGTAGGGTGTAATTTATATGAAGAAAAAATCCCAATTGATCCGCAAACGTATAACATGGCGCGTGAATTTAACCTCGACCCAACTGTTTGTGCTTTGAGCGGAGGAGAAGATTATGAATTATTGTTTACCATCAAACAATCTGATTTTCCTAAAGTAAAAGCCAATCCTGACATTTCGGTAATAGGACATATGACTAATAAAAAAGATGGAGTAAATTTAATTACAAAAGGAGGCTCTTCGCATCCGCTTACTGCCCAAGGTTGGGATTCGTTGCTGAATAAAAATTAGGTTGTATCGAAATTAAAATTAATTTTGAGACCTGTTACTGCTATAGATTTGAAAATGCATGAGCAGTAACTTTACTCACTTTCTGTGCAAACACAATGATGAAAAAACAAAGAATTATTCTATTACTTTTTTGTGCTTTCACTCTCCTATTGTGTGTTCCTAAAACATTTGCCCAATCTTATTATTTCAGAAATTATTCTGTTGAAGATGGCTTGCCTTTCATTGAGGCTTCCGTAATTTTTCAGGATATGAATGGTAACTTGTGGTCGGGAGGTTATGGGGGATTGAGTAAATTTGACGGAGTTCAGTTTACTAATTACTCTCCTAAAGACGGCTTATTAAACCACCTTGTAACAACCATAAACGAAGACAATTCAGGAAATTTATGGATAGGAACCATAAGCGGTATCAATAAATTTGATGGTAATAAATTTACCAGTTATACCACCAAAGATGGATTGCCTAGTAACACCATTTCTTGTATTCTCAAGGCCATAAACGGAGATTTGTGGATTGGTACAGACAAAGGGTTAAGCCGTTTCAGTGAGGAGGTGTTTACAAATTATTCAGTAAAAAACGGATTGGAAAATGCTGATATCCGTTCGCTTTATCAAGATAAAAAAGGCACTATTTGGATTGGGACTTCTTGCGGAATCAGCTATTACAATGGAAATAAGTTTGAAAGTAATGATGCCGTTGTTTCCTTTTTTAAATCTTCCGAAAGTAATGAAGCCAATATAATTAATGGGTTTTCGGAAGACGAGCAGGCCATGTGGATAGCAACTGAAAAGGGATTGCTGAAATGTGTGACAGATGCAACGGGGATAAAAAAATATACTTCCATAGAACAATGTTGGAACAAAAGTTTAAGTTCGGCACTTGTGGATGCAAGAAATACGATTTGGCTGGGTACAGAAAAAGGACTAATAAAATATGACCGCAATACTATTTCGAAATTATCTATACGCATAACACAAAACAGTAACATTGTTCATTGTTTGTTTCAGGATTATGAGAACAATTTATGGATTGGTACTTCTGCAGGATTATTTAAGTACAGAGGAAATCCATTTATCAGCTTTGGGCTTAATGATGGTTTAACCAATAATTTTATTCATGGTTTAAAACGAGATTCACATGGCAATTTATGGGTAGGTTCTCAAAGTGGTTTGTTTAAATACAGCAATCATCAGTTTACTAATTACGATGAAGTAGATGTAAAAAAAGGAACAAACATTAATGACATTCTGGAGGTGGATTCGAAAACGCTATGGCTAGCCACTAACAAAGGTTTAATGACTTATGACGATGGCTTTTTTATTCGTAAACTAAAACCAAAAGGAGAAGGAGTTTATAAAAATCCAATCAACACATTTTTTAAAGATTCGAAGTCGAATATATGGATAGCGGGCAATAATGAAGTGTATAAATATGACGGGAAAGAATTTATCCACTATACATTTAAAAGCAGGAGCGAAAACTATCAGGCTTGGTGCTTTGTGGAGGACAGACAGGGAAACATCTGGATTGGCACTTATCTGGGAGGTTTGATAAAATATGACGGGAAAACTTTTACCGAATGTTCTGAACAATTAGGTTTTGGAAACGATTCTTTCCTTACTTCAATTATTGACAAAGAAGGTAACATTTATTTCGGCTGTTTAAATGGGGTGTGGATGTATAACCCATCTGCTCCGGCTAACAAACCAATAAATTTCAGCAAGGCTGATGGTATGAGTTCTGACTTGGTGTACTCGCTTACGTTTGGAAAAAGAGAAGATGTAATATGGGCAGGAACCAATCAGGGGTTGAATCAGATTGACATTGCCGGGTATAAAAAGAACGGCCAGAAAAATATTATTCCTTTCGGCAAACAGGAAGGTTTTACAGGAGTGGAATGCAATTCGAACGGAACATGGGTGGACGCTGATGGTTCCATTTGGTTTGGCACTGTTTACGGATTAATAAAATACGACCCGAATGAATACATCGAAAACAAAATGGAATCGAAAATCAGTATTACCGGTTTCAGTTTGTTTTACAACGACACTGTTTTAAAAAACAATGTTCATTTGGGATACAGTGACAATAACATTACGTTTAATTTTTCAGGAATATGTCTGACCAACCCCGGAAAGGTGAAGTACTCATATATTCTGGAAGGCTCACAAAAAATCTGGTCGCCACCATCGGGCGAACGCACCACCAATTATTCCAATCTCCCTCCCGGAACATATACTTTTAAAGTAATCAGTACAAACAACGAAAATGTATGGAACAAAACTCCGGCAACATTTACATTTACCATCGAACGTCCGTATTGGAAAACATGGTGGTTTAACACCATTCTGTTTGCCTCTCTGTTTATTTCCATTTTCATTTATTTCAGAGTACGCATTCACAATATTAAACTGAGAGAGAAACAAAAAACAGAATTGAACAAGAAGATTGCCAACATTGAATCGCAGGCGCTGCGCTCTCAAATGAATCCTCATTTTATATTCAACACACTTGCCTCTATTCAAGATTATATTCAGGATAACGACAGCGAATCGGCATTGAGGTATCTTACCAAATTTGCGCAACTGATGCGGAAAATTATGGAGAACTCCAAACAGCAACTCATCACCATAGCCGAAGAAGTGAATGCTTTGAAACTTTATTTGGAGCTGGAAGTAATGCGATTTAAAAAGAAATTTGAATACCATATTAATATAGACGCAAACATAGATGCAAACTACGACCAAATTCCGTCAATGCTTATTCAGCCTTATGTTGAAAATGCTATTAAACACGGATTGCTGCCGAAAGAAGGAAACGGGAAACTGGAAATAACGCTGGAAAGGAATGATGATACCATACAATGTATTATAGAAGATAACGGAGTGGGGCGCAAAAAATCGATGGAGTCGAAACGCAACCATATCCATCAGCACAAATCGATGGGGATGAACATTACTCAAGAACGATTAACCATTTTAAATTCGAGTTTGAAGAGTAATATTTATGTTGAGATAATCGATTTGTATGAAAACGGTGAAGCGGCCGGAACAAAAGTGAAATTGATAATTCCGCTCGAAACAAATGAATAATATTTTAGATTTGTAGTTTCATAACCGGTAATGTTTTTTTAAATATGATAAAAGCTATAATAATAGATGACGAGAAAGGCGCCCGTGAGTCTTTATCTAAAATGATAGAAAAATACTGCCCTGAAATAAGAGTGGTAGAAAAAGCAGACTGTATGAAAGCCGCACTCGAGGCTATCGAACTTTACGAACCTCAACTTATTTTTCTGGATATTGAAATGCCCAACGGAAATGCCTTCGATTTGCTCGAAAAGGTGCGCGATATCAATTTTGAAATAATTTTCACTACCGCTTATGATCATTATGCCATAAAAGCCATAAAATTCAGCGCCATTGATTACATTCTAAAACCCATAGACCCCGAAGAACTGGTACTGGCTGTAAACCGCTTGCAAAGTAAGGTGAATCAGAAGGAGGTTATGAAACAAAAGTACGATACCCTGATAGGCAATATGAAACCCGGAAGCAAATCAAAAAAAATAGGCTTGCTCGATGGCGATTCGTACGTGTTTGTTGATATTTCCACCATCATTCGGTGCGAATCTTCGAATAACTTTACCATTTTTTTCTTCACCGATGGAAGAGAATTGGTGGTAACCCGCACTATGGGCGATTTTGAGCAGCTACTCACCGATGATGATTTTATGCGGGTTCACCGTTCTCACCTTATCAATTTTAATCATATCAAAAAATTTATTCGTGGCGAAAATGCGTACGTTATTATGGACGATAATGCCGAAGTTGAAGTGTCGCGAAGAGGAAGAATGGACATTTTAGACAGAATTTCCAGAGGGTGACCTACCATTCACCCTGCCAAAAGTACCATTCACACCCCCTAAAGTACCAAATTCTAAAAGTGCCCCCTTTTTTATTTTTTTCCTCGGTAAATTTGTGCCAGAAATAGCAATCAATTAAAATTTAATCCGATTCTGTTTTTTTATCAGATTTTATCCTGATAAGTTCTTTGAAAAGAAAAATAAGTAAGAAGGGTTGGCAATTCGTTCTTTTTTTGATTTACTGCATGGGGATGTTGTATCAAAAATCAATTCGGCCCTTCCCTTATTTTTTTCGACTCGAAAAAAGTTTAACAATTAATAAATAGAAATCATGAACAGAAAAATCGCATCCATCCGCAGGCACTATTTCCGCAAAGAGGAGGTAGGAACTGGAACCATTTTGTTGGCTATTGCCACAGTAATTATTATCTTTTTAAGTATTTATAACGCATAGTTGTTTGTTTAGTTAGTAGTTTGTTTGGTTGTTCAGAGGCGGTATTCATAAGAATATCGCCTTTGTTTTTTTACCGCAATTCCGAAATTCGCCTCCTATTTTCCTATTTTTCACCATAAATTAAACGCTTTTTATAAATGATTTAACTGTTTTGGATAATTCTTTTATCCGTTTTGGATAAATGTTATAGACGTTTTGTTTATGATTTTGTGAGTATGTTTCAATAAATTGATTTAACGGCCATTTGGCGAAAACCTTTTCTATGCCTTAAAAACGTTTCCGAACTCAAAAAGACTACCCAAAAAAAGGTGTCCTTTTTATAAAAAATGCTTTGTAACCACGTTTTTTAGTACTTTCGCCTTCCATTTATAATTCATCATTTATCATCAATAATTTATTGTCATGTTACGTACACACACTTGCGGAGAATTAAGAATAACTAATGTTTCACAAACGGTTACCATAAGCGGATGGGTGCAGGGAGTGCGCGACAAAGGCTCCTTACTTTGGATTGACTTGCGCGACCGTTACGGAATTACACAAATAACCATCGAAACCGAAAATGCCGATAAAGCAGTTGTTGATAAGGCTCGTTCGTTGGGTCGCGAATATGTAATCAGTGTTACCGGAAAGGTAAACGAACGGTATTCCAAATCGGATAAAATTCCTACCGGTGATGTGGAAATAACTCCCGAAAAGATTGTAATTCTCAATACCTCCATCACTCCACCTTTTACCATCGAAGATGATACTGACGGAGGTGACGATATTCGAATGAAATATCGTTACATCGATTTGCGAAGAAATGCAGTACGTAAAAACCTGGAACTTCGCCACCGAATGGCTATCGAAACCAGATTATATCTTGATAAATTAAGTTTTCTGGAAGTAGAAACACCCGTACTTATTAAATCTACTCCCGAAGGAGCCCGCGATTTTGTGGTGCCATCGCGTATGAATCAGGGTGAGTTTTATGCCTTGCCTCAATCGCCTCAAACATTTAAACAACTACTGATGGTAGGAGGTTTCGACCGTTATTATCAAATTGTAAAGTGTTTTAGAGATGAAGATTTACGTGCCGACCGTCAGCCCGAGTTTACCCAAATAGATTGCGAAATGGCTTTTGTGGAGCAGGAAGATATTTTGAATACCTTCGAAGGATTGATTCGTCATTTATTCAAAAGCGTGAAAGGTATTGATATTCCTGCGCTATCGCGAATGACCTATGCTGATGCCATGAAATTTTATGGAAACGACAAACCGGACATCCGTTTTGAAATGAAATTTGTGGAATTAAACGACATTGTAAAAGGCAAGAGTTTTAAAGTGTTTGACAATGCCGGCTTGGTGGTTGGTATATGTGCCAAAGGTGCTGCCGAATATACCCGCAAGCAACTGGACGAGTTGACCGAATTTGTGAAACGCCCTCAGATAGGCGCTACCGGCTTGGTGTATGCCCGCTACAACGTAGACGGAACCATAAAATCATCCGTAGATAAATTTTATAACGAAGAAGAATTGAAAAAATGGGCAGCTGCATTCAATGCTCAGCCCGGAGACCTTATACTATTGCTTGCCGGAGAAGAACACAAAACCCGCAAAGCTCTTTCCGAATTGCGTTTGGAAATGGGCAACCGACTTGGCTTACGCGATAAAAACACCTTTGCCTGCCATTGGGTAATCGATTTTCCTTTGCTCGAATTTAACGATGAGCTCAATCGCTGGTATGCCATGCATCATCCGTTTACTTCACCAAAACCGGAAGATATTCCAATGTTAACCTCCAATCCTGGCACAGTAAGAGCGAATGCTTACGACATGGTGATAAACGGAGTGGAAGTAGGTGGTGGTTCCATTCGTATTTTCAACAAACAATTACAATCGCAAATGTTCGATTTACTAGGCTTTTCGAAAGAAGACGCTCAGGCTCAATTTGGATTTTTGATGAATGCCTTCGAATTTGGCGCTCCTCCTCACGGTGGTATTGCCTTCGGATTCGACCGTTTATGCTCGCTTTTTGGCGGAGCCGAAGTAATCCGCGATTTTATTGCTTTCCCTAAAAACAATTCGGGACGCGATGTAATGATCGATTCACCTTCGCCTATTGCACAAGCACAATTGGATGAGTTAGGTATTGGTTTGAAAAAATAAGGAAGATTACTTAATATTTAAGTTCAATCTTAACACTGTCATTAAGTGTTTTCGGGGTAGGAAGTTCGTTCGCACCTAAAGGTAATTCTGTAAACGATTCTATCAACTTTATCATGTCTTTCTCGTATTTCTCTTTATTATCGGCCCTTGTCCATACAAGAATTTGGTAAAAAGTATAAGGAGTTTCCAAAACAGCAAGTTTATAAAACACTTCTGTTTGATCTACTTTACCCGAAATGTCGGCTACCAATGCCTTATTTCCATTAATGGTTTCCCTTCCTGGAATACTAATCTTTCCGTTTTTTATCGTTTCGATGAAGCCCTGAGAAGCAATGTTATTAAAGTATAAATCCACATTGTAATTCATATCAAAATTAGCCATGGTCTTCTTTTTTTCTTCTATCACTATGGCGTAAATATCTTTTTCAGTATTCAGATATTGCAGAGAAGCATCCTTATGCAGGTCGGCACAGGGGTGAAGATAATCGGGCATAAGAATAGTATAACGGTTATTAATTTTAACCTCTGTAAAAACAGCATCACGATGGCACGATACCAAAAACACCAGCAGGCTCATTGAAAAAACAAATTTCTTTACCATAGTCAGTCTCAAAATAGTTGAACAAAGAACTTAATTTTTTTTGTCAAAAAAAAATAAAACACCTGACGTAAGGATAATTTTGTCAAAAAAGGAATGATTTTGTTGAACGAGAAACGAAAAAATCAGTGCAACAGAAATTATATTGAATATCGATGACTTCTGCACCATACGATATTCAGTATAATAGATAAAGATTTTGTAAAAATTAATTTACTCTTTCTTTCGTCTTGCAATTTCCTTTCTGCGCATTTCGGCTTTGTAATCTTTGGTAGTGATAATCACAAGCCCCCCAGTACAATCACCATATTCAGCCGGCACACCTCCGGTGAGAACTATCATTTCGCTTATCCCTATGCCCGGAACTGTTGCAGTACCTATCACTCGGTTTCCATCCACATAATACGCATTCGTTCCTCGTCTGGAACCGCGCATATACAAATCTTTTCCATCTTCTGTAGGTTGCACATCTGGCGAAATAGCAGTTGCTATTTTCACAATATCTGTACTGCCCGAAGCCAAATGGTCTATCTGGTCTATCGAAATGATTTGCATGGCAGAAAAATTATTGTCCACAATAGGTTTTACCCAGGCATCGGCAAACACTTCTGTGCCGCCTAACTCAGTTGTGCCGGTGGTCATTTTCCAGTAAACATACGATGTAATATTGGGGCTTACTTCCACACTATTTACTAGCATCGTCTTGAATCCGATAAACGAGAATTTAAGATTATACATTCCGGGAGTGAGTAGCCGAAACGTAAAGTCACCATTATTATCGGTAGATATAGCCGAAATAAGAGTGGAGTCTTCCATCAGTGCAACTGTAACCATGGGCAGATTTCCTCCTTTATCATCGGTAATGGTTCCTTTAATAGTTCCTGATACTTGTGCTGAGAGCAGAGTTGACATGCTTAATGCCATTAATACTGCCATTTGTTTTAGATTTTTCATATTGATTTTTGTTTTAGTGAAACGATTCTTTATATCTAAGACAAACTGAAAAGCAAATTCCATAAAATAATTTGTTAAATCTTTCATTTTTTCTGCAAACAACATCCAATTCTTAAAAACACAATTGCCATTCACCCTGCCAAAAGTACCATTCACACCCCCAAAAGTGCCGAATTCAAGATTTGGTCGGCTAGGAGAAAATAAATGTAGTATAACTTTATGGAAAGAGACCTCTAAGATTGTCTTACTAATAGAGACCCGTTTCCGTAACTAATAAAATATTCGGCTATGAGTTATTCAGAAATCAATTTCAGCAAGCTTAGCGATAGCGAGCTACTGGAGAATTACAAACAAACACACGATAAGAAGGTGATTGGCGAACTTTATAAACGTTACACTCACTTAATTTTGGGTATGTGTATTAATTTTTATAGAGATAGAGACGATGCAGAGGATGCATTGCTCCAGATTTTCGAACAGTTAATGGAAGACCTGAAAAAGCATGAAGTAAATTGTTTTAAAGCCTGGCTAATTTGCAAAGTAAAAAATTATTGTCTGAACGACTTAAGGTGTAAAGATTTTCAGAATCTGGCAATGCAGCAATTCCAACAATTTGTCAGCACAGATGTTTCGGAACCCGACAATGAGTTGCTCGATAAAAAGGAAAATATGTTAGAACGCCTCCATAAGTCGATTCATGAATTAAATGATTTTCAAAAAAAATGTATTGAATTGTATTACCTGCAAAATAAATCCTATGCCCAAATTGTTGCTATAACAGGCTATTCCCTCAAGGAAGTGAAAAGCTATTTGCAAAACGGAAAACGTAATTTGAAATTAATATTGTTAAATAATAAATAAATCATCCCCAATGAAAAATTCATATCATCATTCAGAATGCCTGTCGTACGAGCAATTAAAACAGTATTGCGAAGGCTCATTAGAAACAGAAATTAAACAAGAAATTTACACCCATCTTTCGGGATGTGCATTATGCGCCTCGGCCGTAAACGGTTTTGTGGCTATTCCTTTTTCAAGAAAAGACATTCAGCGTTTAAATAATAAACTGGACACAAAAATCAATTCAGCTCCTAATCATTATCACTTGCCTGTTGCAGAGGTTTTATTGGCAGGTATCTTAATGCTGTTTGGTTTCGGTTATTTTGTTTTTGTAAATCAAAAAGAAGAAATAAAACCACAATTGGCTGCTTTAGAAACTCACGAAAAGAAAATGGTAAGACCTACTATGGTTCCAACGCATGAGTCAATTAATAGAGATACGATAAACTACAATCAAATTACTCAAAATGTAAGTGCGCCATCTCAACACAACATAGAGGTGACTTCAGTGGACAGTATTACACCTGAAAAACTTCCAACTCCTGCAATTTTCAATTGTGAGGCTTTTAATGTTGCCGATGCTGTGCAGAACATCACTCGTTCGTCCATCACCGATGAGGTTACATTTATTGAAGATTTAAAAGTACTCGACTTCAGCCAAATTTATTTTTGTAAGTCGAATGTTCTAACTGAATCTACAGACAATTTGCCTGCATCAAAAGAAAACAGAATGATGGCAACAGATGATTTTTCGAAGGAAGATGGTCAACGAATGATTGCATGGCAAGTTCTCAAAACAAGTTTGCATTATTTCAAAAAACAAAATTATTTGGAAGCCAATACTGGTTTCCAGCTATTGCTTGATAAAAATGCAAACGATGTGAATGCCTTATTTTATAGTGGCATTTGTTGCGCAGAACAGGGTAATTTCCGTTTAGCGGTTATACGATTAAGTACTGTGTTAAGTTATCCTAACCCTCAGTTTAGGGAAGAAGCGAATTGGAAATTAGCATTAACGTATAAGAAATTTGGAGATAATGAAAATGCAAAACAACTATTCAGAGAAATAGCTGCATCCAAAGGGTTTTATGCAGAGCGAGCGAAACAGCAATTGGATAAATAAAGAATCCAAGTTGCCGTTTTGTTGCTACTTCATTAATTTTATTGCTTCTTTCAGCACATTATCGTCCGACTGCAATACTAAATAGTACCATTCCGAATTCCAGATGGTACGTGCTATCAATGCTTTTATTTGGTTTTTAAGAACGGGTGCGGAAATTTTAATTTGCTTATCATTTCTCTTCACCTTATTCTTCTCTGCATACACAACAAAGTTTTCGAGTAATTCAGCCGATACGTCAAAGTCCTTATTGAATTTTTCAGGGGTTTTGTACGAGTTCAGTTTCTTTCTGTTCTTGTCTGCATATTCGAACGCAAAATCATTAAGCAGGCCGCTGTAAGCAACCTCGGTTAAATAATGCGAGTGTCCTGCAGTATCCATTGGCACAAAAACATCAGGAGTAATGCCCCCTCCTCCATACACCACTTTTCCCATTGGTGTTTTATACTTAATCGTGTCCTTCACTTTCATGCTGTCAGCATTCTCTAGCTCACCATTCGTGTAACGAGAATATTCCTCGTCATAGTATGCATCTACACCATTAGCATACGATTTTTGAATACATCTTCCTGTGGGAGTATAGTATCTTGCTATAGTAAGACGTATGGCCGAACTGTCTGAAAAATCACTTTGTTCCTGAACCAATCCCTTTCCAAAAGAACGTCTTCCAACCAGTGTAGCTCTGTCGTTATCCTGCAACGAACCCGAAAGAATTTCGCTTGCAGATGCCGAGCCATCGTCTATTAGTATAGTAAGTTTTCCATGCTCAAAACTACCGGTAGCTGTCGCTTTATAATCTTTTCGAGGGCGCGCTTTTCCGTAAGTATACACAATCTCTTTTCCATCACCCAGAAATTCGTCAGCAATGCTAACGGCTGTATTCAAGAATCCACCGCCATTTCCACGCAAGTCAATAATCAATTGTTGCATTCCTTTTTTCTGAAGTTTATTAAATGCGGTCATATATTCTTCATAAGTAGTAGCCGCAAATCGGGATATCTTAATATATCCTGTTTTAGCATTCACCATATAAGATGCATCGATACTGAAAATCGGAATGGTGCCACGGGTAATTACGAAATCCATCAAATCCTTTTTATCTCTTCTCATCACACTCACTTTAACTTTGGTGCCTCCTTTGCCTTTGAGTTTACTCATCACACCTTTGTTGTTTATTTTCACTCCGGCCACCTTCACTCCATCTACCAAAACTACTTTATCTCCGGCCTGCACACCCACACGTTCGGCAGGGCCGCCAACAATAGCATTCACCACTCGTATGGTATCTTCAACAATATTAAATTCCACACCAATTCCTTCAAAATTACCTTGCAAAGGTTCGTTCATATCGGCCATTTCTTCTTTAGTGATATAAGCCGAATGTGGGTCGAGTTGACGAAGCATAGCGATAACGGTTTTATCCACCAGCTTTTCGGCCCGAATGGTATCTACATATTCTTCGGTAACGTATTTAAGAATTTCATCTACTTTACTGAATTTGCCAGAAGTGCCTACAAGTTTTGCGCCTCGGGCATTGTCAAGATGGAAAGTGCTTCCAATAAAAATTCCGAGAATTAATATCAGTGCAAAAACTATAGGAAGGTAAACGTAAAATTTGGGTCGATTGATCATTTTGTTTTTTTGAAAACGCGCAAAGATAAGTTAAATTTACTTTATGAAATGATACAATTAATTCATGAGTTAATTACTCCATAAAACGTAGTCGATAAATTCTCCCGTTAGTGGTGAAAAATTTGTCATATAAAAATCAAAGTAATGTTCAAATAAGCATATTAATAAATCTTAACAATATTCGTTCAACGATTTTTTTTTGTTTCTTTGCCTAACCAATTTTATCAGGAGTTTAAGGGACTGAACATTGTCATGAACCAAAAATGGCCTGGTAAAATAATTCTGAACCAACAGAACCATTAGAAAATTGTATAGTAGAAATCGTATTTCCTCGCTGCCCCTTAGAACAGCGATTGTATGTTTTATGATGTTGTACGGCATTTTGAGTTATGCTCAGAAAGAAAATGCAGTATGTAAACAATTGCGTGAAAAAATATACACCGCCAAGAGCGATACTACACTCGCTCGTTTGTACGGCTTACTAGCATGGGAACTCAAGTTTAGTAATACCACAAAGGCTATTGAACTTGCCGGTAATGAAATTGCAATTGCTTCCAAACATCAGGATTATTTATTACTTGCAGATGCACACAGAATAAAGGCACTAGCGTTTGTTATTCTCGAACATACCGAGGAAGGGATGGCGCAGTACGATTCGAGTATTATGTATGCCAAGCGTGCAGGCAGCTTATATTATCAGGCATCATGCTATAGTTTGATGGGCGGAATGTATGGCGACCATGGCGATTACCACAAAGCAATTGAATATTATTCAAAGGGACTGGAGATTGCACAGAAATCAGGAAATGCAATGCTGATTGCAACTCTGAGTAATAATCTTGCAGAGTCTTATCAAAGTGATTCAAGAGAAACGGATCTTTCACAAAAATATTTTACGATGGCTCTCGAAAATTCGATGAAGTCTGAAAACTGGGCCGTGGCTTGTATGAATTCATCCAATCTGGCTAATGAATATATTAGAAATGGGTTAAACGAGAAAGCAAAAACTGAATTGATTCGAGCTATAGATTTGTTGAACCGCGACAAGAAAAGTGATTATCAATTTGCCACCAACTCTCATGTATTGGCTTCTATATTCTATTCCATGGGAGATATGACCAAGGCGGAACAGTATGCACTGCCATCGCTTCGAATTCTGGATAGTCTTCAGCGGCCTGATAATGCCATGCGCCCGCTCACCGTTTTAACCGATATTTATATTAAAACAAAAAATCTGCAGAAGGCTGAACTGTATGCAAACAGAATGTTGAAAGAGGCTTTGGTTAGAAACGCTAAACTGTATATAAGAGATGGGTACAAAGCTCTCTCGGATATTGCCCGATTAAAAAACAATTATCGGGAAGCACTTCGAAACTTTGAATTGTACAAATCATGGAATGATAGTGTCTTTAAAATATCGCGAGAACAAAGCATTTCAAATATAGAAACTCAAGCCCGAATGGCCCAAACCGAACTCAAAATTAAATTTGAAACCGAAAAGAAGGAAAAGGAAATACAAGTTCAAAACGCTAAGTTGAGCGAACTGCATGCCCAGCAAAAAAACTTAATCATAGGTGTTATACTAATATTGGTTATCGCATTTTTCAGTTTTCTTATTTATCGTTCTTCCAAATTAAAAAAAGATAAAATTAATTTGGAAACTACTGTTTCCAAAAGGACCAAACAAATTCAGGAATCGCTTGCCGAACGCGAGTTACTGATAAAAGAAATTCATCACAGGGTAAAAAATAATTTGCAAATCATTTCGGGATTATTGGAGATGAAAGGTTCCCGAACAAAGGATGAAAATATCAGAGAAGCCATTACCGAAAGTCAGAATCAGGTGCTGTCAATTGCATTTATTCATCAAAATTTATATCAGCACGATGATCTGGAAGAAGTGGAGTTTGCAAGCTTTTTGCAAGAACTCATTACTCACATGAAAAATGTTTTTGCCAAACCAGACAAACACATTGAAGTAAGTTTTGATGTTCCAAAATTATCATTGGATATAGATACAGCCGTGCCTCTGGGTTTAATCATTAATGAATTGCTTACTAATTCTTATAAATACGCCTTTGTGAATGAAATCGAAGGGAAAATTACTATTGAATTGAAGGAAATAAGTGACGGAGATTATTTATTTGTTTATACAGATACAGGAGTCGGACTGCCTACCGTATTCGATATTGGTAAAACCAATTCGCTGGGATTACGCTTGGTTTATCAACTCAGTCGACAACTGGCGGGAGAAATAAAATATACATTTGTAAACGGAAGCAGATTTGAATTGAATTTGAAGAATCTGAAAAATCGTAATATGATGGAATAGTAAATAAATATACAGCATGAAAAAATTAAAAATAGGAATCGTAGAAGATGAAATGATTATTGCTAATGTGCTCGAAGAAATGCTGACTGCAGTAGGATACGAGGTAACCGAATTTGCTTGTCGGTACAGCGAAGCCATAACAATGATTGAAAACGAAAAGCCTGATTTGCTTTTGCTCGATATCAATTTGCTCGGACAAAAGAACGGTATTGATGTGGCCGAAACAGTGCGCAGTAAGTACGACATCCCTTTTATTTTTCTTACCGCCAACTTGGATAACAAAACCATTGAACAGGCAAAACAAGTGAAGCCCTCTGCATACCTTGTTAAACCAGTTACCAAAGAGCAATTGTATTCAGCCATAGAAATTGCATTCAGTAATTATAATGACGAAAACAGAATTTTGCCAACTGTGGCTTCTGCACACCCGCAAGCGGTTCACGACTTTATATTTATTAAAGATGGATACGTTTTCAGAAAAATATTCTTTAAAGACATTCTGTATCTCGAGAGTGATGCCAATTATGTAACCATTCATCTTGAAAACGGAAAAAAACTAATGGCTCGATTCACGATGAATGATTTTCTGGAACAAATAGACCAAAAAATATTTGTGCGCATTCATCGTAGTTTTGTGGTAAACTTTACCATGATTGAAAATGTTTTTCCAAGCGAAGTTTCGGTGAAAGGCACAATGGTGGCCATTGGCAAGAGTTATAAAGACGACCTAATGAAATTGCTCGGCTTAAATTAAACCCCATTTCACTTTTGCTCATCCATTAAAGTCAAACACATTTCATCCCTAACCTGATGCATTATGTCCCTAACCTGCATCATTCATCCCTTTTCTTTTATCAATAAGAATTAACTAAGGTTCTTTGCAACCGTAATGTTAATAGATGATATCTCAAAAATAGAACTGAAGAAAAACACTTTGGGCGCTTTATGCCCAAAGTGTGGGAACGATTTGGTGCCGATAAAGACTACATCAACAAAAAAGATCATTCAGATTTTTACGCTGGGCTCTGCTAAAATGCATCATTACCGGTGCGAAAACTGTAATACCAATTTTAATTTATTCTAATATGTCTACCAATAAAAGTGTTTCTTCTTCTTCTTCATTTTGGGCAAACCAACTTCAAGTTGAAGTCTCCTCTAATCGTAAAATAGAGGAATGTAGAAGAAACCTGTTTATTGATATAGAAATATTAAACTAAAAATTAAATCAGGAAACAATAAAAACAAATAACCGATAAATGTAAAATCTATTTAACTTTAACAAAATAGTTTAAACAATGGGGTACTTTACATTATTTATTTTGTAAAAGTAATCAGCACTAATAAACAACAGGTGATTAAACTCATCAAACAATAAGCACTACTTTTAAGTGATACAAAAAAATCCCTTCTGATTAAGTTCAGAAGGGATTTTTATTTACTGCCAAAATTGCTTGTATTGTCAGTAGTTTCGACTTGAGTGTTACATCATCATTCATCCTAATTCAAATCATTATTATTTTTTATCCGCATGAATCCGTTTTATCAGCGTACCATTTTTCATTGTCTTATCAATATGAATAAATAATTTTGTCCTTAAGCTAAAGGCTCTACTTTCACTCTCCTTTTAAAACCCCAAATGTTTTTAATAAAAGCTGAGTAGAAGTTTCGGTGAGAATATAATTACCGGGTGGTAGCTTTTTTATTAAACCCATTCGTTTCAGCTTGGGCAGATGCTTTGCAAAACCTCCTGTAGAGAGGCCTGCAATAGTGCGCAGTTCGTTGCCGGTAGCTTTTCCATTATTATGCAAACAAAGCAATTCCTTTGCAACATTTGTATATAAATCGTGCATAGCAGTACGGGGCAAATAACCGTGCAATGCAGCTTCCAGCCTTTTCAGGGTAGCTTTATCTATTGTTATTTTCGATGGCAAAGTATGCGTATCCTCTATTCTAGGCGCTATAACCGATGCTCGATTTTTCTCCGCATTGCTATTTCTTTCTTCAATGGCTTTCAGAAAATCGAGGTAGAATGTATAAAGCGATTGTTGCCTATCCCCGGTTTTTAAATACTCTTCCAAAGCAGTTATTAGTTTATCTTCAAAAATGTGATAGGGTATATTTTCCGAATTATCCCAATTCTGCAAAGCCGCCAATGCCTTTAAAAATGATTGTATGCTATTCCCAATTTCAGGAATATAGATTGAAGAAGAATTTATTCCAACCTTATTTTCAGGAATAGCTTCTGAACTCGTTTTTACACCAACCCTATTTTCGGGAATGCCCGTTGAAGAAGTTTTTTCTCTATTCCCATTTTTCGGAATATCGGTTGAAGAAGATTTTATACCATCCCTGTTTTCAGGAATAGGCTCTGAACGAGAATTTATACCAACCTTATTTTTGGGAAAGCCTTCTGAATAAGAATTTATGTCTAACTTGTTTTTGAGATACGCATTTTCATTCTTTAGAATCATCAAGTGCTTTAAGAGAATCTGAATTATCTTTTCGGGAATGATATTCAGTTTTTCGGCTTCATTATTTGTATCCATGATTATTGATAGTTAAAAATCTTCAGCAAGTATCGTTCGCTTCTTATCTCCAATCCCCAATCATTTCACCGCTGTAATTCTTCAGCAGTGCATCATCCCGCTACTTCATCAGCGAACCAATCACTATATTCTCGTCAATGTCGTTCATACATTTGAAATGTTTTTTCGGACATTGCTCATACCCAATTTTGGAACAAGGCCGGCAGGCCAGATTATTTACTTCCACCATACGCGAAGCCGCTCCGGGCAAGTAAGGCGTGAAACCAAAAGCCGGCACTGTGTTTCCCCACACCGAAATAATATCCTTCTTAAATGCCGAAGCAATATGCATCAATCCGGTGTCGTGAGTTATGATAGAGGTAGCTTGTTTAACCAAACTTGCACTCTGGTTCAAATTGTATTTTCCACATGCATTGTAAACAGTGACTCCCACTGCTTTTTCGATAGCATCACCTGCAGTGTGGTCTTCTTTTCCGCCAAGCAAAACAAGAGGTTGATTTAATTTTTTACAAATGGAAATTATTTTTTCGGCAGGCATTTGTTTAGTGGCATGGCGCGCACCTATAACAAAACCAATGTATCCGTGTTGATGAGTGGCAGGCAATGACGAAATAGCCACTACATCTTTTTCAGGAATAAAATAATCTATTCCTTTGTAATCATTTTTTATTCCGAGCTTTTCGGCAGCCTGCAAATAGCGGTCTACAATGTGCATAGCGGGCATTCTGTTAATTTTGAAATTAACCAGAATCCATTTTTTAAAATTCAATTTTTTGAACGATGCCGATGGTTTTCCCAATGCAGTCTTGGTTTGCATGGAACGTATGTTATTATGCAAATCGATTACAAAGTCGAAATTTTCTTTCTTAAGTAAATGAACAATCTCCTTCACATCTTTGTCTATCGTGTGAATTTTGGTAAGATAGGGGTTGTGTTCTAAAATAGATTTGAAACTATTTTTGGTCAAGTAATGCACCTCTGTCTCGGGCTGCTGCTGCTTAATGCAGCGAATAACAGGAGTAGTTAGCACGATGTCGCCAATAGAACTAAAACGTATGATGAGTATTTTTTTCAAAGCCCTGCAAACTTTCTCAACGAGAAAGAAATATTAGTATGACATGATTAATCTATTTTTATCAGCACTCGCTCTTCCCCTGCGGGGAGAATGAAAGCGGCTGTATCTTATTCCGAAAAAAGTAGCTCAAGTAAAAGTTGTCCCACCATCTTCAATGTGCCTTTATCAATCACATCCATATTATCAGAGTGCGCATGATGAAAGTAGGGATAGTTATGTTTTGCCACTTCATAATGCACAATATCTATACATTTCAGATTGGCAAGCGTATTTAGGTATAAGTGGTCATCAGTAGTTTCTCCGGTGATGTCGTTAGTGAAATACTTTCCGTAACCCATGCGATTGGCCACATCCCATACTTTATCCACTATTCCCGAGGCATACGCCACCGAAGTTCCCTCCTTAGGAAACACCGGATTTTTCCCTCCCACCATATCCAACAGAATTCCATAATTAGCAAAGTAGCCGGGTTTGTGCGGATTCTTAGCCCAATATTGCGAGCCAAGGCACCATGTGTCGGCTTGTTGAGGTTCTGTGTTTGACGATTGCTGTCCGTAGTCTTCTATATCGAAGAAAATAATATCAACACCTTTATCAATCTTCGAAAGACTTAATTGTCGCGCCAACTCTACCAACACACCCACTCCACTACCTCCGTCATCAGCTCCGTCAAACGGTTTGGTTTTGTTCAATGAGTCCAAATCGGCCCAGGGACGGGTATCCCAGTGAGCTGTGAGCAGCACCCGGTTTCCTAAATCAGGTTTGTATTCTGCAATAATGTTTTTCAAAACAAATTGTTTGTCATCATACGTTTTCACAGTGCCATTCTGAACACTTACTTGTAATCCATACGATTTAAGTTTTGCTACCAAGTAGTCGGCACACTTGGCATGAGCCTTGGTGCCCGGTATTCGAGGCCCAAAATCTACCTGAGCTTTCACACAAGCATAAGCCGAGTCGGCATTAAAGTCGGGTGTAGGAATTTTTTGAACTACCTTTTCTTCCTTCGGTAATTCCTTGGTTTGTTTTGAATCGTTGTTGCACGATGCAATGGCAAAAAACAGTATCGTCACCATCACCGCATTCGACACACGCACTACCGCACGAATATTTGCTGGGTTCGTTTTTTTAATTTTCATATTTTATTATTCTTTATAACTCCAACTAACTCCTTCTTTGGTGTCTTTTATAATTATGCCTTCAGCATCGGCTCTCTTTCTGATGAAATCTACCCTCGCATAATCTTTCGTTTCTTTCGAACCCTTATATAATTCAAGTAAGATGTCGTACAAATCATCAATCAAATTTGGTTTGTAAAACTTTTCCTCTTTCAATCCAAGAATATCTTCCACAAACTGTATAAATGTAGTTTTCATTTTTTCGAATGTGGTTTCAGATAAAGATGCCAAAGGAATTATTTTGTGCGAAAACGAATTGATATATTTTAATAAATTAAAAAGATTAGCAATAACTATTGCAGAATTAAAATCATCATTCATCCCGGCATAGCACAGCTCGCAAAGTCTTTCTATTTCTGTATTCAGTTTTTCATCCTGCACTTCCGATTCCGGTTGATACACCAACGTTTTTAAAGTTACCAAACCGTTTATGATTCTTCTGTATCCCTTTTCGGAAGCACGTAAGGCTTCGTTCGAAAAGTCGAGTGTGCTGCGATAATGCGTTTGCATCATAAAAAATCTTACGGCCATCGGACTATACCCTTTGTCCAGCAACGGATGATTTCCTGTAAATAATTCTCCGGGCAAAAACCCATTCCCTGCCGACTTCGACATCCGAACGCCATTTACGGTAAGCATATTGGTATGTAGCCAGTAATTAACCGGTGAAGTATGATTACACGCTTGCGATTGCGCTATCTCGTTGGTGTGATGTGTAGCCTGCAAGTCCATTCCTCCTCCATGAATGTCGAATGTATTGCCAAGGTATTTGCTGCTCATAGCCGAACATTCGATATGCCAGCCCGGAAAACCCCATCCCCATGGCGAATTCCATTTCATCAATGTTTCTGGCTTGGCTGATATCCACAGGGCAAAATCAAGTCGTCCTCTTTTTTCATCCTGTCCGCTCAGTTCTCGAGTGCCTTCCAAAAGGTCTTCCAGCTTGCGGTTGGTAAGTTGTCCATATGGAAATTCAGTATTGTATTTTTCTACATTAAAATAAACGGTTCCATTAATTTCATAAGCATATCCATTCGAAATAATTTCTTTAATCATTTCTATTTGTTCGCTGATATGCCCGGTGGCTGTGGGCTCAATACTTGGAGAAAGTGTATTAAACTCGCGCATTACATCATGAAAACCCAATGTATATTTCTGAACAATCTCCATGGGTTCGAGTTGTTCGAGTTTTGCTTTTTTCACAAATTTATCGTCACCCTCATCTCGGTCACCTTCCAAATGCCCTGCATCCGTTATGTTTCGAACATAACGAACCTTAAACCCCAGATATAATAAGTAGCGATAAATTAAATCGAAAGAAATAAATGTGCGGCAATTGCCCAAATGAACATCACTGTATACTGTAGGCCCGCAAACATATATCCCCACCCGCCCCGGATGAATGGGTGTAAATTTTTCTTTTGTTCTGGTTAACGTATTAAATAGATAAAGTTGGTTTCGCATTCAGATTATTTGGCTTTGTACTTTCTTTGTTTGTTTAGTATTTGCTGATTTCTTTTTCAACTCTTGTCAGGAGTGTTAAAAAAAGGACTTATGTTTTTTCATAAGTCCTGAGATATTAAGTTAACGACAATTCTGATTATATTATTTATCCTCCTCTATTATGGCATCTCCTGCATATCTGCCACCTTTGTAAATGGCAATTCTCACCAGTATTCCATCCGAATTATAAATATAATTTTTACCGTCCATCAATTTGAAATCATGAAAAGTTCCGTCTTTGGAAACTTGTTTATTCATATTAAAAAGTTTCCATACACCTTCTCCATTAAAAGGTTTACCCATGTTATCTTTCTCAGTTTTTTGAGGAATAACCGGGGGGGACACTTGTTTTTCTTCAGGAGTCTTCACTACTATCGGCTGCTTTGGCTCATACGATTTAGATGTGGCAGCATCAAAAACACCATCGTTAAAATTTTTCTCTTCTCTTACATCTCCGTTTTCATAATATTCCTTCACTATTCCCGATTCTTTACCGGCAGCCCAATTGCCCTCTATCATTAATTGTCCACTCTCGTAATAATATTTCTGAGGGCCTTCGCGTTTACCTCCGGGCGTAAACTTAAATTCCTGTTGCACTTGTCCATTGTCGTAATAAAGTTTATAATCTCCTACCCATCTTGCCATTTGCCATAAACCTTCTTCTTTTACTTTTCCATTTTCGTGATACATCACCGCATATCCATTCGGTCTTCCGTTTTCATAAGTAATTCTGCTTTTCAGGTTAGTGTTGGGATAATATTCTTTCCAAATGCCGGTTTTCTTGCCATCTACATAAATACCTTCTTCCACTTTCTGGTCGTCAGTGTAGTTAAGTTTGTGAGCTGTTTTACCGTAAATGATCCATTTACCTTGCTTTTTATCGTTAGCATCTGTGTAGTTTATCGAATCCTTTCCGGGTGCTGCCAATGCAACGGAACTAACCATATTGCAAAGCAGAAAAAGCGAGAATAAAAGTATTTTTTTCATTCGGATAAATAATTAGATTTTTTTCAGCGATAAAGTTATAATAAATTTTTCTTCTAAAACTGTTTTTACCTTATCACTTTAATTTTAAACTGTGATGATTATTTAGCAAGACTTACAGTCTCCGATTTAATTCTTTTCAAATTTAACATCATATCGTCTGTCATTCTTTTTAAATCATAATCCGGTTTCCAGCCCCAGTCCTTGGCTGCTTCAGACGCATCAATACTTTGAGGCCAGCTGTCGGCTATTTGCTGACGACTATCTGGTTTATACGATATAGTAAATTCAGGAATATGCTTTTTTATCTCCTCGGCAATTTGCTTTGGAGAAAAACTGAATCCGGCCAGGTTGTAACTTGAGCGTATTTTAACTTTTGCAGCATCAGCCTGCATAATTCCGATGGTGGCCTTAATTGCATCAGGCATGTACATCATAGGCAGTGTAGTATTTTCAGATAAGAAGCATTCGTAGGTTCCAGTTTTTAATGATTCATGAAAAATATGAACAGCATAATCGGTTGTTCCTCCTCCCGGAGCCGATTGCCATCCTATCAATCCCGGATAGCGCATACTGCGTACATCCACATTGTATTTGTTAAAGTAATATTCGCACCAGCGTTCGCCAGCTTGTTTACTTATACCATATACTGTTGAAGGTTCCATAATGGTAAATTGAGGCGTGTTTTCCCGAGGTGTGTTAGGTCCAAAAACAGCGATAGAACTTGGCCAATAAATACGGTCAATCAGTTTTTCTTTTCCCAAATCGAGTACGTTGAACAGTCCCTGCATATTTAAAGCCCAACCAACTTTAGGCATCTTTTCGGCAGTAGCCGAAAGCAATGCTGCAAGCAGGTACACTTGTGTTACTTTATGTCGACTCACCACTTCGCCTAGTTGCTGAGCATTCATCACGTCTATAACTTCAAAAGGCCCCTCTTTAACTTGATCGGTTAATTTAATATCGGAAGCAATTACATTGTCTGTTCCGTATTCCGCCCTCAAATTATGAACTAATTCAGTACCTATTTGTCCAGATGAACCTATTACTATTATTTTGTCTTTTGACATATCGCAAAAATCTTAATTTTTTCTATTAAAAAATAATGGCTAAAAATAGTTTTTTATTGGCAGATAAAATTAAAAATACGTTTGTTTTTCGTCATAGTTTGAAAAACAGAAAATTGTTTACAGAAAAAAATAATTACAAGTAGTTCCTTTATTATGCTGCTCATTTGCTTTTCCTTAGCGAAATTATTCGTATACAAGGAAAGATGTTGAAATTTTGTAAGATATTTCTTTTCTGAAATCCATACTGAAAGGAGGGTAGAAAAAGTAATTTTTCATTACAATTTTAGTCATTTTGAAAAGTCAAATAATTTTATATTTTTGTCCTGTTCTAACCTGAAAATATGGAGCAGGAATATTTAAATAAAGGCAAAAACTATAGGCTACCGATACTTTTCTTTTGTCTGATTGCGGGAATTCGAGTTTTTATTTATTCCATTTCCTTTCCTTTTTTTAGTAATGTGGATGAACAATGGCACTTTGATTTGGTATTGAAGTATAGCGAAGGACATTTCCCAAAATCGTTGGAAACAATGTCGCCTCACACAGCAGAATATGTTGTAAAATACGAATCTCAAGAATACTTTAAGTCACCAGATTATTTTCCAGAACATCACTTTCCTGTTCCCATCTGGAAGTATCCTGAATCGAATTCACGAGATTATGTTAATCAAGGCATTGCCACTTGGAGTTCTGATTTCAATCACGATTCGTTGCAACCTCCCCTTTATTATTTGATAGCTGGCGCATGGGCAAAACTGGGGAATTGGCTTGGGTTTAGCGGAGGTTACTGGCTGTATTGGATACGTTGGTTAAACGTGCTTTTAATAGTTGCACTTGTTTGGATTTCGTATCGTACGGTTTCCTTAATCTACCCCGGAAATAAAATGATGATACTTGGAGTGCCTTTATTTACCGCAATTCTACCTCAGGACACTTTTTATTCTATACAAAGTGATGTGTTATCACCCGTTTGTTTCGGTCTAGCATTTCTGTATCTGATTCGTTTTGTTTTCGAAGATAAGCCTAGGACAAATTATGGAGTCATTGCCGGTTTGTCTTTAGTTGCTACTATATTGGTAAAAAACACGAACCTTCCATTGCTCCTTGTTTCCTTTGGTATTTTAGTGTTTGCGGTTTATCGCTGGAAGAAAACTCAATCATTTAAAGAAATCATTAAACCAGTGGCAATGTTTGTGGTATCCGGATATTTCCCTGTAATGCTGTGGTTTTTGTATAATCATATTATGCATGGGGATATAACCGCATCAGAAAGTAAAATTCAATTTTTAGCATGGACTCACAAACCCATTTCAGATTGGATAAACCACCCCATATTTACTGCAAATGGATTATGGTTATATTGGAAAGATACCATTGTTAGTTATTGGAGAGGCGAATTTAACTGGTATTTAAAAATCCTAGCAATGCCCGCTATGGATGTATTTTATTGTGTATCTTCGTTTGTATTTATGATAATAGGAGCTTTTTTAATACGTAGCAGAAACACCATTTTCCAGAAGCAGATAAATCTTATTTCGTTATGTGTATTTATTTCGCTTTTGTTATTCATGATAGTGCTATCCATTAGTTTTGATTACGGAGATTGCACTTATCCCTCTCAAACATATCCATATTTTGCTTCAGGTCGTCTGATAAGTGCTTCACTTATTCCATTTCTGATTTTGTATGTTCAAGGTTTGGAAAAGGTGCTATGTTGGATCAAGAGCGAGATACTCCGTATTGGCATCTTAACTGTTCTGGCAATAACCATTACCATTTCAGAAGTCATTATTAACCTCCCTGCTTTTTTCAGCGAGTTTAATATGTTTAATTTATAATATCTCTATTGGATTTTTAGAGGACGAAGAATAAATCTACTCCGGAATACTCAGCTTGCGAATTGCTACAAGTGGCCCGGGACAGTGTTCTGAATGGCAACTTACACATGCATTCACCACAGCATTGTAATTTTGTTTCAGTTGTTCTTTTGGAGAATGATACAGATTATTTAGATTAGTCAGATAAGCGGATGCAAATCCATCAAAGGAAGGCTTTTTGGTATCTGCATCAGTAGGTTGTGCAGTATGTATTTTCAGAAATTCTTCTGGAAATTTTTCGGGTAATTTACCTTGCTTAATCAGTTCTTTCATACTGGCTGATGATTTTAGCATTGAGCGCATCAAAACGGAAAGTTCGCTACTTCCATTCGGATTAATTTTATTTGCGGCACATGCCGATGTATCCTTATTTGCAACAGCGTCTTTTTTCTCAATGCCATGTGAACACTGAGAAAAAAGACCTGTCAAACAAACGAACAGTACTAAAACAGAATATTTATTTTTTAATGATAACACCACTTGCTTCAAAGCCAATATTGATTTCGGGTTCTGTAATTTTTGCTATTTCTTCTTTGGACTTTCCGGCATCTTCAGCATAATGTTGAAGTTCTTTGACAGAAGTTGTATCGTTTTTGGCAACACCTTCAATAAATACCGTCTTTCCGGCAGCATCTTTAGGAACAAAGAAAGCATAGTCTTTAAAACGAACTTGCATTTCCTGATTATTGCCAATCGCGACTTTCATCCAGCATCCTTTTTTCTGACAAACGGCATTAATAACTCCTGTTAATTTCACTTTCATCGAATCCTTACCTTTCATCATGGTCGAAATCTGATCGGCCGCAACGGCTCCTGCTGTGGTGATGCTGTCACCGAAATACGACAAAGTAGTGTCCTTAGCCGGTGCTTGATTTTTTGTTTCTCCGCTGTTGTTTCCGCAAGCCGAAAACAAAGCAATTCCTGCAATAAATAGTAATTTTTTCATAATTTATTTTTATTTGGTTTATATTGAATTCTAAATAACGAACACAAGCTACAGCATACTCAAAACAATGTCGAATTGCTATGAGAGGTAATTACATAAATGAGAAACAAACTTTAGAGAAGGTTCCGAATATTAGTGAGCCTTGTCTTCCGTTAAATCAAATGTATCCAAAAATTTGGTTGTGTAATTTCCTGCTATAAAGTCCGGATCTTTCATTAATCTCAGGTGAAAAGGAATAGTTGTTTTTACTCCTTCTATTACATATTCACTCAACGCACGGTGCATTTTGGCAATAGCTTCTTCTCTGGTTTGAGCCACAGTAATAAGTTTTGCCACCATACTATCGTAATTTGGAGGAATGGTGTAACCTGAATAGATATGTGAATCGATACGTATTCCGTGACCTCCGGGAGTATGAAGGTTGGTTATTCTTCCCGGTGATGGTCTGAAATTATTAAATGGGTCTTCTGCATTAATTCTGCATTCGATGGCATGTAATTGAGGGAAGTAATTTTTCCCTGAAATAGGCACACCTGCAGCAACTAAAATCTGTTCGCGAATTAAGTCGTAATTAATCACCTCTTCTGTAATCGGGTGTTCTACCTGAATACGAGTGTTCATTTCCATAAAATAGAAATTACGGTGTTTGTCTACCAAAAATTCCACTGTACCTACTCCTTCGTATTTAACAGCCAAAGCAGCTTTTATGGCAGCAGCACCCATTGCATCGCGCAATTCATCCGTCATAAACGGAGATGGTGTTTCTTCGATTAATTTTTGGTGACGTCTTTGAATAGAACAATCTCTTTCTGAAAGGTGACAAGCTTTTCCATACTGGTCGCCTACAATTTGAATTTCGATATGGCGAGGTTCCTCAATGTATTTTTCCATATACATTGCACCATTACCAAATGCAGCTTCGGCTTCTTTAAAAGCAGAGTCGTAAAGCGCATTCATATCTTCTTCTTTCCAAACGATGCGCATACCACGACCGCCACCACCTGCAGTAGCTTTAATAATTACAGGATAGCCAACTTTTGGAGCCAATTCAATGGCCTGTGCGGCACTTTCCAATAACCCGTCAGAACCGGGAACACAGGGAACTCCGGCAGCAATCATTGTTGCTTTAGCCGATGCCTTATCTCCCATTTTGTTAATCATGGCAGGTGATGCACCAATAAATTTGATATCGTGTTCCTGACAAATTTCAGAGAACTTTGCATTCTCAGATAAAAATCCATACCCCGGATGAATGGCATCGGAGTTGGTTATTTCTGCTGCAGAAATAATGCTTGGAATATTAAGATAGGATTCTTTGGATGGAGGAGGGCCTATACAAACAGCCTCATCTGCAAACTTAACATGCAGCGATTCTTTGTCGGCAGTGGAATAAACAGCCACAGTCTGAATTCCCATTTCTTTGCATGTACGAATAATTCGCAATGCTATTTCACCTCTGTTTGCAATTAATATTTTTTTAAACATGTTTTGTCAATTTGAAAATTAAACAATTTGAAAATTTGAAAACGAATTAAAATGATACACCAACTGAAATGCGATCTGCATTTTCAAATCAGTACCTATTTCAAATTGTCAAATTAACTTGGGTCAACTAAAAATAATGGCTGATCGTATTCCACCGGAGTGGCATCGTTAACCAATACTTTTACTATTTTACCTTTAATGTCCGATTCGATTTCGTTGAATAATTTCATTGCTTCAATTATACAAACTGTTTTTCCTGGTGTAATCTCATCACCTACATTAATGAATGGAGGTTTGTCGGCTCCAGGAGCGCGATAGAATGTTCCAATCATTGGAGATTTAATGGTCACATATTTTGCATCTTCCGAAGGAGCCGGAGGTTTCACTTCAGGAGCTTTGGCTTCTACAACCGGCTGCTGAACCACAGGTGCTGCCATTGTTTGCATCATTGGCTGAGCTATTTGCTGAACAATGGTTTGTTCTTTTCCTTTACCAGCAGGAGTTTTAATAATAATTTTAATATCCTTTGTTTCTACTTCCACCTCGCTAACGCCAGATTTTGCAACAAACTTTATCAGGTCTTGAATTTCGTTTAGTTTCATTTTTTTAAATTATTAAATTGTTACTTTACTAAATTGCTAATGTATTTTACTTAAAATATTATCTGTTTTACTTATTTGCCGTTATAGGCCCATTTAATGTAAATGGCACCCCAGGTAAAACCTGCCCCAAAGGTAGAAATTATCAGATTGTCGCCTTTTTTAAGCTGACTTTCATAATCCCATAAACAAAGAGGAATGGTACCGGCTGTTGTGTTACCGTAGCGCTGAATATTCAGCATTACTTTTTCGGGAGGCACTCCCATACGCTCGGCTGTAACATCTATTATCCGTTTGTTGGCCTGATGTGGCACCAACCAATTTACATCTTCAGATGTTAAATTGTTTTTTTGCATGATGGCGGCCGAAACATCTGCCATACCAACCACAGCTCTTTTAAATACCGGTTGTCCATCCTGGTAAACAAAATGTTCTTTGGCATCTATGGTTTGGTGAGTAGGTGGTTTTACCGAACCTCCGGCTTTCTGATGCAAGTATTTTCTACCCGAACCATCCACTCCAAGAATAGAATCGAGAACCCCGTAACCTTCGGTATTAGGCTCAAGAAGCACAGCTCCTGCTCCATCTCCGAAAATGATACAAGTAGAACGATCGGTATAATCGAGTATGGACGACATTTTATCGGCACCTACCACAATCACCTTTTTATATTTTCCGGTTTCGATAAATTGAGAACCGGTAACCAGTCCGAAAACAAAACCCGAACATGCTGCCGAAAGGTCATACCCCCAGGCATTGGTGGCACCCACTTTATCGCAAATTACATTGGATGTAGAAGGAAAGACAAAATCAGGTGTAACCGTACCCACTATAATCATGTCGATTTCCAAAGGTGAAATGCCTCTTTTTTTGAGCAACATTTCAATGGCTTTAACACACATATCGGAAGTGCCCAGCCCTTCACCTTTTAAAATTCTTCTTTCTTTAATCCCTGTTCTGGTTTCAATCCATTCTGCTGTGGTAGGGACCATTTTTACCAAATCTTCATTAGTAAGAACATCTTCAGGAACAAATCCCGCAACAGCGGTAATAGCGGCTGTTATTTTCATAATTATTGAAACACGTTTTTAATTTTTTCCGAAAGTTTTGCTTCCACCACATCTTTGGTAAGCAGAAGCATATTTTTTACTGCAAAATCATTGGATATGCCATGACCAATCATTACGGTTGAATTGATTCCTAAAACAGGAGTACCTCCGTAAATTTCGTAATTGAAACGTTCGAAATATTCGTCTTTTATTCCTCTACGCTGAATGAGTTCGTAAAAAGCTTCTTCTTGTTTCAACACAATGTTTCCGGTAAATCCGTCACATACTATAACATCAGCCTTGTCGTTAAACACATCGCGGCCTTCTATATTACCGATAAAGTTAAAGTCTTTAGAATCTTTCATTAAAGCATGAGCCGATTGGGCCACCAGATTACCTTTTTCGGATTCTTCACCGATATTTAGCAAACCAACTTTTGGATTTTTGATACCATAAACACTTTCGGCAAGTATAGAACCTACCACCCCAAACTGGTACAATACATCCGGTTTGCAGTCGGCATTAATACCCACATCGAGTATCAAACCTACTCCTCCGTTTTCTTTTGGCAAAATGGTGGTGATGCAGGGACGAATAATGCCCGCAATGGTTTTGATGGTAAACATACAGCCGATGAGCATAGCACCGGTGTTTCCGTTGCTGGCAAATGCATCAATCTTTCCTTCTTTTAAAAGATGAAACCCAACTACAATGCTGGAGTTGGGTTTTTGAGAGAATGCTTTGGTAGGATGTTCGCCCATACCTATTACTTCGGGAGCATCCACAATATCGAAATTGGCAACATCGGCATTGAGTTTTGCAAGACCTGCTTCAATCTGAATTTTATCTCCGATTAATACAAGTCTGACATCCGAAGGTAATTCGTTATAAGCCTGCACAGCTCCTAAAATAGTAGCTCCGGGTGCAAAATCACCGCCCATAATATCTATACCTATTTTCATCTTTGGTAAATTTGGTAATTACTTAATCAGGTTAAAGGTGGTTAAAACAAAAAATAAGAATTCCTGCAAAACAAGAAGAACTTGTTTTGCTGGAATTTTGTTTATTTAATGTGTAACCGAATTAGCCAAATTATTAGGCATTAACTTTTTTCTCAATAGCAAGTTTTCCTCTGTAGTAACCGCACTCACCGCATACACGGTGGTATAAAGTAGGTGCTCCGCAGTTCGAGCAGGTAGACATGGTAGATGCTACCGCTTTGTCTTGACCTCTACGGCTATCTCTTCTCGATCTCGATAATTTTCGCTTTGGATGTGGCATTTTCTTATTATTTTATTGTTTATTTATTAATTGGAGATTAGATAATTTTAAGACCTTAAGAAATCTCCGAATCTTATGGTCTCTATATTTTTAATTAATTCAATTTAATGTTTTTCAATCCGTCCCATCTTGGGTCGGTTTTGTCTTTTTTCTCTTCTTTGGTCAAAAACTTTTTGAGTTTTTTGAGCACTTCCTTGTTACATGTCGATTTTCCTTTGCTGTCGAGCGGATGTTCGCGCTTAATAGGCAACGAAAGCGTAATGTATTCATAAATATACTGCGACAAATCGAGTTGGTGTTCGTTAGACGACACTGAAATAATATCATCGTCCTCGCTTTCCTCTTCGGTTCCGCCAAATTTCACAATGAGTTTATATGTACCTGATATAGGTAAATCGAACTCGGTAGCACATAAATCGCAAATAACTTTTACAGTTCCCGATATTTCGAACTGCAGAATCATCATTTGAGATTGACGAAGCAAATTTAGGTTTACGGTAATGTCGGCTTGCTTAATTTCTGAATAATCAAGGTGCTCAAAGAACGCATCATTAACCTTAAACTCATATTTATGCTCCCCAAGAGCTAATGCTACAAACTGAATAATGTACTGTTTCCGGTTTTGCATTTTATAAAAGTTTTAAAGAAAAGACCGCAAAGGTAAAAAAATAAGCTTTACGTCAAAATCTTATCGAAAATTTAATTTTTAGGCTCCATTTTGAGTTTATTTTGGAGTTTTCAATGTAAAAAAAGGTCGTATTAGGTTTCAAAGAGGCAATAAATGTTGATTGGTTTGACTAAAAAACATTTATGTTTATCACTTGGCAACATTCTCACATAGAAATAAGTCGGACCATATCTGAGTAAAAAAACGGAAATCCCGTAAAATCTCAGATTCTATTAAGCCAAGAAACGCTGGCCTTCATAAATAAAACTTGCCTTACCATCTTTTTGAGAAAAACAATGTTTTCTGCCCTTACTTACTCTTCAAAACACCCTATACTTTATATTATAATACATTACGAAAATAAAATGCATTTTAAAACAGATTTTCGGCAAAAAAACACGAATTAATAAGTGGTCGGATCACTATATTTTTTTTATACTAGTCTTTTTGCCATTTATACTAGTCTAAAAAAAATTATACTAGTCTCTTTGGTATTTTTACTTGTCTTATTAAAAACATACTAGTCTTTTTGACATTTATACCAGTCTAAAAGAAATTTTACCGGTCTCCTTGATACGTATACTAGTCTAAAATGAATTATACAAGTCTTCTGGGCATTTATATCAGTCTAAAAGTAATTATATTAGTCTTTTAAACTTTTAGACTTGTCTTTTTATAAATACACTAGTCTTTTTGATAAAGATACTACTCCGAAATAATTTTTACTGACATCTTGTTCAGTTTACTTGTTGCTTTGCTATTTAATCCATTATCAGAATCTTTTGGTAAGCCCCCATCTGCCTGTAGTTTTCAAATCTATTCAAATCTTGATAAAAAAGTGAAGGTATTTACCGTGAAAAACAAAATCCCCAACTAATGAGTTGGGGATTTTAATTACCAATTATTTTTCCAGCATCAATATCAAAAAAGACCTATATACATATATATGTATACAAAAGATGAATTTTATAAGAACAAACTAAAAATCCAATAAAACAAAGCTCCCAAAATAGCGCTGATTGGAATGGTAAGAATCCATGCCCATAATAAACTTACAGTAACTCCCCATTTAACAGCACTAAGTCCTTTGGTGGCACCAACCCCGATTATTGCACCTGTAATGGTATGGGTAGTAGAAACCGGGATACCCATTTGCTCAGTTAGAAACAAAGTTGTGGCCCCGGCAGTTTCTGCACAAACGCCTTCCAAAGGAGTAACCTTTGTGATTTTGGTTCCCATGGTTTTCACAATTTTCCAGCCTCCACTCAGTGTTCCGAGTCCAATAGCAAGGTAACACGATAATGGAATCCAATCAGGCATAGATTTTATATCAACAATGCTTCCGTTTGCAACCAAAGCTGCTGCTATAATTCCCATTACTTTTTGTGCATCATTACCTCCATGTCCTATACTGAAAGCTGCAGAAGAAAGTAATTGAGCTCTTTTAAAGGAAGTAGACGTTCGTTTGGCACTCGGTTTTTTAATTTTTTCGTTGTAAATGAACATGAATGCAAAAATCATTAGCATCACTACAAGACCCCAGCGTATAATTTTGTTATCTGCTTTATTTAGTTCTTTGGTAAGATCGGCTTTTATGTCAATCTTCATGGCTTTACTAAAGTCTTTTATCTTATCCGGAGCAATCGGGCATTTTGTGTTCATGGTAGCCACCATGCCGTCAAGTCCCAATTCAAAATACTGTTTAGTTATTGATTTTAACGAGTCAATAATCTTTTGCGTAGCTAAATATTCGTCCTTATACGATGGATCAACTTTGGCTTTGTTTTTTAGTTGCTCAATCTTGAAATAGGCATTTAGTTTATCACCAAGTTTGCTAATGGTAATTTCCTTCATATCTACATTATTCACTATTTCATTGGCTACATATTCCGAACCATGGTACTCGTATTTGGAGAGAAATGGGGTACACAACGAAGCATTCAAAAGTGCCTTTTCGAGTTTATGAGTCTTGGTACTATCGTGTTTTACATTTATTTCGTATGTGTATTTATCAACCTTAAAAAACTTGCTTACATTTTCAGATAATTTTGTTTCCTGAAAACCGATAAATAAAAAGTAAATCATACAGGCCGAAGCTCCAAGTATACCCACTTTTAGCCAAGTTCTGTTTTGTATAAAAATAAGTGTGTAAAAAATGGAAATTACCATACCTATAAGTGGGGCAAAAAGAATAAACATAACGGTTTTACCTATTTTTTCACTATCGATAATTTCATTTATTGGCATCAAACCTTTACTTAAAAAAGCATAAGCTATGGCAGCCCCGGCAAAGCCACCGATTAAAGTGTGTGAAGAAGAAGATGGGATACCATACCACCAGGTAAGTAAATTCCATAAGATGGCAGCTATTAATCCGCTACAGATAACAGGCAAAGAAATAAAATCGGAATAAACTGTTTTGCCAATAGTGTTGGCTACCGCATGGTCTTTAAATATTAAAAACGCAACAAAATTAAAGAACGCTGCCCACAAAACTGCCTGAAATGGCGTCAATACTTTAGTGGAAACAATGGTGGCTATGGAATTAGCCGCATCGTGAAACCCATTGATGAAATCGAATATCAGAGCGAGTGCTATAACTATTACAAGTAAACTCATTGTGAATTATAAATTATGAATTATGAATTTTACGATTTGAGGAGTTATAAATGATGAATGAAAGTACAAAAGAAATGCTCTGTTTATAATCTACTATTCACCTTCTATAATTTCAACCCTAAGCGTTTTTAATTAAAATGGTATTAATAATGTTGGCGGCCTCTTCGCATTTATCGGTTGCTGTTTCCAAAACAAACAAAACGTCTTTCATTTTAATAACCTCCACAGCATTTTTTTCTTCTTCAAATAATTTAGCAATAGCCATGTCGAATATATCGTCAGCATGATTTTCGATGCTGTTAATTCTTACAGTCGACTCTTTTATTTTTGAAATATTTTTAAGATTTCTCAATTCAGAAACAGCTATCTGCAACTCTTCTGTACTTTTCAAAATAAGTTCGGCCAGTTTAACAATTGCCGGAGTCATAGTTTCCACTTTATACAGTTCTATGCGTTTGGACGCACCATGTATATAATCCACTACATCATCTATGGCCGAAACCAGATTATGAATATCATCTCTATCGAAAGGGGTAATAAAATTTATGCTTAACTGATTATAGGTTTCGTGTGTAATATCATCACCAACGTGTTCCAAGCGTTCTATTTCGCGAAATAATTCTTTTCTTCTTTCGTGTGAGGAAGTGTTTACCAATTCCACCAATGCCTTTGAAGTTTCGGTAGCATTAGCAGTGGCTTTTTGAAAAAGCAGGAAAAATATTTTGTCTTTTGGCTGAAAAAAATGAAAGATATTTAAGTTCATCTGTATAATTTATTTGTTAAAATAAGGTTAAAAAAATGTTAGGCAAAAGTAGGAATCTTACCCCGCCAGCCCAATTTTTTAATATTACCATTTAGTTAATCTAATGTTAAGGCTATGTTAAGGATTCGAAAAATTAACATCATTATTGAGTTGATTTTCTGCATTACATCTAAGTTCTTCTAAATAGTTTTTACTCTAATGGAAAGTTCATTTAAAAATAACAAGCCCATTTAGTTTATTTGAATTCCAATTAATCACATTGAAACACCTCAGCTGTCATTGTTGTGTCTACATAATTATCAATGTTTGTAAGACACATCAGTTTTTAACCCTCCTGTACTTTTGTAGCGTAATAAATCTTTAAAAATTATTCAAATGAAAAAGATAAATTCTCCGCTAAATGTTCGAATGATATACAATCCGAAACAAGTTGGTAACAATGTCGCCAAGACACCAATTGCACAAAACAAAATTAAATTTACAGGTCCGGTTAAACCATACACTCCCATCAAGGTTAAAAACATCGTCAAGACGTTTTTAACCATTTTACTTTTTATTACTTGTTCTTATGTCGCAAATGGGCAAAGTAAAGATGCTACTCTTGTTACTTACGGAATAGGTGGAAGTACTTCCATTTCGGGATGCGGACATGGTACCTTTTATTCGGGTTATGTATTCGTGGACTATAACAAAACGATGTTCAGTATTGGGCCTTGTATGCAGAAAGGCTCAAACCTTTTGAAGAGTTTAAAATTTAATTGTTCTTACAAAATTGCAGACAGCGACCGATTGCTCCAGCTAAGTGTATTTTCATATTTACAATACATGGAAAACTTACCTGTAAGTTTTTCAACATTACAAACAGAAGAGCGTGCAGAAGTTAGGGAGACAAACAAGACCGATTGGAGCAAAGTTAGACTAAACACCTTAGAAATGGGGACAGGTATTGAGTTAGGAATACGCTTTGGGAAAAACATAATGATGCGAAATTTCGTTGCCTTGTCAGGATTTTACCATACAAGTTACGCTGACAATATGTTTTCTAACCGAATGGCACCGGTACTTATGTTAGGAACTAGTATAAATTTGGCCATGCCAAAGTAACATTTGAATCAATGAAAACTGCTAAACCACCTTGATAGAATAAGAATAAAAATAAAAACCAACTAATCTAACACCAACCATTATGAACAATTTATTTGATTTGGATTTTGGCCGATGGAATATAGTTCTGCTATACTTAGTGCCAGCCGCAGTTAATCTCTGTTTGTTTATCTATTCGTCCTTTTACTTACCGAAGAGCAATACAAATTATACTTTGGGCGTATTTGTGTTTTTAATCATGATGTGGCAATTGTCAGATGGCTTCATGATGCTTAGCCCAAACCCACAAACAGCAGCATTATGGTGCAAAATGTTATGGATGTTTCTGCTTTTCGCAGTTCCTTTCGGAGTTGTATTTGTTTTAAATTTTTTACGCATTTCATACCGAATACCCATTAGTATGATTTTCGTTTCACAGTTTGTTCCACCTATCTTCTTTTTGTTATTTATTATCACCGGAATGGCAAAATTCCATTTATTATCCTCAAACATTTGGTACTGGATAGCTAATCCCGAACCATCACGTCTGAATAAAGTCATATACTTATGGGTTAGTGCAGAATCATTACTGGCACTTTCTCTCTTGTGGTTTTATTATGCGAAAATTAAAAAACAAAGTATGAAAAGAAAACAAATTTTATTAATGGCTCTAGGATTTTCAGTCCCTGTTATTTCTGGTATTATAGGTGAAGCTATTCTACCGCTTATTTATCACCTCAATGATATTCCTGTCCTGGCGTCTGTTTTTACAATCTTTTCGGTTACCGCAGTCATTGCCATTAAACACTTTGATTTATTGATTTTTTCTCCCAAACATCAATGGAATCAAATTGCCGAAACAATGAGCGAAGGAATTGTGATTGTAGATTTACAAGAAAATATAATGTACGCCAACATCATGTTTTGTAATATGATGGGGTATAAAATGGAAGAAATGAAAGACAAAGTATTGCATAAATTCTTGTCCAACAATTATGAAATGCAGCGCAAAATAGAAACAGCCGTAAAACTGAGACATTCAGCTCCATGTGAATTAGAGCTAATTTCGAAATCTGGAGAAAAAATCTGGGTACAGGTTAACAGTTCAGATTACTTAGATTCGAAAGGAAAAGTGATAGGGACTATAAGTGTGCATACAAGTATAACGGAACGAAAAAAAGCCGAAAGTGAAATAAAACTATTAAATGCCGAACTCGAGCAAAAAGTAATATGCCGTACGGCAGAACTAGCTAATGCCAACAAGTCTCTATTAGAAAAGGCAGATATGCTAAGCCTTGTAAGTGATATGATAGAACAGAAAAATAAAGACATGGCTGATAGTCTAAATTATGCAATGCTTATTCAGAAAAAAGTTATTCGTAAAAAGAAAACTCTCGACAAATTATTACCTCAATCATTTGTCATCAATCTCCCACTAAACGTGGTGAGTGGAGACTTTGTGAGTGTGAGTGAAAAAAACAATAAAATTTCAATTGCTTTAGCTGACTGCACTGGTCACGGTGTACCAGGGGCAATGGTCAGTATGATAGGATACACAATGGTGAATGAAATTGTGAATAACAGAAATGAAACCAATCCTCCAAAAGTATTAAAAATGCTGAACAATGCATTTAACGGTTTGGCAAAAGAAGAAAACGGTATTAATGACGGTATGGATGTTGGTTTCTGCAGTATTGACAAACAAAGAATGGTATTGAATTTTGCAGGAGCTCACCGTCCTTTGTATTTTATTCGGAACAGAGAATTGGTAGTAATAAAAGGTGACAATTTGTCGATAGGCGGTCATTCGGAAAAACCAAGTGTATTTAAAAATCACACTTTAAAACTCCAGAAGAACGATTCAATATACATGTTTTCGGATGGTTATACGGATCAATTTGGCGGAGAAAAAGGGAAAAAATTTTCTAGTAAACGTTTTAAAGAACTGTTATTATCAATTCAACATTTAAATATGAATGAACAACGGGCCTATTTAAAAAGCACAATTCAAGAATGGAGAGGCAACTTGTATCAAGTGGATGACATTTGTGTTGTTGGTGTTACCATATAGAATGTCCTAGGCTATATAAAACGTTTTTATAAAATGTCTTAAAGTAATTTTTAACAATAAATTGTATGAAACCCCAAAGAAATTCACTTCAGGAAACATCTTTCAAACCAAAAGGCCTACAAAATCAGCATTTTTTTTTTAAGTTCTCCTGTTTATTCGTAGTTGCTTTTTCAAATATAACTTACAGTCAAAATAAAAATACAGACACAAACAATTACATGACTTATCAAATCAAAGCTCCCCTCAACAGTAATAAGGATAATTCGAAAAATCACACCAGGAGAGGTTCTGCATTAGATACAATTGGATTTGGATTTGGTGAACCTGTAATTTGGGATTTTGGTGAAAATGCCGAACCCCAAAAAGCTACAGGAAGAGGACCCTTTAAAATAAATTATACTAAGGGAGGAGTTAAGAAAGTTAAAATGATTACTTACAATCCAATCCTGAAAGATTCAATTGTAAAAATAAATTATATAAGTGTAAATTTGAACAAACAGAATACAAGCTACCGATTTAGAATTAAAGATTCTAGGCCATAAAAACACTTAACATGGCATTATTTAATTATAGGTTCTCCATTGACATGCCCCCTTTCACTGCTGTCCAACAAATTATTTTTGATGGCATACATAACGGCTCCAATGATGTTTTTCGAATTAGTTTTTTGAATAATATTCCGCTTGTGCGTTTCAACGGTTTTGATATCAATAAATAATTTTTCTGCAATTTGCAGATTTGTGTACTCCTTGCAAACAAGCACAAGCACTTCCTTCTCCTTTTCAGTTAATTTAACGTTATTGAAACTTGGCTTTATTTTATGATGAAACAATAACCCCTTAACCATTGCCTTTGAAACATTATCATTAAAATAAAATCCATTTTCTAATACAGCATGAATAGCATCAATAATTGTTTCTATATGGTCATTCTTTAGCAAGAACCCATGTGCTCCACGCTCTATTAAGTTGTATATGTAATCCTCCGAATTATGTAGTGTAAGAATTATGATTTTTATTTCTGGATATTTTTGATGAAGAAGCAAAGTAACTTCAAATCCATCCATAAAGGGCATTTCGAGATCAAGCAAAACAACTTGAGGTTGAATCTTTTTTACTTTATCCACAAACTGTTTCCCATTTTCAGCTTCGATTACTATTTCTATTTCAGGATAATCTTTAAGTAAAGCAATTAACCCTTGGCGAAATAAATGTAAATCTTCTACAATTGCAAGTTTAATTTTTTTCTTCATTCTTTTCTTTTTAATGTAAGCTCAACTCATATTTCCTTTTAAACAATCGCTAAAAAAACAAACTAAATAATATAAAAACAATCTTTTCTTTTAGCAAACTCAATTTAACAAGTCTGTTTCAGAAATGCGTAAAACAAGTTATTCGAAAAAAAATCTGGCAAAAAATGAAATTCTAATCTGCCTCCCCATTTTAGTTCTCTTTACTTAAAAATTATTGAGGTAAAAGTATAAATTATTTTTAAAGATTTACCCATAATTCGATGAGTTAAAATCAATGACTTTTTTTATTGATTTTGAAGCTACGTTAACAATCAAGTAAGTTAAACCCTTAGTCGAACTAAGGGTTTCCCTTAGAGCTGTCGATAAGGGAATCCCTTAGACAATTAGGGGTTTTAGATTTGGCTTGAGTCATTTAATGCTAGTACTTTTGTGACGGATTTTTAAAGTGGGTTATTTAGAAATCTATAGTGATTAAGTGTTTTGATTGGTAAGAAAGAAAAAGCAACTTCCCTTAAGGGGTTTTGGGAGGTTGACTTTCTTTCTTTTACAAGGTGATTTTTTTCACAGCTGGCACCTTAGCCTTATGAATTGAATTTTAACATTTTTGACAACAATCATACTAATACTACATTCAGTTGCTTAAAGCATCTGTAGGTTTCTTACAATTATTAAGGTGCTTTACAAACCAAAACAGATCTACTTTCAATAAAAGCATCAAAAAAATTAATTTAATTGATGATTTATGAGGAAAACACACGCCATTTTTTTGTTTTTAAAACAGCATCATTTTCAAGTAAAAATGATTGGCGGTTGTGCTTTGATATTAGTTGTACTACAATTCATTATTTATAATTTTCATCTAAGTAATAACAATGTAATTACAGCCTCCAAAAACACACAAAGTTTGCGAGAGGTGCTCTATAAAATAGATCAATTAAATTCGGAAATAAACAATCTCGAAAGAATAAATCGATTTACCTTTGATGACAATCTTTTTTTTGTCCCAGAATTAGCACAATCTACCACACTTTATTATCTACATCTAAATAAAATCGCTAATTTACTTAAAGGCGATGAAAAGGAAGTAAAAATCATCAAAACGCTCAATCATCTAATTACAGATCGAATTGAAATGTATTACATTCAAAATGTAAACAGCCAGAATAGCAAAATTTCAACCCCACCCAATGAAGATCTGTTATTGGCAAGTCGTCTAAATTTTGATAAGATAGATGAGCTAATAATTCAATTAAAGAAAAAGCAAAATGAAAAATTATCTAAACAATTCTTAGAAAATGAAAAACAAGAAATCTTTGCGACTCAACTTGAATACTGCTCTGCTGGATTAATTGTTTTAATTTTAGTACTGCTTTTTTTAGCAATTCAAAGCACTTTTCACAAGTTAAAAGATGTCGAAGGGAAATTAGTCAGAAAAAAATCTTTTCTAAATGCCGTCTTTGATCATATGCCTGACACCGTATTTGTTAAAGACGCGATTGATCTGAGCTATATAAGAATGAACTTAGCCGGAGAAAAAATCATAGGTAAAAACAAGAAAGACATTATAGGCAAAACAGATATTGAAATATTTAATCCAAAACAAGCCGTTTTTTTTTACGAAATGGATAGAGAGGCTTTATCTGCTGGCAAGTTAATAGAGGTTCCTGTTCAAAAGTTAGTAACGAGCCAAGGAGAATATTATGTGCGTACTAAAAAAATACCTATTTATGACGAAAAAGGGAATCCAAAGTATTTACTAGGTATCTCGGAAAACATCACAGCACAGCAATTAAATGAACAAAAATTAAATAAAAGCATTAAAGAATTAGCTAACTATAAAATGGCGTTGGATGTATCATCAATAGTGGAGATTACTAACCTACTTGGCATAATAACCTATGTAAATGATAATTTCTGTAAAATTTCCGGATATGAACGGGAGGAAATTATTGGCCAAACTCACAGATTGGTCAATTCAAATCATCATACAAAAGATTTTTTCAATTCTATGTGGAATACAATATCTGAAGGAAGTGTGTGGAGAGGAGAGGTAAAAAACAAAACGAAAAACGGTGTTTTTTTCTGGATGGATTCAACAATTGTACCCTTAATGGATGAAAGAGGCCATCCTCACCAGTATATTTCTATCCGGAACGATATAACCCAGCGTAAGGAAGCGGAACAACAAATAATAGAAGCCAATAAAGAATTGGAAGCATTCACTCATTCCGTTTCTCACGATTTACGGTCACCTCTGCGTTCAATAACAGGATTTACAAAAATCCTTCTCGAGTGTGAGACTGATAAACTCAATGAAGAAACATTAAATTACTTAAGAATAATTCATGAAAGTGGCAATAAAATGGATCAACTGATTAATGAATTATTGGAGTTTGCTCATCTAAGTAAAAAGGAATTAAGGAAGACTAAACTTGATATGGAGGGAATCGTAAACATAGTTACTTTAGATCAAATTCACAAACAAAGAACTGCAGAAATAATTATTGAAACAAAGAAGTTGTTGCCGGTTTATGGCGATGAAGGAATGATAAAACAGGTAATCACGAATCTGGTTGAGAATGCGCTTAAATACACAAGTAAAAAGGACAAAGCTATAATTGAAATTGGGTCCTACAGAGAAAACGGATCTGTTGTTTATTATATTAAAGATAATGGAGTTGGATTCGACATGCAATATTACAAGAAACTTTTCCATGTATTTCAACGATTGCATAGTTCAAAAGAATTTGAGGGAACAGGTGTTGGGTTATCTATCGTTCAAAGAATAATAAATAAACACGGTGGCTATATTTGGGCCGAAGGAAGAGTGAATGAGGGCGCCACATTTAACTTCTCTTTACCGCAATATAATAATTAATAGTTTCCGATAAAATAAATATAAATTCATTTAAAACAAATATCAATTAACATGAAGACAATAAATATTTTATTCATTGAAGACACCTTTGGTGATGTAGAATTAATCAAAAACGAATTAAGAAAAGCTCATGTACTTTTCGATAGTAGGTGGGTAGATTCAAAAGAGGAATTTATGTTTGAACTAGATGATTTTTCGCCAGATGTTATCATATGCGACTACTCTCTGCCCTGCTTCACAGGTATGGAATTACTACTGATGTTTAAAGAGACTAAAAAGAATATACCTTTCATAATTGTTACAGGTAACTTAAGTGAACAGTTAGCTCTTGATTTTATTGAAGCGGGAGTGGATGATTTTATAGTTAAGTCGAGCTTTGGAAGAGTGCCTAATGCAATAAAAAAGGCCATTGAAAAGAAAGAAATAGAAAAAGAAAAAGAATTTATTGCAGCTGAATTAATGCAATCACAAATTCAATTACGGGCATTACTAAAGAATAATCAGGTGGTAAGAGAAGAAGAGCGTTCGAGTATTGCCTTGGAAATTCATGACGAACTTGGACAACAACTGACCGCTTTAAAAATGGATATTGATTGGATTATGTACCATCAAAAAGACCCTGAATCGAACATGGTGAACAAACTTAAGGAGATGATTAAATTGAATAACGATATTATCAATTCGGTCAGAAGAATTTCATTCTCTTTACGCCCTGCCATTATCGATGACCTAGGCTTACTAGCTGCTCTAGAATGGAAGTGTGCAGATTTCGAAGAAAAAACAGGGATTGTTTGCCATTTCAATTCAACCGTCAAAGAAAGGAAGTTTGATAAAAACTTCTCTATTTCAGCTTTTCGTATATTGCAAGAATCTTTGCATAATGTAACAAAACATGCTGCTGCGAAATCGGTGAGTGTTTCGTTAGAAGAAACTGATAAAGAGTTGTTGATGGAAATCTCAGACGATGGAATTGGTATTACGAATGACAAAATAAATAACAACAAAACTCTTGGTATTTTCGGAATGAAAGAGAGGGCCATGATGCTCGGTGGGAAATTGGTGGCAAAAGGGATTCAAAATAAAGGCACCAAAATAGAATTAGCATTACCATTCGAAGCTGAATTGAATAACAAATAACTTATCCGTTTACTAATTGAAAGTAAACTCATATAAGAACCTTAAAACTAAAACAAACAGTAAAATTATTCAATTATGAATATTTTGTTAGTGGATGACCACGAATTAATAAGAAATGGAATAGCACGAATTATTTCGGAAGAATTTCCGTTCTCTACTTTAGTGGAAGTTGGTAATGGAAATTCGGCAGAGAGACTTGCAAGAGCAGATAAATTCGATATAATTATCATGGATATTTCAATGCCCGACAAAAATGGACTTGATGTTTTAAAGCAACTTAGGTCAGAATCTAATAAAACTCCTATTCTCATTCTTAGTATTCATCCCGAAAACCAATATGCTTTACGTTCATTACGTGCGGGAGGCAATGGTTATCTTACCAAAAACTGTGGCAGAACCGACTTAGTAAACGCAATTAATACGGTGGTAAAAGGTCGAAAATTCATCAGCCCGGAAGTGGCTGAAAAACTTGTTTCTGTATTTGATAATACAGTAGAAAAGGAACAGCATGAACTTGTTTCTGATCGAGAACTTCAGGTACTTAAACTAATCGCATCCGGAAAAACGGTTTCTGAAATAGCAAATGAACTCACATTAAGTGTCGCCACCATCAGTACTTATCGGGCAAGGCTAAAAGAAAAAATGAACATGAAGAATAATGCCGAACTGACTACATATGCAATAAACAACCACTTGGTGTGATTATCTCATAAGCCATCTAAATTCAAAAATAAGTAGTTCAGAAAATTAATCTCTGAAGTACTTTTTATTCTAATCTTCGGCATCCAATTACAGTGTCCCTCTTTTCTCCTGCTCTCTTTCTATAGATTCGAATAATGCCTTGAAATTACCCGCTCCGAAACCTTTAGCTCCCATACGCTGGATTATTTCATAAAACAAAGTTGGACGGTCCTCAACAGGTTTTGTAAAAATCTGCAACAAATATCCTTCTTCATCAGCGTCTACAAGAATGGCAAGTTTTTCAATCTCGTTCATATCTTCATTCATCATCTCCATGTGCTTGCCCAAACGGTTAGGGATATCTTCGTAATAAGCATGAGGAGGTGCCGACAAGAATTCAACACCACGTGCGCGAAGTTCTTTTACAGTTTTAATAATATCATCAGTAGCCACAGCTATGTGTTGTACTCCCGGGCCTTCATAAAAGTCAATATACTCTTCTATCTGCGATTTCTTTTTACCTACAGCAGGTTCGTTAATCGGGAATTTAATTCTTCCGTTTCCGTTACTCATTACTTTACTCATCAATGCAGAATATTCTGTAGTGATTTGTTTGTCGTCAAACGAAAGGAAGTTTACAAAACCCATCACTTCCTCATACCATTTCACCCATTGGTTCATTTCTCCCCAGCCTACATTACCTACCATGTGGTCAATAAATTTTAAACCAACAGGAGTTGGATTGTATTCCGATTTCCATGTTGTATAACCTGGCAAGAACACTCCTTTGTAGTTTTTGCGCTCCACAAAAATATGGACAGTTTCCCCGTAGGTATAAATTCCGGAACGAACAACTTCACCATGTTCATCTTTTTCTACAGTAGGTTCCATAAAAGGTTTAGCTCCTCTTTTCACCGTTTCTTCAAACGATTTCCTTGCATCTTCTACCCATAATGCTACTACTTTTACCCCATCGCCATGTTTGGCCAAGTGAGCATTAATAGGAGATTTAGCATCCAAAGGTGTTGTTAATACCAAGCGGATTTTATCCTGAGACACAACGTAAGATGCGTAATCTTTACATCCTGTTTCTAACCCCTTGTATGCACACGATTGAAAACCAAAAGCGGTTTTATAAAAATGCGCGGCTTGTTTAGCATTACCTACATAAAATTCCACATAATCGGTTCCCATAAGAGGAAGAAAGTCTTGCGCTCCTTCGAATATTTTCTCTAAACCGTACTCTACATTTTTTACTTGTTTTGCCATAATTTTAATTAGCTGATTAGCTAATTAGCTGACTAGCTAATTAACCGTTGTTTTTACACTATTTTTTGATGTTCCTATTATTTTATTTAAAACTTTTGAAATTACAGTTAGTTTATCCAGCAATTCGGTTGTGTCAGGATATTCTTTTGAATGCTTACATAAAAGTAACCAATATTCTGTTTCATCCACTTCTTTTGCGGCAATTTTTAATTTATGAATAAAGTCAGCTTTACTTTCCGCATTCTGTGCCTCCTTAACATTCGCACCAATACTTGTTTCGCTTCTAAATAACTGGTTGCTCAAATTATATTTTTTTATTTCATTTAATTTTTCTGAAAATGAAATAATATTCAGAGTAAACTCAAAAGTAAGATTAACAATTAAGTTGTCCTTATATTTAGGATTTTCTGACACTTTTTTTAATTAGCTCATTGGTTAATTAGCTGATTAGCTAATTTTAATAAAACCGTTATACACCTATATCTATTTATTATTCGTATCAAGCAATTAATTAGCTTATTAATCAATCAGCTAATTAGCTAATTACTTACTCCACCCAACTCTTATAATATTTCCCGTCATCTATTCCCATAGCTTCTTCTGTAACCATGAGTGGACGGAAAGTATCTACCATTACAGCCAGTTCAAGTGTTTCTTTCTGACCAATGCTTCTTTCCATTGCACCCGGTGCAGGTCCGTGAGGAATTCCTTTTGGATGCAATGTAATATGTCCGGGTTTAATATTGTTTCTGCTCATAAAATCACCATCCACATAATAGAGTACTTCGTCAGCATCTATATTGCTGTGATTATACGGTGCAGGAATGGATTTTGGATGATAATCATACAATCGTGGACAAAACGAACAAATTACAAAAGCTGTTGTTTCGAAGGTTTGATGAATAGGAGGAGGCAAATGCACTCGTCCAGTAATAGGTTCGAAATTATGAATACTGAAACCGAAAGGGAAATTGTAACCATCCCAGCCAACCACATCAAAAGGATGAGTGGCATACACCATTTCGTGAATCATTCCTTCCTTCTTTACTTTGATAACAAAATCTCCTTTTTCATCAAAAGTTTCCAATTCAGTTGGCAATATAAAATCGCGCTCACAAAACGGAGAATGCTCTAATAACTGGCCGGACGAACTCTTGTATCTTTTGGGAGTATAAAAAGGCGCGAACGATTCAACATATAATAGTCTATTATCAGAAGTTTCAAAATCGATTTGATAAATCATGCCTCTTGGAATGATAATATAATCGCCATATTCAAAAGGAATATTTCCCATGAATGTGCGGAGCTTGCCTTTACCGCGATGTACAAACAGCATTTCATCGGCATCAGCATTTTTATAGAAATAGGTACGTAATGATTTTTGAGGAGCGGCCAGACCAACAATACAATCTGAATTTACAAGCAATGCTTTTCGGCTATCCAAAAAGTCCTCGGCCGGTTTTATTTCAAATCCTTTTAACAATAATGATTTGATATTTTTATCAATTGCAATTTTTGGTGCTACACTGTAAGATTTTATAATCTCCTTCACCTGGGTAGGTCTGTGAACCTGGTACAATAATGAAGAATGGCTGTTAAAGCCTTCTGTTCCGAACAGTTGTTCGTAATACAATCCTCCTTTCGGGTTTTCGAATTGTGTATGTCGTTTTTGAGGAAATTTCCCCAGCTTGTGATAGATTGGCATGTTGGCTAATTAGATTTTACGAATTATAAATTAGATGGAAATTATAATTCGGGGCGCAAAGTTATTAAAAACTAAATAATATCTATCCTCAAATTTATTATAATTTATGGTAATATTGCAACATGATTTTAACCGATACCCATTCTCATCTTTATTCCAAAGAATTTGATGCTGACAGAACTGAACTGATTGAAAAGGCCATTGAAAGCGGAGTAACTCGTTTTTTTCTGCCTAATGTCGACAGCGAATCCATTCCGGGAATGTTTCAGGTTGAAAAGCAATTTCCAAACAATTGTTTTTCCATGATAGGATTGCATCCCTGTTCGGTTAATGCCCGCTATCCTCAGGAAATACAAGTGATAGAACACTGGCTCAGCAAACGTAAGTTTGTTGCCATAGGCGAAATCGGGATAGATTTATACTGGGACAAAACGTATTTCGAACAACAGCAGGACGCATTTCGCAGACAAATTCAGCTTGCGCAAAAATATGAACTACCCTATATTATTCACTCTCGCAATTCGTTTAATGAAGTAATGGAATTAATACACGAATGCTCTAATACAAGCACAAAAGCCATTTTCCATTGCTTTAGCGGAAATGTGGAACAGGCGCAACAAGTAGTGAATGCCGGTAATTTTAAATTAGGAATTGGCGGAGTGGTAACCTTTAAAAATTCGGGACTGGATAAAGTAGTGGAGGCAATCGATTTGAAACACCTGGTGTTGGAAACCGATGCTCCTTATCTGGCGCCTGTGCCTCACCGAGGAAAACGAAATGAACCCGATTACCTGATTTTGATTGCAAAAAAAATAGCCGAAATAAAAAATATCAGCTTAGAGGAAGTAGCTGCTGTAACTACTCAAAACTCTATTGATGTATTTGGGGTATAGACAGCCCCTCCCGGCCTTCCCGAAGGGGAGAAGTGGTTTGATATAAATTATGATTTACTTATATGAATAAAAAAAAATCTATTAGTAATCCCGTTCAGAATGGCAACACCTCCGCATTGGAGAAGTCGGGAGGGGCATCTGTACTATTAATCTATACAGGCGGAACCATTGGCATGATGCAAGATGCCAAATCAGGGCAGTTAAAACCTTTCGATTTTAAACAGCTAACCGACCAGATTCCTGAATTACAAAAATTCGATATTAAGTTATCCTCTGTTTCCTTCGAAGTGCCCATCGACTCGAGCGATATGCAACCTTCCGTATGGGTGGAACTGGTGAATATTATTAAAGAAAACTATTCGAAAGTAGATGGTTTTGTGATATTACACGGAAGCGACACCATGTCGTTTACTGCATCTGCTTTGAGTTTTATGCTCGAAAACCTGAACAAACCGGTTATTCTTACCGGCTCTCAATTGCCCATAGGTACTATTCGCACAGACGGTAAGGAGAACTTAATTACCGCCATCGAAATAGCAGGAGCTAAAGTGAATGGCAAACCAGTAATATCTGAAGTATGTATTTATTTCGAGTTTCAGTTGTACAGAGGTAATCGTACACATAAATTCAATGCGGAACATTTTAAAGCGTTTCAGTCGTCCAATTATCCCATACTTGCCGAAGCCGGTGTTTATATTAAATACAATCAGTCTGCCTTAATGCCACCTAATGGTCTGAAATTAAAAACCCATACCGAGCTGAATCAAAATATTGTCGTGCTCAAATTGTTTCCGGGAATAACTTCTACTGTGGTTAATGCTATTCTTGACATTAAAAATTTAAGGGCTGTAGTTTTAGAAACCTTTGGTTCGGGCAATTGCACCACCGAGCCTTGGTTTATTAAATCGCTTCAAAAAGCCATTCAAAAAGGAGTGATTATTCTGAATGTTACCCAATGCAATGCAGGAGCGGTAGTTCAGGGTAAATATGCCACCAGTGCCGAATTAAATGAAATAGGAGTAGTGAGCGGAAACGACATAACCACCGAAGCCGCAATTACCAAATTAATGTTCCTGCTTGGTGCTACCAAAAGCACGACAGCAGTGGAGAAGCTCTTGAAAACAAATATAAGAGGAGAGGTAACAGTGCTTTAATCTTTCAACAGCGATGTGTTGATAATAAGTAAAACTCTTTAAATTATTTTACTGAGGAATGACTTAGTTTTGTCGCAAGAAATTTGCAACATGAAAAAACGCACAGAGCTTCTTAATAAGTACAGCGCCAAAGTAGACCTTGGCGGATTACCCAGTATAAATGATTTGCGGGAAAACGAATTTAACAACGAGCCCCTCACTCCTAAAGAGAAACAAGCACTCGCTAATTTCGATCGTTTCCGTATAAACGAATTAAATGCGCAAACGGATGATATGGCGTTTCATCAGCGTTACAGAGAACTTCAGGTAATGGCTAACATGTACGATTTCGAAGAATTTTTAAAGGAAAAATATTTTAGTTAATACCTTTTTAAGTATTTTTTTAAAGCTGCTCCCCAAAAAGTGCAGCTTTTTTTATTCCCTTTTTTGTCATTAATACCATTTTTTATACTAATTTAGCATCAACAAATTTAATTTTAAAGGCAACCATTCTGAATTTTTACGTCTTATATATAGGGGAAAGAATGTTTGTGGCGAGTAAGGGCTGCATTTATGAACGAAATAGAAATTGTTAAAGGCTGTTTGAAGAACGATAGAGCATGCCAAAAGCTGCTTTACGATTTATATTACAGCACCATGTTGGGGATTTGTTTGAGGTATTCGAATAGTGAGGAGGAGGCAAATGATATTTTGCATGACGGATTTTTAAAAGCCTACTTAGGTCTTAAGAATTTTAATAACTCTGCTTCGCTAGAGGGTTGGTTGAGAAAAATTATGGTAAACACCTGTATCGACTATCTCAGAAAAGGAAAACAGAATTATCACATTGTGAGTACTGTTTATGCTGATGAAAATACCAAGGAGATTGCCGAGGTTATTGACGATGATGAATTAGTACTAAATATTGAGAAAGAAGACATTTTGAGAGCGGTGCAAAAACTAACACCGGCTTACCGAACAGTTTTCAACTTATATGTAATGGAAGATTACTCTCACAAACAGATAGCCGATTTGCTTGAAATCAGTGAGGGTACATCCAAATCAAATTTATCTAAAGCAAAATTTAATTTAAGAAAGAATTTAACGCATTTAATACAAAAGCCGCATGACAAATAATACAGACAACCAACTCGACAACAAAATAAAGGAGTCGTTGAGAGATTATTTAGCTTCTAAGCAAGCTGCCAACTGGTCGCGCATGGAATCCATGTTGGATGCTTCTGCACCGGTTAGCTCTTTTAAATGGAAATATGTTATTAACTCACTCTTTGCAGTGGTTATTTTAGGCGGAGGTTATTTAGCCTTTTCTTTAATTACCGGTACCAACGAACCAGCAAAAACTGAAATAACTGCACCTGCTGTTACCAACGAATCAGCAAAAACCACTGAAGTTTCGAACCCTGTAAGTTCTGAAGAACCAAACATAGAAACAGAAACTAAAACTGCTGCCAATGTTGCAGTAACCAGAACTTCTGCCAAGTACAATTCGAGTGCTGGTAGTTCTTATTCTCCTCAGTCATCACAAAATAACGAAACAGAAAACACAAACAACCAAACCGAAGCTAAAGTAACCAAGCCGGTTCAAATTATGGTAATGGGCAATCACCCTATATTTGGCGATATGCTCGATTCTACAAAAGGAATTGTGGGCGAAACCAAAGAGAATGTTGATTTGCAAAAGGCCGCTGTTATTAATGCCGAAAAGCCGATTGGATGGAAAATGTTTATCAATTCCGATTCGTTGCAAAAAGCCCACGACCAAGCCCGAAAAGATTCGCTCAACAGAACTCCAAAAAAATAGTTTTTTAGTAATACGCCCGCAAAAAAGCCTCTGAACAATTCAGAGGCTTTTTGCTTTTTACGTTATAACTGCACTTCAGGTTTTATCCTGGCATCAAGCCTTGTAAAGCTTTTTTGAAACTTACCTTTTCTTCCACTATTTGTGGCAATTGTTCTATCGAAACTCTTTCTTGCTGCATGGTGTCGCGGTGGCGGATGGTAACGGTGTTATCTTCCAGCGTCTGATGGTCGATGGTGATGCAGAAAGGAGTACCTATGGCATCTTGTCTGCGATAGCGTTTTCCTATGGTATCCTTTTCGTCATAGGTGCAGGCATTGTCGTATTTCAAAAGGTTGATTATTTCTCTTGCTTTTTCGGGCAAACCATCTTTTTTTACCAATGGCAATACTGCCACTTTAATAGGAGCCAAAAATGCCGGAAGGTTAAGGGCCACTCGGGTGGTACCATCTTCCAGTTTTTCTTCTACATAAGCTTTCGAAAGTACAGCAAGGAACAAACGGTCTAGTCCTACTGACGTTTCTACCACATAAGGCACATAATTCTGATTCAATTCAGGGTCGAAATACTGTAATTTTTTTCCCGAGAATTTTTCGTGTGCTTTTAAATCGAAGTCGGTGCGGCTGTGAATTCCTTCCAGTTCCTTAAAACCAAACGGGAAATTAAATTCGATATCGCAAGCGGCATTGGCATAATGAGCCAGTTTAATATGGTCGTGAAAACGATAATTAGCTTGGCCAAAACCCAGGGAATTGTGCCAGTTCATACGCGTTGCTTTCCAGTAATTATACCATTCCATCTCGGTGCCGGGGCGAACAAAAAACTGCATTTCCATTTGTTCGAACTCCCGCATACGGAAGATAAACTGACGAGCCACTATCTCGTTGCGGAAGGCTTTTCCGGTTTGAGCTATTCCAAACGGAACTTTCATACGGCCCGATTTCTGAACATTCAGAAAGTTTACAAAAATACCCTGAGCTGTTTCCGGACGAAGGTAAATTACATTCGAATCTTCGGTTACAGCGCCCATCGAAGTGCTGAACATTAAATTAAACTGACGCACTTCTGTCCAGTTTTTGCTGCCCGAAACCGGACAAACTATTTCGCAGTCTATTATTATCTGACGTACTTCTTCCAGATTATTTTTTTCTAATGCATCTTTAAATCTTGCCAGTATGGCATCTGCTTTAGCCTGATTTTCGAGCACACGGGCATTGGTTTCGCGAAAAGTAGCCTCGTTAAACGCTTCTCCAAAACGCTCCCGGGCTTTATCCACTTCTTTCTGAATTTTGCCTTCTATCTTGGCCACATGCTCCTCTATCAGCACATCTGCTCTGTAGCGTTTCTTGCTGTCTTTATTATCTATCAAGGGGTCGTTAAATGCATCCACATGCCCCGAAGCTTTCCAGGTAGTGGGGTGCATAAATATGGCCGAATCGATACCCACTATGTTTTCGTGCATTTGCACCATCGCTTTCCACCAGTAATCGCGCAGGTTTTTTTTCAGCTCGGCTCCCATCTGACCGTAATCGTACACAGCACTTAAGCCATCGTAAATCTCGCTGCTTTGAAATATAAATCCATACTCTTTTGAATGTGAAATAATGTTTTTGAAAATATCGTCCGGGTTCATTTATTTTATTTTTTTAGGATGCAAATGTAAAGGAATTGTTTCAGACTTTGGGGGGAATTTCAAATTTCAGAGTTCAGGGGAGGATTTCAGATTTCAAATGGAGGGGGAGGGGAGCCTTGCTCGGGGCTGAGTGTACATTTATTATTTTTACCAACTTTGCTCATTAAAGAAATTACTTTAATAATTTTGTAAAAAAAGATTGTATGACAACATTAGCCATTCGAAAAAGTTTGCAGAAATACATTCGTTTTGCAGACGAAAAAAAGATTAAAGCTCTTTTTGCAATTGTGGAAGACGAGATAAATCAAAAACACGCTATCTGGACAAGTGAGTTTGTGAAAGAAATGAAAAAGCGCAGTACTGAAATGGAAACCGGAAAAGTAAAAGGCGTTCCTTATTCGAGCGTACAAAAGAAAGCAAAAGCCATTTTGCGAAAATGAAGAAAAATTATTCTATCACTTTTCATCCCCCCGCAACCGCGTTCATATTTCTCAGTTGTTTTCGCAAGAGTAGAATTTAAATGTTTGAAAGCCGTTAGGTGCAAGTGTTACTTTATCTGATAGTTTTTTCTTGTTTAGTGTTGAATCATAAATTGCATAAGCTAACGCTAACGAATCGTTATATATTTTACCGCTATAAATTGTTCCATAGCTTTTAGATTTTGTCAAATAGTCTGCAAAATTAATAGAATTACCAGCCGAAAATTTTGGAGTAAACATGTGGGTTTCGATGGAAGCATCATCATCTTTACTGTCGCGGTATTTTTTCTTTATCGTTTCAAAGTTTATAAACCATTCCTTTACTGAGGCTGGAGTAATAACAAAACCTTTCGGCACATTCTGACTCACCATTATTCCTCCACCTGTGGGATAAAAACGAATAATATCTACTACAGTTAGCATCTCTTTTGCGGTAATATGGTTCGCCAGAAACGCACATGCACCGGGTTTAACTGCAACATATAAACCATTGGTTCGTAACAAAGGATTTAACGGGGTACTTATTTCTTCTGTTTTATTGCAACCGCAAAAAGTTAGTAATAACAGGCAAACGTAGATTAATTTTGTTTTCATTGTTTCTGTTTTTCATTGTTTCCTCGTTCGGCATGATGCCGATTAATCAGGACGTAGCGAAACGCTACGACCAACGGGGGAAATTAATTTTACAAACATACGGCCTATGTTAGCCGTAGTTTTGTCTTTCGTGTCCCTTTGTTTACTATACTTTCACGCCCATTACAAGTATGTCGTCTATTTGTTCTACTGACTTTCTGAATTCTGTGATGAACTTGTCTAACGCAATACCTTGTTCGTGTAAAGGCTTGTTTTGAACGGATAAAATTAAATCTTTAAAACCTCTTTTTGTTAATTTCTTTTGTCCTGTGTCGCCACCAAACTGGTCAGCAAAGCCGTCTGTGAAAAGGTAAATGGTGTCTGTTGGGTTTAGGTTGAAAGTATGGTTGGTAAATGGCTTACTATCTTCATTCATCCCTATTGGTTGTTTGTCCGCTTTGGTTTCTATCAGTTCTCCGTTTTGTAATAGCCATAAAGGATTATTAGCACCTGCCCATTGTATTGTTTTCGTTTTCGCGTTGTATGCACAAAGTGAAATATCCATTCCGTCTTTTATATCTTCTTCGCTTTTACTAAAGTTCTCAATTACTATTTCTGCTGTCTTGTCAAGTATTGCGGCCGGTTGTGTTAAACCAAATTCTCTTACTGCTCTGTTAAGTGCATTATGACAAACTACCGAAACCATTGCGCCCGGCACTCCGTGCCCTGTGCAATCACAAGCTGCAAATAAAACTAAATCATTAACTGTTTCCATCCAATAGAAATCCCCTGCTACTATGTCTTTAGGTTTGTAAAGTATAAAGGAGTTTTCTAAATATTGTTTTACTATCTTTTGTGGTGGTAATATGGCTGTTTGAATACGCAAAGCGTATTCAATACTATCAAGTATTTCTTTTTGTTTTTCTTCTACTATTGTTTTTTGTTCAAAAATAATTTTATTTTGTTTGTTTCTTATTCTTAGCGAACGGAATATAAAACCAGCAAACACCAACACCAGCAATAAACCCACACCAATAAAAACAATAACAAGCTTTTGTTTTTTACTTTCCGCTTTTGCTATTTCATCTTTTTTCTCTTGCAATGCTTTATCCGCAGCTGTTTGTTTATCGTATTCAGTCTGAAATTTTTCTTGTGTGGCTGCTTTTCGTACTTCTTCACTGTTTAATTTATCGCGAAGAAGAATATACTTTTTATAATGCCAATAAGCATCAGCATAATTTTTATTACAAGAATCAACTTTTGCTGCAAGTTGTTCTGCATTTTTGCAGTTTTCTAAATTTGATGCTTGAGACATCTCTTTATAGTAACAGTCGCTATAATATTTTGCTTTTGTGTAATTTTTTTGTTTTAGATAATCGTTTGCTAAATCTTCACAAGAATAGGGATTGTTAGCCCCGCCAATTTCCAAAGCTTTGTAATGAAATTCAAGTGCTTTTTCAATATTATTTTGTTTCAAATAAGTTTTCCCTATGTTGCCAAGTATGGCTCTTAAATAACCACTAATCTTTAAACTTTCAGCCATTGACAATCCCTTTTGATAATATATCATAGCATTCGAAAAATCATTATTCTTAGCGTACATTTGCCCTAAGATATTATAATCAGCAATAACACTAATATTATCTTTCTTTAATTCTAATAATAAAATTGCTTTGTACAAATATTCATTTGCAAGTCTCGTATTATGAAGATAACCATAAATTATTCCTATTGTTTCAAGAGTCCTCTGCAAGTTAATCGTGTCTTTAAGTTCATAATTTAATAATAAAGCTTTACGTGAGTTTTCCAATGCTTGAGAATAGTCTCCTTGTTCTTTATATATTCCAGCTATGGCACTTAAGAAGTTTTCAATTCCTTTTTTGTAATTCATTTCTTTAGATATTGACAATCCTTTTTGATAATATTCAAGTACTTTTGGAATATTGCCCATATCCCTAAAATCCAGACTTAAGATATTGATTGTCCCAATAATATATGCTGTATCATTTATTTCCTGATAAATGGCCAAGCGTTTCTTATCATATTCTGACTTTAAATAAAGGTTTTTGGGAAATAAATAAAAACCTGAAATATAAGATAAAGCTAGTGCTTTTTGTTTCAAAATCTTTTTTCTTTCGCTGCCATTAATGGTTTGTGTCAGTAATTTATCAGCTAATTTCACTACCTGTTCACCATATTTAAAATTATTTCTTAAATCTACGGTATCAGGTGTCGGATTGAACATCGCTTTATTTATATTTAAATCGCCAGCTTCACAAAGTGCTAAATAAATTCTTAATCGAGTAGTATCTTGTTTAGTATTTAGCAATTCTCTTTTAAGCGAATCTATTGTTTTGCCTTGTGCAAAGCAGAGTTGCTGAAACAAGGTCAGGGTGAAAAGAAGAAGTAATAGTTTTTTCATTTGTGTTTTTGCGTGTCTGTTTTTAAAGCGATAAAGTTTGTTGCACACGTTCGTAAAATTACCGATAACGTTTGAAAGATTTATGAAGGAAAAAAAGGGGGACGGCAAATGTGCCAAAGCACATTTGAGCGAGAATGTGTGGTGGTAGCTCGTCTCTTTCGCCCCGCGACAAACGTAATTAAATGCTTGAAACTTCATACTGGCAGGTCGCCCCCTTTTTTTTATTTATTAATCTTATGTGCATGTTGCACAACTAACACACAAATGTAAAGAACTTTTGAAAAGTAAGAAAGGAAAAAAAACAAATAGTTCGGAACTTTGCAGCATGCAAGGAAAAAAAGATTATACCGAACAACTCTTCGTTAGTTTTC
>CAIYIS010000026.1 GCA_903926385.1 uncultured Bacteroidota bacterium
TCTGCTTCTTAATTTCAGCTGCCACATACAGCGATTTGCGGTATAGAATAGGAAAGTCTTTTTCAATTTCTTTCCGAATTTCTTCATCTGTCATTGAGGGAACCAACATGGGGTTATGTTTTACATTATTCCTTTTATTAAATATTTAATGCAAAGATAAAAAAAGTTTTTCTTCGTTTGGTTGAGATTTTATTTTAGGAAAGGTGCAAATTTACTCCACAAATAAAAACCTGTTTTGTTCTTGTTTGCTTTACCGAACTCAATAATTTTTTAATGTTTAATTAGGGGGGAGGGGAAATATGCGTTAAAAACGCATTTCTCAACCGCCCTCGTTACAAACGAGGGCGAGGGGGGGACGAGCGAAACACGCTCGCGCCTGTGGGAGAAATAAGATGCGGCTATTGTTTATTTTCTCTGAGTTTGATAAACGTTCCTTTCCTAGTAGGGTGTGCAACTATTTCAAACCTTAATGCCATTGCCTTAATACTGTCCGAAAAATTTTTGACAGTAAAAAAGATGTTGTTCTTTTTAAGATTCTTGCGGACTGTTGATAGTTTAGCAAGACCTGTTTCTTGATCAACTACTCTTTTAAATGCTTCCATGATGGCATCATAATCCACACCGGGTTTGAGCGGAAAATCCAATAACAATTTAGCCAGTTGTTCTTCATAGCTCAATTTTATTTTTTCTTTTCTTCTTCCTGTCACTCTTCCGGTCAGGTCTATCTTGTCCACCACTTTAATTCCTATTTTATTCGGGGATTTTATTTTTGGTCTAACCACCTTTACAGGCTCTTCCGGGGTTGGCTTAGCAGCTTTGGCTGCTGCAGCTTTTTTCCATTTTTTAAGAAAAAAAGGAATGTGTTCTATATAATAAAAATCGTCCCATTCTTTTGGTGCCCCGCGCGAAGTGGAATATTTATTACCCACCCCTATAACCGTTTTCCCATGTTTTTTAAGAAAATGAACAAGCGGCAGAAAATCGCTGTCGCCTGAAGCTATGCAGTAGCAGTCAATCGAATGGTTGTGGCGCAGCACTTCGGTGGCATCCAGGCCCAGTTCCCAATCGGTAGAATTTTTGCCCGTAGTATCGGGTTGCACTTCTTTCATCTCAAAGGTAACCAGTTTTGCTTTCCAGTTTTTCATAAATGGACTATTGAAGTTGCCATATACCCTGCGTATGGTAACATTGCCAAAATAACCAAGCAGTTCCAGGATGCTGTCAATATATTTGCAATTGATGTTTTCCCCATCCACCAGGATGGCTATCTTATGATTATTTATTTTTATCCTTCGCATAATTTATTTGGCAATAAAAACCGGTTGTTATGACCCAATATATCTGATTGATGTTAAGGTTTCCTACTTTTTTTTATAAAGACAAAACTAATAAAATATTCATTTCGGAAGGGAGGCGGCTAAACAGAACGTAAGGGACTCTACGCCCAGCTGGGTTAATTTTTCTAAGCATGGTGGTGAGGACACCACCTAATTATTGGCACGAGCGAAACTCGCTCGCGCCTGCGGGGCTTATTGATAAACATCAACCAAATGCAAAGAAACCCATAAAAACCAGTTGTGAATGGCTTTCAAATTGTATCTTTGACTTATTGATAAACATCAGGCTCTCCAACAAACGCTCCTTCTGTAAGTTGTGAATGGCTTTCAAATTGTATCCCCGCAAGCGCGAGGGTGTTTCGCTCGTGTTTATTATCCTGTGGCGTCCCGCCACAACACATCAATTTTCCTCCAACAAATATACTATAATATTACACACAATATCCCCTAACATCCTCATCTCTTTTGTTTAATTTTTCTAAGCATGGTGGTGAGGACACCACCTAATTATTGGCACGAGCGAAACACGCTCATATCTTTGCAAAATTATTAATTTTAACAAACAATAGACACAAAAATACAAACGTAAAAAGAAAACACGCTAGACAAGTTAATTAA
>CAIYIS010000027.1 GCA_903926385.1 uncultured Bacteroidota bacterium
ACCACTTATAGCTGGACAGGCGGAGTTACCAACGGAACAGCATTTACCCCGGCAGTAGGAACTATCACTTATACCGTAACAGGAACAAGTTTAGGATGCTCTGCAACATCAACACAAACCGTAACGGTAAATCCAATACCAACTATAACAAATAGTCCTTTGTCACAAACTATTTGTTCAGGAACAGCAACCACACTTATAAATTTAACTTCAAGTGTCGGAGGTGCTGCGTTCGTCTGGACAGCCACAGGGACAACAGGTCTTTCGGGGTTCACAGCAAACGGAACAAATACAATACCTGTTCAAATTATTTTCAATTCACAAAATACTCCTGGTACAGCAACTTATAGTATTACCTCAAGTGCTTTAACATGTACAGCAACCGCTACCTACACTGTAAATGTAAACCCAACACCGGTTATTCCGCCACTAACAGCCACAATATGTAATGGAAATACCTTTAGCATTTTGCCTGTAAATAGCGGTTTAACAATTGTACCTGCCGGTACTACCTATACCTGGTCAGCTCCCTTGGTAACCGGAGGAATAACAGGAAGCAGCGCACAATCTACCGGACTTGATTCAATTAGCCAACTTTTAACACATAATACCTATTCAGATCAAACAGCAACCTATACTGTAACACCTCAATCAGGGGCAGCAGGTGCCTGCGTTGGGGCTGATTTTACAGCTACTATTACGGTACACCCTTCACCACCGCCACCATTTTTCAGTACTGATACAGTTTCAGTTTGTACGGGTTCTCAAAATGTGATGTACACAATTAATACTATAATGTCAGGATATAATTATTTGTGGTCAACAAACAATGCTACAACATCTTCCTTTTTTACAAATTCAACAAGTTGTGCATTTTCGTTCCCATATACGGGAGTGGATACAATATTTTTGAAAGTTACAAATCAGACAACAGGATGCAAGAGCATACATAATAAAGCAATAAATGTAGTTGCAGTTTCAACAGTCCTAAATCCTGCACCAACTATTATTTTCCTGACCAGTCAACTTATGTTATGTAGCTTGGCTCCTCAAAGTGGTTTAACCTATCAATGGGGGTTCGATGATTTGCCATCCATGACACCTCATTTTATTTCAGGGGCAACATCACAACAATATCTCGCAACTGATTATCCGAATCCGGCAAAAGCATATTGGGTAAAATGTATGGTGGCAGGAACAAATAATTGTTTTACCATTTCGTACATTGGCAATCCTTTATCCGTGGATAATAATTCAGGAGACATTCAATTTGTTTCTCTTTTCCCAAATCCCGCAAACAGCAGTGTAAATCTGAAGTGCTCTGCAGAAATAGTTTCATACAGGATAGTTGATATCGCAGGCAAACAAATAATGAATACAAAACTTACACATGCCAGACAGGAAACCGATGTTGACATTAAGGAATTGAGTAATGGTATTTATTTTATCGGAGTGGAAACAATTGGAAATCCTTTTATTTACCAGAAATTAGTTGTTCAGAAATAAAGACAAGTTGAAATAATCTTAAAGCAAACAGTGCTAATAAAACAAAACATTATGAGATTAAAAAAGACATTACAGATTCTCACTCTTATTATAATAAGTTGCAATCTTGGTTTTGCCCAGGGCTTAAAAGATTTGAGTGTGACCCAGAAAAAAGCTGCTGCTGCAACCCTTGACAAATTACTGAACGACTATATTAATACCTGTAGTTTGCAAAAGGTAGGCACACAAAATATTTCAGAAGAACAAGCAGTGGCATTTTTGGCATTGTTTCAACCAGGAGCGAAAGTTTGGGACGACCTGACTCCAGTTAACTATTCGAATAAACAATTGAGTACGGGAGAATCTTCGGTTGAGAAAATGGTAGCTAATTATAAAGAGTTTTTTCCGATGGGTATCATTAATAAAATTGAAAGGACAAATATTAATTACAAAAACATAAGCAACCATACAGCACAAATTGTAATCCAAAGAAGCATTTCAGGAAATTATAATATTAAATCATTTTTATCGAATCAGGGAACGGTTATGCAACTTAATGTAAAACTATCAGATGATTATTCGTCCGCGAAAATCACTGGTATTACAAAGATAGTTTGTAACCCAATTCCCTGTCCCTCCTGTCCTAAACCTTACAATGTGGCAGGAGTGGTAGCAGCTACCGCAACTTTTTCTGATTCTGATAAGGACGGAGTGGAGGATAGCAAAGACCTCTGTCCAACCGTTCCAGGGCCAGCCAGAACACATGGTTGTCCGGATAAAGACAATGATGGAATAGAAGACACGAAAGATAAATGTCCGGATATTGCCGGAGTTGAAAAGTTTGGTGGATGCCCGGATACATTGCCTAAATATCCTCCTCGCGTTTCTATTGCTTTCAATGTGGTTGGCGGATTGAATAGTTCAAAGATGGATACCCCTGATTTGACAAAACTTAATTATACTGGCATTAACGTTGCAAACAGTTCTATTGATAATTTCGCTGCAAAAGGAAAAACAGCAATTGCTCTTGGATTGGATGCAGATATTATGTTTAAGAAAGATAAAAAATTTGGTGTGGGGTTGGGTGTGTTATATCGGCATTCGTCCGCAACCATGGGTTATGATAAACTTTATTTGGAATATCAAAAAACAAATCCTCTCTTCAATACGGGTTATCAGGACTTCACGAGACAATTCACTGCAACCAATGTTTCGGAGAAAGTTTCTATGAACAATGTTGCCTTTAACTTATTGTTCAAATATGATGGAGGCAAGACAAAAAAAGGACTTTATTTCCAGATAGGCCCTACGTTTGTCTTATCATCTAATGCCACTTCAAGTTACACAATTGAAAAAGCAGATTACGAATCAGTAGGTAAAGATGGAATCTATAGTATCACAAGAACTTCAGCTGCAACAGAAACAAATTCTTCAGCGTCAGTTACTGATTACTTTAATAAATGGGGCACACAGTATGATGCAGGCATAGACAAGGCTCCGGAAGGCAAATCTGATAAATTTAAATTTAAAGGAGGGATAGGGTTAATAGCAAGAGTAGGTGCTTCAATTCCACTTTCTCCAAAAATGAATCTACTTGCAGGATTAGATATTACTTATCTGAAAATGTCTGGCAATTCTAAAAATGGTGAAGCTCTTACGGATAATGTGGGAGATTATAACACCGTCCTTTATGGGATAAATAGTATTACAAATACCAGTTATGGAATTCATATCGGAATCACTTATAGAATGTATAATCTAAATAAAGAAAAAGTAAGTTATGGCAAAAAGTAAATTAATAATTATTATTGTTGCAAGTTTATTAGTAGCAGGCATTGCAGGTGTAGTTCTGATGAAAACAGTGTTTAATCACACATGTCCACCTGAACAAATGGTGATATCGAATATGACCCCAAAAGTGGACGAAGAGGTGACTTTTAGTTTCGACAACGCCAGCGTTACTTCCTGGAGTTGGGATTTTGGTGATGGAAACAAAGGCGATAAATCTCCCGTAACTCATGCGTATACTAAACCTGGAAAATACAAAGTAGTGCTTCGTATAAATGGTAGTGCCGATTGTGATAAAACAGAAGAAATAGAAGTAAAACCGTTAATTCTGGAAGAGGAAACAAACCTGATTATGCCTGTTATAGAAGGTCCGCAGGAGGTTTCAGCAAATCAACCTGTAACTTTCAAAGAAACTTCTGGTAAGGGAAACAGTTGGTCATGGGGATTTGGTGAAACATTAAAATCTGATGATTCAAAAGAACAGAATCCTACTTATACATTCAAATATCCCGGAACCCATAAGGTAACTGTTTTTATTAACGGAGATAACAAGGCAGTGGCAGAATGGAAAGTGGATGTGATACCTGGAGCAAAATCTGCTACATCGGCAAGCACGACTCAGCCAACTTCAACTTCAACAGCAGCAACAAACACAACTACATCGAAAGGCTCGGATGCAGCTACTACAACGGATACCAAGGGCAGTAAAACCCCATCAAACACCCCTTCTGCTGCAGCCACAACCACAGCACCTGCTAAAACAACTCAGCCTACAGATGATAAGGTAACACCAATGTCAAATGACGAGTTGATAGGGATGTTCAAACAATTAACTGGCAAAAATGGGAACACTGATGCAATAGAAAAGTATGTTCGCGGAAACCTGGCAATGGATGTATCTGTGAACGGGAAAATAAAATCTCTTAATTCTTATTTAAGGGCAATAAGTATCACTGGGGAATGCAAAATAAAATCGGTGAAACAAACCAATGATAAGAGTAAAGGTTATCTGACTAAACTAGAGATAACAGAGTAAATACAAAACATAACAACAGAATCATGAAAAAAATAATTTTAATTGCTGTATTTAGTTTAGTACAATTAATAAGTTTTTCGCAGGAAAACTTGAAGGTTATATATGTTAATAACACCCGTTCCACCCGTGAAGATGTGATATCAGATATGATGTATGATAAGATTGGAAAGATGTTTGATAAAATTAAAGCAGATAAAGAACCATTTGTTTTGTTTTTGAGCAATGGGACCAATTTTGAAATTACCACTAATCCTGAGTCATTGGACAAAATGTTAACCACAATGTCCAATTCTAATAGTATGGTAGCTGATCAATTATATGATATAGATAAAATGAGAAACTCGGTGTATGATAAAATAGCAAAAATAACAGGGGATATTAGCTTCGACTTTTTTATTATTGGTGATATGGCGGGTAATATCCCTTTCCGCGCAAGTCCTTTATTTAAGAATTTTCCGGAAGAAATTTCTGCTATGTTTAACAACAAAAAAGTTTCTGTAACCATCAACAGCCCTGCTGAAAGTACAAAGGTGAAGGCAGAACAAATAAAAAGTGCCCTTACTTTCTATAGTACAGATTTTGGGCAGGAAAATGTTACCTTTAATGCCCTAACTTTATAATTTCAAAAATTATTCGTAATTATTCATCAACAACCCAATCTCTATACATTAATATGAAATCAAAAATTCAGTTTTCTTTTCTTTTAATTACCACACTTCTATTATTCTCAATACATTCTTTTTCCCAAAGTACAATTGGAAAAAAAATAATGTCTTTCCCTCGGGATTATGAATATCCAAATGAGCGTGTTTCTACTGAAGCTGTTTTGGAGAAAAAAATTGCTACCACATCCAACGTATGGATAGTTTTTGCTGACCGGGAAAATGCTCAAACCTATGTGGATGCTAATAAGATTTCAGCATTAAAGAAACTGAAATTTATGGATGCATTCTACGTTATTGATGAAAATGATAAGATGATTCATATTGTAAAATATGAACCGGTAGCCTATACTGCTGTAAAAAGTGAAATAAAAATAAAAAGTGAACTGGAAGATTACGGTTGGGTTGAAAAAAATCAAATGTTGCTGTGGCAGTCTTGCTTAACAACTTTTGAACGATATTCAATAAAAGGTTTGGCGATAAATAGTGTTTCAACGATTAAGGATATTGAGAAAAATGCGAAACAACTTTCCGAAAACAAATTACCTTTATTCAGCGACCCTAAATTGTCAATCAAAACCGATAATGATTTTAGATTATTTGAATTCCTTTATATTTATAAAAAAGAAGGTAATGCCTGTTTGGTAGGAAAAGTATCTGAAGTTAGAATTATGAATCAGGTAAAAAATGCTTCCAAATATATCCTTGGCTGGGTTCCTGCTGAAACCATCAAGGAATGGAAACAACGTCTTTGTTTGGAACCTAATCCTAGTGCGGCTGCGGTGGAAGAGATGACAAAATTAAATCTTCAGACAGGTGTTTTCTTAAGTGAAAAAACTTCAAGTGATTTTGCTGCAAATTGTACTATTGGAACATCTGATATTTTTGGTGCTAAAGCCCCGAGTGCCCAACGCGAAAGCCCATATTGGAAGAGATACCCTATTTTAGATGATAATATTGATAAAATAAAGGAAAACATCCGCACTGGCACCGTTACCAATATTATGGATAAAAATGGAAATACCATTATCAAGTCAGAGGAATATGCAAATGTGGAAAAAGAATACAATCAGTTAAAAGAAAAATATAACCATGTTAATGTTGTATTTGTTGTGGATGGTTCCGAAAAATTAATGGATTACAAAAGTACAATTGCTTCTAGTATAAGAGCTATCATAAACAAATTTAACGTAGAAAATGAAAAGGCCAAACAAGAGGAACGTAAAAGTTCGGTTTACAAAATGGGATTAGTGGTGTATAGAAATTATGACGAAAAAAACTGCTCTGATGGCGATAAATCTATATACAGCAAGCCGCTTACCTCAAATTATGAAGATGTTTTGAAAACCTTTGATGAAGAAATAATAATGGGGCGTTGCCATACTAGCAACGATTATATGGCTATGTACAGCGGAATTAATGAAGCAACCAAAATGTTTGACGAAAAAGACCATGAATCCAATCTTGTTATATTGATTGGATGTGCAGCCAACGATCCTGCTGACAAAAAGATAACACAACAGCAGGTGATAGAACAATTAGCGAAATACAAAGTTGGTCTGCTTGCATTTCAGGTGAAAAATACATATGGACCCGAGTACAAAATATTTGATAAAGAAATTATGGCCTTAGCCGGGGAGTCAAGTAATCTGGTAGAAAAAGAATATTCACGTTTAAAAAAAGACGATGCTAAAGGAGCTACTACTCAAAGACGAATGGGAATTGGTCAATACGATAATTCATTTCAGTTCGACTGTCCAAAGAAAGATCCGTTGCCGGGAGTTCTGATGTTTTCTGACCTTTACAACAGCATTGATAATAAAAAACTCAGTGGTTATATTTCCAATTCTGTTGATCAGATTCTGACTTCCAAAACGGAACTTGCGAACAATATGGAATCATATATGAAAGGCCAGGGAAAAAAAATCCCCATGAATGCCGGTATGTATTCTTTTCTGAATAGTTTGTCTGTAAATGTTGAAACGCTTCAAAAGGTTTCTTATGATAACCTCCAGTTATATATTGATGGATATATCCGAATGAAATGTGCTAAATCTACAACAGATTTATATGCTTATAATATCTTGGTTTCGGATATGGAATTAAGCGACCTGATTTATAGATTGAATTCTATTTCCAAAGCTAGCCAAACAGAGAAAGAAACCAGAGAAAGCATGAAAGCCGCTCTTTTGGAAATTGTGGCTACCTATATGGGTAAAAAAGAAGCACAAGCAGCAATGAACAGTACCAAAATTTCAGACCTTTTGAAAATGGTAGTTGGAATGCCTTGCAAAAGCAGTATTCTTAAAAAATACACCATTAGCGATATTACCGATATCAAAAAATTTGATACCGACCAGTTCATGCAGGCTAAAGCTGAGCTTGAAAACTGCTCTTCCAAATTAGAAGAATTCAGAAAAGATGAAAAAAATAAATTCACTTCTTCTGACCAGGGTTTCTACTGGATTCCGCAGGAATTATTGCCTTAATAATTTACACCTCACCCATTCATCCCCTCTCTTTTTATCATGGAGATGGAATGAATAGTGAGTTACTTAATAGAAATTACAGGTTTACTTACTAAATCAGAACAAAATCCCATGGCTAAAAATATCTTTGAAATCAAGTCCGCTTATTGTTCGTATGACAAAACAGTGGAAGGAAGCGTTCTGTTCATTGACGAATTATCCATCGAAAAAGGGGAAATAGTTTTTTTGTTAGGCTCCTCCGGTTCTGGCAAAAGTACACTACTCGAGACACTAGGACTAATGAACAATACGCTCGTTTCGGGTGAAATAAAATTCCATCCGAAAGACGACAAAGAGATTTCATATAAAAATCTCTGGGACGAAAAAAACACGAACGAATTGTCCAATGTAAGACGCTCTTACCTTTCCTTTATTTTCCAGAACACAAACCTGATGGACAACTTTACAGCCTACGAAAACATTTGTCTTTCGGCAATGATTCAGAAAGGTGAAAGTCAGAGTGAAGCGATGGAAGGTGCCAAAAGATTGATGGATGCAGTGGGTTTACCTATTCAGCAAATTTCCGAATCTACTCTTGCATCTAACCTTTCGGGTGGTCAACGGCAGCGGGTAGCTTTTGTGAGAGCACTCAATTCGGGTTTCTCTGTTTTGTTTGGAGATGAGCCAACCGGAAATCTGGATGAAAAAAATGCAAATGCCCTTATTCAAATTATTAAGGATAACTTAAATGAAAATGCGGCTGCCATTATTGTTTCGCATGATATTAATCTGGCTGTAAATCATGCTTCGCGTATTATTTGTTTGAGCAAATCCAAAACCAGCAAACATGCAGAAATTTTAAAAGAAAATATTTTTGAACGCAAAGACTGGCAAAACCTAAACATAGAAAACTCCCAAAAATTTAAAGATAAAATAAAAGCATTATACGCTATCGATATCGACAAAAAAGTAAGCAATGTGCAGGACGAAAGCGTGGATATCAAAACAAAATATCGCAAACTGTTTTTAAACAAAGAAGGCCGGTCGCTAATTGGCAAAGGATATTCGAATCTGCTTGCCCTTATCGCTATTCTTTCCATTACACTTCTGGCCATCGGATTTGCTAATGGTAGTTTGGCTTACCTCAACAATAAATTGAGCGACCCATTTGTAAACTGGTTAAAGATGACGATACCTTACCAGCGGGTTACCGAAATTCCGAAGTACTTGGACGAATTGAATACGCCTGAAATGAAAAAGAATTATGCGGTTAAATCGGTGCTTTCCTACAAAGAACAATCCCTTGAATTTCAGAATAAATCCGATAACACTTTTCAGTATAAAGAAGGCCGTTCGGTTCAGTATCGAGAGGGTGGAGAGGATGTGATGATGAAAGATATTTTAAAAGATGAAAACAGAATGACAGGTGATAAAAAAGGGTTCACCAGTCAAAAAGATTTGGGCATTGTGGTTACATCCCGCTTTCTGGCTTCTCTTGGATACCCCATGGATGCGCCCTTTGTATACATGGGCAACCGATATGTAGATTCCAATGGTACCAAAATGACTGTGCCCGTGCCTATCGCTATTCGGGCGGTGGTAAAAGATATTCCAGGAAAGATGGACTTTGTGTATTCCGAACATTTCCTGCGCGCTTATTACGATATTAACAACGGCCCGTTCGACATCTGGAAGAAAAAAGGAATCAAAGTAATTCTAATCGATAATCAACAAAATGCAAATGTTTTTCAAAAAGCAGCCACTCACTTTTTCGACACACATAAAGAGTACGAAAAATACGACTTTCAGGCATACCAACCTATCAAAAACAACGAGACCTGGCAGCCTTCTTACGAAATATCTATCCGCACTACAACCCGTATTCCAATGGCGGAACTAAACCTGATTTATCAAAAGTTGATGGAGTCGCCCGAAATAAAACCAATGGCCGCTAAAGCCTTTCAGTATTATCAATACGATGATTATAACGATGACTATTCACATGCACTCACCTTTGATATTGTTTCCATAAATTTCGAAAAAATAGATTCCGTCCGCAAATTTTCTGAAATGATAAAACATAAATACAACTCTCAGGAAAATCTTAATTCGGGAAGTATTCTGGAAGTAGATATGGCTAGTGTTCGCGAAAAAGAAAACTTCCTTTTTCTTTCCAACATTGCTAAAATAATTTCATCTCTTGTATTAATTTTCGGACTCCTATCTGTCATTCTTTTTATTTCAAACTTATTAAAAACACACTTATCCAAAATAAAAATGAACATAGGGACCTACAAAGCATTTGGTCTTGGAGACAAGGAAGCGCAGGGAATATATTTTATCATCATCTTCCGTTTCATCCTCACCAGCCTGTTTGTCGCCTTTGCATTTTCTTTTGGTGCCGGATTTATTATCGATGTACTGCTTAAAAAATTTATCACTATCGAAGGCAACAACACCTTCTTCAAGCTAATCGACCCATTCACCTATTTCTCCATCGTCATCATCATCGGAAGTGGTATCTTGGTGTCATGGGTAACAATCAACAAAATGCTGAACAAAACTCCGGGCGATTTGATTTTTAACCGCCAGTAAATTAATATACGTTTTGTTTTCAATAATCTACAAATGCAGTTTGGTGTTGCAAGAATTATGTTTACAAGAATAAATGAAAAGGACAATATATTGCATATTTAGTGGAGGAACAATCTCCTGCAAATTTATTTGAACAAGCACCCGATTGTGTAATGCTCCCCAAAATTTAAACTGGAAAAAGTTAAATGAAATGTGCTAATTTTAACCAATATTCTCAGAATAAAAAACGACACGAGAGAAATGTACTTTATCAGGTGTATTTAATACCAAAGCAGCATTAGTGCCCTTACAAGAAAAGAAATCGATTGCGCACTTGCCACAATACAAATGAATTGACAGCGTAGTTGTTTCCTGCTCTAGAAAGGGTGAATGTGTTTTGTGATAAATAAATTGTAGTTTTACGGTGACTTAAATTTAAGAAAAATGAAAAAAAAAATAAATATTTTCAAAACAATAACAGTTGGAATAATAGGTTATCTGTTTCCATCCTTCTGCTCAGCACAAATTATTGGAGCCGGAGGCGGACATTGCCTTCGGATTTGCAGTAATAATATTGTGCAAACATGGGGATATAATAATTTGGGACAACTGGGAAATGGAAATAATATAGAAAGCCACGTTCCGGTCCAGGTTTGGCTTCTTAATGGTGTTAGTGCTGTTTCTGGTGGAAATTTTCACTCTGTTGCATTGAAAAGTGATGGTACTGTATGGGCTTTTGGTGAAGGGCAGTCGGGAACTGGATATAGTGTAAATTATCCTGTGCAGGTAAGTTCACTTTCGGGTATCACTGCTGTTGCAGCTGGTGATGGATTTTGTCTTGCACTGAAAAACAACGGAACAGTATGGGCCTGGGGAATAAATGGCAATGGTCAATTAGGAAATGGGGCCAATACATACAGCAGCATTCCGGTTCAGGTAAGTTCACTTACAGGTGTCACTGCTATCGCATGTGGCGGACCTCATTCCATTGCTTTGAAAAGCAATGGTACCGTGTGGACATGGGGACGTAACGCAGACGGACAATTGGGAAATGGAACCCTTGTGGACAGTAATATTCCGGTTCAGGTTAGTTCTCTTACAGGCGTAACAGCTATTTCGGCAGGAAGATGGAATTGCCTAGCGTTGAAAAACGATGGTTCGCTTTGGGATTGGGGAAGAAATTACAATGGGCAATTAGGCAACGGAGGTATTACTGACAGTAATATACCTGTTCAGGTAAATTCTATTCCGGGAGTTATAGCAATATCAACAGGAAATTCGTTTAACCTAGCCCTGAAAAATGACGGAACTGTTTGGTCTTGGGGATGGAATGGTTCAGGGCAACTGGGTAATGGAACCATTACCGATAGTCATGTTCCTGTTCAGGTGAATGCTCTCACAGGCATTGTAGAAATATCATGTGGTGACTCTCATTCAATTGCCTTAAAAAATGACGGCACTACTTGGGCCTGGGGATGGAATGGTTGGGGGCAACTAGGGGATGGAAGCATTACAGACAGTCCGGTTCCGGTTCAAGTAACAGGACTTTGTTCAGTTTTTACATCTATAAATGAAATTGACCACTCTTCTTCGATAACCGTTTCGCCCAATCCTTTTAGAGAACTTGTTACCGCTGATTTTAATTTGACAAAAGAATCAAATATTGAAATTTCTATTATTAATGTTTTAGGACAAACCGTAAAAAAGTATTCAGAAAAAATGAATCCCGGAAACACAAAACAAATTATTGAAATGTCTGATTTGCCTGCAAATTTATACTTAATAAGAGTACTTATTAATGATGAACAGAAGGTGTTTAATACAATAAAAATAGATTAATTCTAATGACGCCTTATATAGAAACTTCGGAATCGATTGATTGTATTTTTCTTGAAAAGATAACTGCTGGAGCTACATCTGAAACTGCGGAATGTATTTCGTTAGAATACTCGATGCTAATTCGAATGTATTGCACACCGAAAGAGTGGTGAAACAATAAGAACTTTAATAAGTCGAAAAAGAACTCCCCTTCCGTTAATTCGGAAGGGGAGTTTTTGTTAATATAGGTTACCCGTTCTATTGAATCAGACACCCGTTCTATTGAAACAGACACCCGTTCTATTGAAACAGACACCCGTTCAATTGAAACAGACACCGGTTCTATTGAAACAGACACCCGTTCTATTGAAACAGACACCCGTTCTATTGAAACAGACACCGGTTCTATTGAAACAGACACCCGTTCTATTGAAACAGACACCCGTTCTATTGAAACAGAC